>CABUWG010000046.1 GCA_902495305.1 uncultured Pseudomonadota bacterium | reverse complement strand
CCCGACCGCCGCCCGTCGTACGGGTCATCCTGAGCGAAGCGAAGGATCCAGTCAGATAAATCAGCTATATTATTAAACTGGATTCTTCGTTGCACTCAGAATGACATTATAGTCACTATACCACAAAGAAACGCCAGTGTCAATATATAATAAAAAGTGGGGTGGGGATTTTGGCTAGGGGATAAGGAAAAGCAGGGGAAATTTGGCTAAAAATGGGGTAAAAGGAGGGGGAAAAATGGCGGAGGGAAAAAGGCCGGAAGACCGGTGGAGAGGTTGGAGCAAAAGAAAGGAAAAGAGAGTATAAAATATCAAAAACCCCAAACGGGGTTTTTGATAATGAAAAGTAAAATGCCGGAAGTTACTTTATTTCAATTTTATGTGCTTTAGGATTGTAGCTTATGCTGACTTCACCGTTGCGCAGGGCTAATGCCGCATCACCGAAGACTTCTTTCCGCCAGCCTTTGAGGATCGGGTTTTGTTTGTCGTTTTTGGCGGAAGCAAATTCTTTTAAGTCATCATCATGGGCGATTAAGCGGGCGACGACCTGATGTTCCTGCGCTTTAAGCTTTAACAGCAGTTTTAAGAGCTCGTAAAGCGGGGTTGAATAGCTTGAAATCTTCTTTTCTTTGGGGGCTTTTACGTAATTTTCAGGCGGAATTTTATCGCATTTGCAGATGATTTCAATAATCTCGGGAGCAAGCTTGCCGTCGGCAATATCTTTGCGCATGCCCCGTATTTGAGACAACTCCGTGTGGTTATGCGGGCAAAGAGAGGCAATATTGAGCAGGCAGTCGTCTTTGATAATAACCTGCCGTGTGATGTTTTTGGCCTGAGCCCTTTTTTCACGCCAAGCGCAGAGTTCGCGCAGAACGGTCAGGAAAAACGGGTGGTGCGAACGGGCACGCAGCCGTTGCCAGGACTCTTCCGGTTTTATGATGTAGGTTTCCGGATTATAGACGGCTTCCATTTCTTCTTTCAGCCATTCCAGCCGGCCGCTGCTTTCGGCTTCGGTTTTTAAGTGATGATATATTTTTCTCAAATGTGTGACGTCAGCCAGAGCGTATTCCAACTGCCGTTCCGACAGCGGGCGCTGCAGCCAGTTGCTGACGCGATAAGATTTATCGAGTTCAACGCCGCAGATTGATTTGACCAGATTTTCGTAGCTGACGTTTTCGCCGAAGCCGCAAACCTGTGCGACAATCTGGGTATCAAAAACCGGATACGGGATTTTGTGTGTCAGCATATACAGGATTTCAATATCCTGATGTCCGGCGTGAAAGACTTTGACGATTTCCGGATTTTCCAGCAAAGCAAAAAAGCTTTGCATGTTTAAATCCGGTGCCAACGGATCAATAATGGCGCATTCCGCTTCTGATCCGACCTGAATCAATGCAAGTTCGGCATAGTAAGTTTTTTCGCGAATGAATTCCAAATCAATGGTAATATACGGCTGGTTTTGCAGTTGGGCACAAAAAGCCTCCAGCGAGGCGGTGTCTTTTATCAGATTTATCATTTTTAAACCTTAATTTTTTTTATTTTGTTTCAGCCTAGCAGGAGATGTTTAATATTTTTTTAATCAGGACTGCTTGCTTTTTGTTTTGATTTATGCTATTTGTGGCTTTCAATCAGTGATTATTTACAGAATTATTAACGTTTTAAATACTAGAACCATGAATACAGTCAAGTTATTTTTGGGGTATCGGAGTGCGTCGTTGGGGATTTTTTCCTGCAAAAACGGACTGCCGGTCGGCAAAAAGCATATTTTGCGTGAGATTATCAATCAGTTTGATCCGAGCTGGCTCAAAGGACTTTATTGCGGCGCTTATCTGAACGGAGCCGATTTTCCGACTTTTGGCATGATTGCCGAGCTGCGGGCAGAAAGTTTTGCCTCTGTCGGGGCTTTGAGCGCCAAGGTCAAGGAACGTTTTCCGGAAAGCGAACTCTGGGTGACGGCTGATTTCGGCTGGCGACGGGCTTCTTGTGCGGTCGGCGTGTCCGTGTCTTCCGATCCGGATGCCGATGTTCAGGCTGTTGCTTTCTATAGCAATTTGCTTTATGATTTTTACAAGCGCCATCAAATCATGCTGCGGGCATTTATTGTGAAAGAAGGGCAGAATCTGATTTTGCGCTCTGTCGGTTGTCGGGAAGATTATGCCGATTTGGGCAAGTGGCTGAGCGATTGCCATTGTATTTATCAGAATACAAAAGGTTTGTTTGTGAACGGCGGGCCTGTGATTTCCCGCGTTTACGGGGTTAAAAAATAGTTTTGCCGTATTTTGTCCGTCCGGTCAGGTATTTATAATCTTTAAGAAAATTAAGAAGAGGGGTTTTGCAGCTCCTCTTTTTTTGTGCCGATTTTTTGCTGCAGGCATGAGAATAAGCTTGATTTTGTGTGAAATCGGTTCTACTAATAAATATCTGACTATAACTAAAAATTAAAGAGGTTTATATGAACAGCTATCGTACACATACCTGCGGCCAGCTTCGTAAAGAAGATGCCGGAAAGCAGGTGAAACTTGCCGGATGGATTCACCGGAAGAGAAATTTGGGCAGCCTTTGTTTTGTAGATTTGCGAGATCATTACGGAATTACCCAGTGTGTTATCGACAGCGATTCAGATTTGTTTGCAAAAATTCAGGCTCTGCGTGCCGAATCGGTTATCGGAATTGACGGCGAAGTGGTTATTCGCGAGAACATAAACAAAAATATGCCGACCGGAGATGTCGAGATTAAGGTTTCGGGGATTGAGGTTTATTCCGAGGCCGAGGTTTTGCCTATTCAGGTGGCTGTTGAAGATGATGCGCCGGAGGAACTGCGTCTGAAGTACCGGTTTCTGGACTTGCGCAAAGAGCGGATTCACAAAAACATTATTTTGCGCTCGCAGGTGATTGCCGAAATGCGCCGTTTGATGGTTGAGCAGGGTTTTACCGAGTATCAGACACCGATTTTGACGGCTTCTTCTCCGGAAGGCGCGCGCGACTTTCTGGTGCCGTCGCGCATTAATCCGGGCAAGTTTTATGCATTGCCGCAGGCGCCGCAACAGTTTAAGCAATTGCTGATGGTATCGGGCTTTGACCGTTATTTTCAGATTGCGCCGTGTTTTCGTGACGAAGACCCGCGGGCAGACCGCTCTCCCGGCGAATTTTATCAGTTGGATATGGAAATGTCTTTTGTAACACAGGAAGACGTTTTTAAGGCAATTGAATATGTGATGGGCGGCGTGTTTAATAAATTTGCCAACGGCAAAAAGGTTGATCAGGCGCCGTTTATGCGTATTCCGTTCCGCGAGGCCATGTTGAAATATGGTTCCGACAAGCCGGATTTGCGCAATCCGCTGATTATTCAGGAGGCCTCTTCCTTGTTCGGAAATTCCGGTTTTGGCGTTTATGACACGCGGGTTGCCGAAGGCGACAGCGTTCGGGCAATTGTTTTGGCGGGGCAGGCCGAAAAGCCGCGTTCTTTCTTTGACAAGCTTGATGCTTATGCCAAAGAAGAGGGCATGGGCGGGATTGCTTATGTTGCTTATGCTCAGGCCGGTGCCAAAGGGATTGCCAAATTGCTGAGCGCCGAAAAGCTGGAAGAAATTAAGTCTGCTTTGGGCGCAAAAGACGGCGATGCCGTTATCTTTATGGTCGGCAAAGGTCTGAAGCTGGCGAAGTTTGCCGGCAGAGTCCGTCTGAAACTGGGTGAGGAACTCGGAATTAACGAGGATAATGTTTTCCGCATTTGCTGGGTTGTTGATTTTCCGTTCTATGAGGAAAATGAGGAAAACGGCGCGGTTGAGTTTTCGCATAATCCGTTCTCAATGCCGCAGGGCGGAATGGAAGCTTTGATGACCAAAAATCCGCTGGATATTTATGCTTATCAGTATGATATGGTTTGCAACGGGGTCGAGCTGGCTTCCGGCGCCGTGCGTAACCATAAGCCGGAAATTATGTATAAAGCGTTTGAAATTGCCGGTTATGACCACAGTGTGGTTGATAATAAGTTTGGCGGCATGATTAATGCCTTTAAGTATGGCGCACCGCCTCACGCCGGCTGTGCTCCGGGGATTGACCGCACGGTTATGCTGCTTTTGGACGAACCGATTATTCGTGACGTGATTTTGTTCCCGCTGAACGGCAAGGCGCAAGATCTGATGATGCAGGCGCCGAATTTTGTGACGCAGCAACAGCTTGACGAACTGCATATTAAAGTGGTTCCGGTTGAGGATAAGAAATAAAAAACAAGGCGGCTTATCAGGCCGCCTTGTTTCTGCATTTATCAAAACTGATTTTACAGGCACATTGAATAAATATAACAATCGTCATTTTTATCGTAGTACTGTTTGAGCAGGGCTTCTACCCGAAAACCGCAGGAATCGTAAAAGCGCCGTGTCGGCTTGTATAACTCCTTGCCGTCTGTTTTGATGTAGATTTTAGACCCGCCGAGTTCCTGAATTTTTTCAATCAGTCTGGTGATGAGTTTTTTGCCTATGCCTTGGCCGCGATAGCTGTTATGTGTGGACAGCCAGTAGAGTTCATAAGTCGAATCGGAGTCGGCAATATGACCGTAGCAGGCATAAGCACAGGTTTCGCCGTCTTGTTCCGCAAACAAAAAGCGGATGTCATGGGCGATTTCTTCCATGCCGTTTTGTTGTTGGAGCAGGGCGTCATGCGCCAGCTCGACGGTGATTTCGGTATCGCCGCTGTCAAAAACGCCGGTTGATGAAGAAATGCGGCGGACTGCCTCAATGTCTTCGGGGGTGATGTAATCTCTGAAAGTAAGCATAGCTACACTCCTTTCAGAACCGAACAGCCCTCGTCAATGCATAATTTATTAACCCATGCCTGCGGGTGAGTTGATGAGAAAAGGGTGATTGTGTTAAAAAGCGGAGGCTCATTTTGAGCCGGATGAGCTTCGCCGCTAATTAATCTAGCTTTGGAAGTTCGTTTTTTCATGATAAGTTTTCCTGTATATAATTATCTCAGACAAATTCTATTTGCCTCTCTTTATAATTTGCCATTTTTTGAGAGATTTGACAAGGGGGAAAGAAAAATTTTTTTAATAAATGCGAAAAATTGTTGACTCTGATGATAAAGCGGCGTAGAAGATATAGCGATAAATGAATTATTCCCCCTTCGTCTAACGGTAGGACACGACATTCTGGTTGTTGGTATCGTGGTTCGAATCCATGAGGGGGAGCCATTAAAAAAGCCTGCTTTCAAGCAGGCTTTTTTAATGGCTTTTTCTTTTGAGATGAGAAGTACGATTGTGGTTCGAGTAACAAGCCGGGCGAAGCTGCGGCGCAGTTCGACGTTGAACAACGTGAAACGGCCCCGAAAGAATTGAGGGGTGCATAGTGCGAAGCGCGTGCAAAACCCGTGAGGGGAAATTTTTTTGATTTTTTGCAGGCTTTATATTACTTTGTTTTGTCAATATATGTCTTTTTGTTTATAATGAAATTTTAATTATTTTATTCTATTCTTATTGTATAAGCGCTTTTTTTGTGTTATTATAGACAAAAAGGCAAAAGAGGAACAAGAAATGAAATTGCTCAAACAGAATATGACTCCTCTGCCCGGTAAGACAATGCCCCGTACCGGAAAGGCGCCTTTGGGTCACAAACAGGCCGTCCCTGATGCTTCTCCCCATGAAAAACTGCTGCGGGACGAAGCAAAAATTTATAATGAACTGGATATTTTGATTACGGTAGTTCAGGCAATGGAAGAAGTGCCGGAAGACGTGGCTTCGCCGCAGGATATTTTTGCTTTGCTGAACGGGGATTATAAACCGGGGTGGGAGCAGAAAGATTTTTATAATGCCCTGCGGGACGAGCTCGACGGTTTTTGTCTGCATGACAATCTGACCGCTGATTTGAAGCAGACGATTTTTCGGATCAAAAGTCCGGCAGATGCCCGCAAGGCTTTGGACAAGGCAATGTCGGGCATGATCGAGCGGGAAGAAAGAACGATTGTGCCGCCTTCGCCGGAAGCCCGCAGAACAATGCGTCTGGCCTTTAACGGATTTGTCGAGCGGCAAAACGGCAGCCGTATTTCCGAGGTTTATGCCGATTATCTGAATATGCGCGATGTCAGCCGTCAATACCGTCTTGAGGATTATAATCTGGAAGAGTCCGCGGTTTGGCAAATGATGAAGCGGCAGCCGGCCTTTAAGAATTTTGACAAGGCCATGAAAAAGGCTTTTGCGAAGCTGAACGTTCCGCCGGAATTGGCCGTAAAAATGCCGGTTTCGGATGTTGAGCAGATTGTGTTTGACGACTTTAGCCGCGGTAATCAGTTTAAGCGCAAGGCTCATGTCTTTAACGGTGCAAAAAATGTTTTTTGTGAGATTCTGGTGAATAATCATGAAAAAGATTTGAAGGCGCTGCTTGGCAAAATGGGGGTTGATGAGACCGAATTTGAAAATGTGGTCAGATTTATGCGGGAGAAGAGCCAGTTTCCGCCGCTGATTAAAGCCGCAGACGGCAGCTGGATTGAGGCGAGCATTCATCATAAGGAGAATATTAAAGATGCCAACGATTATGCCGCCGCCAATGCAATTGACAATTTTGTAACGATTTTTGACCGTGTGGATGACAAGAAGTCGCGCCAGAAAATAGCGTCCTGGACCCGAGACAACTTTGCGGAGATTGAAGAGGCGGTACCGCGGCGAATTCCCCGAATTCATGATTTGCTGCACCGGATGGACGAGCCGCTGGGCAAGGCTTACCGCCGCCGGAAAAATGCCGAAAAGCGCAATGCCTCGGAAGAATGGAAGCCGCGGCAGATTAAAGAAAGCGTTATGCGGGAAGAAACAATCAGACGCTTGCGTTTTAAGAAAGATGTTTGTTGTGTGGGCGGCTTGAGCAAAGGAATGAGTTTCAGCCTGACGGAAAAAGACGCGCTGGATTATGAAAATAAAATCGGGCAGATGAAAGAACAAGGCAATTTTGCAAAAAGAGAAAGGCAGAGGTATTAGAAAATGTCAGAACTGGCGAAGATTATAGAAGACAGTGACGCGTTGTGGTGTGGCGAAGGCGCCGATGCCCGCAAGATTTTGATTTACAAAATCGAGATGAAGAAAAAGGAACTGCCGGAACTGCCTTCGGAATTTATGGATTTTTTGAAAGAATGCAACGGGGTGCGGGGCAGCGGATGTGAAATTTATGCCATTAACCCAGACGGCCCTTTTTCCGATATTCTTGCAGAGAACCTGCGTGCCGGCATGGGGGGCAGCGGCGGCGTTATCCTCGGGTATAATGATTTTGACTTTTTGGTGTATGATGCCGAGAATCGGGAATATCAGCTGCGGGATAAAGACGGAATGGAAATCAGCGCCTCTTATCAGGATTGGGAAGAGGCCGCGGCCGCCGTGCTGCCGCTTTAAGGCTTGCGCCGTGCCGCCAGCTTCATTATTGCGGCAATTATGAGCAGCAACAGGCCTGTGCCGAGCATCCAGACGGAAAAAGTGTGGATGCTTTTTTTGACGAGAGCATTGCTGGCGAAGCTTTCCAGAAATTCAACGTCATCGTCGCCGTGAATATAGCGGGGTTTTACTTTTTCTATTTTATCCGGCATGATTTTGACGTCAACGTATCCAAACTTTTTTATGTCGGAGCGAATTGGCTGTCCGGAAGAAGGCAGGGTGTAAAGCGGGATACCGGCAAATTCGGTTTGCTGAAAGTTGTGTACATGTCCGGCCAGCAAAAGGCTGACTTTTCCCTGCGGCAGGAGTTCAGCCAGACGGTCACGGGAGTAGGCGTCCAGAACCTTTGTTTCGGGGGCGGCCGGATTGACCGGCGGAACATGGGTATAGACAATACAATGTTTGAAAAGCGGGCGGATGTGCTTTAACGTGCTGCGCAGCCATTCAAACTGTTTGTCGTCAATTTTGCTTTCGGCGCTGTCCAAGCCGATGAATAATGTATTGCCATAGCCGAACCAATAGTAAGCCGAGCCGAAAATTCCGGTGTATAAAGAGCGGTCGATTTTACCGTCTTTTTTTATGATTTCATGATTGCCGGGGATGGCGTAAAAGTGCAGCCTTTTCAGTTTTTCGGAAAGTTCGGAGGTAATCCAGCGGAAGTGGCTCTCGTTACGATAGCGCACCAAATCTCCGAGATAAAGGACAAATTCGGATTTTGAACGGCGGATTTGTTTTAATATCCGTTCCAGAGGCGCGTTGCGGGCTCCGGTATCGCTGACTGCCGAGAAGGTGAACTTTTGCTTGTTTTGTTCCAGCATTTGTCCGGCCGGTGCGAGCAGGCTCCGGCTGCTGCCGCGGAAGCTTTCCATTGCATAATAGCGGACGGTTGTCGCCAGAATCGAGACAGTGACCAGAGTGAGGCCGAGTTTGGCAATGAGGGAACGATATGTTATTTTCATGAGTGTCCTTAGCAACAATGATTCAGCTTATCTTATGCTTTTTGTCGTATTTTACAAGCCGAACCATTGTGCATGGGGATATTTTGGAATGATAATTTCAGCAGTTTTTATGCAGGCGCAGGGCGCGGGCCGCATTCAGAATGGCAATGACCGAAACCCCGACGTCGGCAAAAACCGCCGCCCAAATTGAGGCATAGCCGGCGGCACCAAGCGCCAGAACAAGAAATTTGACGCCAAGGGCAAAAACAATGTTTTCTTTGGCAATGCGCAGCGTTTTGCGGGCGATGCGGATGGCTGATGCGATTTTGGACGGTTTATCGGTCATAATGACAATGTCTGCCGCTTCAATGGCCGCGTCTGATCCGATACCGCCCATGGCAATTCCGATGTCGGAACGGGCAAGCACGGGCGCATCGTTAATGCCATCGCCGACAAAAATAACTTTTTTACGGTCAGGCCGGCCGTTCAGCAGGTCTTCGATTTTTTGAACCTTGCCGGCCGGAAGCAGGTTGGCAAAATATTTATCAATACCGGTTTCTTCGGCAATTCGGGCGGCAATGTCTTTGCGATCGCCGGTCAGCATTACCGTCTGTTTGACGCCTTCGGCTTTTAAGGCTGTGACGGCATTTTTTGTATCCGGACGGATTTCATCCGCGATGATAATCGAGCCGGCGAATTTTTTATTGACGGCAAAGTAGACGGCCGTTCCGGGGGTATGGTTTTCCTGTGCCGGAATGCCAAGGCTTTTGATGAATTCAAAGTTTCCGGCGGCGACTTCGTCTTTGTCAATGCGTACGGTAATGCCGCGTCCGGGGATTTCTTTGACATCGGAAACAATGTTGAGGTCAGGCGAGCTGCCGTAAGCCTCACGGATAGAAACGGCAATCGGATGCGAGGAGTGGGCCTCGGCATGAGCCGCCAGCCGCAAAAGTCCGGCTTCTGAAATGTCCTGCGGGTTGATTTGCGCTACTTTGAACTGTCCTTTTGTCAGGGTTCCGGTCTTATCAAAGACAACGGTGCCGGCTTCGGCCAGAGCTTCCAGATAGTTGCTGCCTTTGATTAAGATACCGCAACGCGAGGCTGCGCCCAATCCGCCAAAAAAGCTGAGCGGAATTGAGATAACGAGGGCGCAGGGGCAGGAGATGACCAAAAAGGTGATAGCACGATATCCCCAGTCGCGAAAGTCCATACTGCCTGACAAAAACGGCGGAACGACGGCCAGAAATGCGGCAATAATGACAACGGCCGGCGTATAGTAGCGGGCAAAACGCGTGATGAAATTTTCGATACCGGCTTTTTGAGAAGAGACGTTTTCGACCAGTTCCAGAATCTGAGAAACGGTGGAAGCGGCAAATTCGGTGGTTGTTCGGACTTCCAACACGCCGGTCAGGTTGATACAACCGCTCAGAACTTCGACTCCTTCGGCAACATCGCGGGGCAGGGATTCGCCGGTCAGGGCTGCCGTATCCAACGTGGAGGAACCTTTTATGACTTTGCCGTCAAGCGGGATTCTTTCTCCGGGACGGATGACGATGGTTTCGCCGATTTTGACTTCTTCCGGACTGACCGTCAGGATTTCTTTGCCGCGGCGGACATTGGCATAGTCGGGGCGAATGTTCATCAGTGCGGTAATGGATTTGCGCGACTGATTGACGGCATAGCTTTGAAAAAACTCGCCGATTTGAAAAAACAGCATGACGGCTACGGCTTCAGAATATTCTCCGAGGGCAAAAGCGCCGAAAGTTGCCAGCGTCATGAGAAAGTTCTCGTCAAAAATCCGGCCGTGTCTGATGTTGCGAAGAGCCGACAAGACAATATCCGTTCCGACCAGAAGGTAAGAGGCCGTGAACAAAAGCAGCGGCCAGAGCTGCGGCAGCGGCAGAAAGCCGGCGGCAAACAGGATTGCGGCCAGAACGATTTTTTTGAGCTGTTTTTTGAGTTTTTTATTCATCAGTGTTTCCTTATGAGATGATTTCGCAGTCCGGTTCTACCTTTTGAATCACCTTTTTGACTTCTTCCATAATTTGGTCAATATCGGCATCGGTTTCAATCATCAGTTTTTGTGTCATAAAACTGACAGAAGCGTTTTTGACGCCGTTGATGTCTTTGACGGCGTTTTCGATTTTGGCAGCGCAGTTGGCGCAATCCAGATTTTCAAGCTGATAAATTTTTCTCATGGCAACCTCGATTAAACAATTAAATATATGTTTAATTGTATATCTGTTTAATTTGTTTGTCAAGATATAATTTTTTAATTAGGGCAGGTGATGTCCAGAATATCGTCGACTGCTTTGTGAACAAGGGCGGCTTGGGGGGATTGGGAAAGTTTATAATACATTTCTTTACCCTCGCGGCGGCTGGTTAAAAGGCCGGCACGCTTGAGCAGGCGCAGGTGGTGAGAAACGGCGGGAGCGCTCATGTTTACGATATAAGCGATGTTGTTGACGCAGACTTCGCGATGGCAGAGCAGCCAGAGAATGCGCAGGCGGGCGGGATCGCTGATGAGCTGAAAAGTTTCGGAAGCTTTTTCAAAAGTTTGTGCGGCAGGCATGTTGGACAGGATGCCTTCAATCTTTTCGCAATGGTGGCAATGGGGCTGCAGTTTTTCTGACATTGGTTTGTTTCCGTTAGGTAAAAAGTTTTTGTTTTGTTATGTTAAGACAAATCCGTAAAAAAATCTATAATAAAGTTTTTTAGATAATTGGTATAATCTTGCTTGAAGCTGTTTTTTGGCGGCGCATATTAAATGCGGAGGCAGATATGGATAAACTCAGTTTTAAAGACAAAATGGACATTATGGAAGCCATCTGTACGATTATTGTATCGGTGATGGCAATTTGGGGAACGGTTGTGGCCTGGGAAAACGGTTTTTGGCATAAGTTGAAGCATATTGCCGATCATGTGCATGCGCAAATTGAAATGGAAGAGAAAAGCGGTGCGAGCAATGCGATTTCGGCCATTGTGGACGAGATAAAAAAAGAGAAATAAGTCAGCGCGTTATTTTCAGCTTGATTAATTGTGAAAAGTTTTTTATCCTTACGGTAGGTGTTTTTCCTTAGAAAGAAAAATGCTTAAGGGCTTAGAAATCCCTTGTATCATTAGTCGGGTGCACACGACTTAAAAAATTGTGCCGATAATCTGCCTCATAAAGGGCGGATGTCGGTGAATAAGGCTATGGTCAAATAAGCCGAGCCGTTTGATGATACACGGTTTTCTAGCATCCGCCCGCCTTTTGTATAAAAGCGGGTTTTTTTAATCTAAAAGCAAAAGGATGTTGAACGTATGAAAAAATTGGGACTATTTTCCGTGTTGATGCTGGCTGCCTGCGGAACGTTGTTTAGCGGCACAGATCAGGATGTTTCTTTTGATTCAAATGTAAAAGGCGTGAAGATTTATGCAGACGGTATGGAAATTTGCAGAACGCCGTGCGTTTTTCCGCTGGAACGAAAATCGGCCAGTTCGGTGATTATGGCCAAGAAGGAAGGTTATGATGACAAGTAGATTGTGTTGCGTTCGAATTTGAATAAGGTGGCAATTTTGAATCTGACTTTCTGGCCGAGCTGGCTGACTGATGTGGCCACCGGCGGAATGTGGCAGTACAGCCGTGACGGCGTTTATGTGGATATGGAAAAAGCCGGCGTTAAGAAAGCGGAACTGAAACAGATTAAGAGAAACGTGGCAACCCGCCGGTTTGTGTTGTTTAATTATGGTGAGTTGAAAATTGAGGCCGCGGGCAAAGAAGGCGAATATATTGCCGCTTTGTCAGAGCTCAGCGGCTTGAATAAGCGAGTGCTGACGGAAAAGATTAATAATAATGTCGGGGCGGTTGTCTTGGCGCATGCCTTGACGATGTGATATCTGTTGGCCGTGAATCCCGTGGTAAATTTTTGCCGCGGGATTTATTTTAATTTAATCTTTGCATGATATTTTATATGGAGGTTTTTGTAAGGAGTATGAAGTGTCAAGTGCTGAGAATATTGGTTTTTCCCGAAAAGACTGGCCGTTATGGATATTGATTTTTTTGATTATTTCTTTGTTTTATAATTTGGCTTGGGCAGTATGGAACTGGAAGAATTTTTTTATTTTGGGTTCTATTTTTATTTCTGCTGTTGTTGGTTTGCATTTGGCAAAAAAATATGCCGGTTGTCAAAAGGTTATTGGAAGATGTGTGTTTGGGGGTATTGTCCTTATGTTTTTAGTTGCTCCTGTTTGGTTTCAGGCGCAGGGTGGATCCATTGCTCACATGGACTGGCGTGATTATGTTGAAAATATTGTTTTTGCTTTTTTGTTTTTTCAGTATTTTATCGGGGCATTCTATGCTTTATTGTTCCTGCCGTTTTTGTGGTTTTTAACTAAATATCGCTATAAGGAATATTCTGGCGGAGAGAAACGAAAGGTTAGAATATTTGATATCGGTTACTGGAGCTTGATGGTCATCTGGCCGATGATAATCATTGCGTTTTTATATGATTACAGATAGTCATGACTGTATTATTATTTTGTTGACTTTATAAAATCTGTAGTATATAAACATCGTCAGTTAGCGCCGACATAGCTCAGTTGGTAGAGCTACTGATTTGTAATCAGTGGGTCGGGAGTTCGAGTCTCTCTGTCGGCACCATTAAAATCCGCCTTGAAAGGGCGGATTTTTTGTTGCGACGAGAGACTATACTTTGGCATCTAGGCTCGCAGCAGTCGCAGAAGCTTCCCTCGCTTGCCAAGATGTTCAAAGATTTTGCAGACAAAAACAACCGGAGCAGCGGTTGTTTTTACTTAGCAATCTCTGTCGGCACGATTAAAATCCGCCTTAAAAGGGCGGATTTTTTGTTGCGATGAGAAATGGCGCAATGTCAAAATCCGAGGTAACCGGTAAACGGTTTTTCAGGTCGAGTTTTTTATGAAGAGGCTGAGCATTATTTAATTGTAATTTAATTTATTCGGCCATATATTATAAACTGGTTTAAAAGATTTTTGATGAAAGAAGTTGTAATACAATGTCGGTTAAGGCTAAAAGACTGATTAAGAAAATTATTTCCTGGTCCGGTTTGTTTTTTTTCGGGTTGGCGGCTTATATGCTTTATCACCAGCTTTCTAAATATGACCTTGCCGATATTGAAAATGCCGTGCTCAGTATTCCGAAAAAAAATCTGATTATGGCGGCAATAGCTTCTTTTTTGGGCTATGTGGCGTTGTCTTCTTATGATTATCTGGCGATTAAGTATATCGGGCGCAAGCTTTCTCCCCTTAAATGGATTTTTGCCGGATTTATCGGTTTTTCGGTCAGCAATAATGCCGGTCATGCCATTGTTTCCGGCGGGGCTATCCGTTATCGCCTTTATACGCGCTGGCGTTTTCATGCCACGGATATTGTCAAAATGGTGACCTTTTCCGGTTTTACTTATCTGGTGGCCTGTTTCTTTTTGATTATTCTCGGTTATTTTCTGACGCCGGATCATGCCTTTGGCGAGGGTTCGGTTTCTCATATGACAACTTTGGTGATTACGGTCGTATCAGCGCTCGGGTTGGCGGTGTACTTCGGGGCAAGCCTGTTTTATAAAAAGCCGATTATGATTAAGGACATTGCTTTTGACATTCCGTCTTTCAAAATGGCTTTGGCGCAGGTTTTTATCGGCGGGG
>CABUWG010000045.1 GCA_902495305.1 uncultured Pseudomonadota bacterium | reverse complement strand
TCATATAGACTTTCTGGAAGGAAAAATAGAAAGATTAAGGAAAAATAAGGGCAACCTGCGTATGGATGAATACGTTTACTTGTTCTCCTTCTTCGACAAGGTGTTTGAGCTTAAAGTATCCGACGCCCGAACCTCTCCATGGCAGTAAGAAAAAAGCGGGACACTCTCCCGCTTTTTTCATTTCAAAACACATTCTTCCCCACAAACTCTGCTGGAGCACATTGCCTCCAACTGAGCGCCACCTGCCGTGCAGGTCATCCTGAGCCTCTTTCTTCGTCATCCTGAGCGGAGCGAAGGATCCAGTTTAATAATATAGCTGATTTATCTGACTGGATTCTTTGTTACACTCAGAATGACAGTGTTTTTTCTTCAAAGCACATCCTCCCGTTCGGCACGATTGGGTGCCCTTTGCGAATGGCTTAGGTTTTGGAGCAAAACCCGAAAGTGAAGCACTACTCCCTCTCTTGAAAGAGAGGGGTGGGGAGAGTTGATTTGCCCGATTACCGAACAACTTCTTAATCTTTGGAGCAAAGAGGTGATTTTGAAGCACTATGTAATGGAGCATAGCGACTTTAACTTTGCTCCAAAGATTTAGAAAGTGAGGTTGGGCTTGACTTTTGCTTACTTTTGGTCAAGCAAAAGTAAGAAAGAAGAAAATAACTCAATGAAGAAATCAAAACCTCAAAATAAAAAAAAGAAAAGTGGCGGCAGAAAAGAAAAGGGACAGGGAGAAAATAAAAAATAAGCGGGAAAGTCGAGCAGAAAATGTAAAAAATGAAAGATAAAGGAGAAGGAAGGAGAAGACAGAAAAGGAGGAAGACAGGAGAAAAATATAAAAAAGAAGAAAATAAAAGTGAATTAAGAGATAAGGAAAAACAATAAGCCTAACGACCGCGGGAAACCTGTGCCTTAAACAAAACATCGTCAGGCAATGCTTTCTGTCCTTTAGCTCTGGTATGTCTGTAATATTCTTTGCCGTCTTTGCCTTTAAGACTGACCGTGCCTTCTTTTTCGTCATACCGGACATCGCCGAAAGTTTGCTGAATAATCTGCTGATGCAGCTCCGGTTCGGCATTTTTAATTTTTAACATTGCAATGGCAACATCCATTTGATTCCTGTTCCGGCTCAGAGAAGTTTTTCGCCCGCTGACTTCGCTTTTCAACTCTTTTGCCGCCAACATGGCCTGATAAAGCTCAACGCCTTTGGGCGTCAAATCATTTATGCTGAATTTTCCTTCTGTGATTTTCAATGAGGACTTTTTCTGATCCTCTTCCATTTTTTGTTCAAAATAACGATAATATTCAACAATATTGTCTTTAATGTTTTTAACCATTTCCGTCTTGCCTTCGTCTTCCAAACGGGCAACAAAAGCGGCAAACTCTTTCATATACTTATATTCCGGCTTCCGGTCTTGGGCTTCCGCCGTCTGAGCATTGGCTTTGCCAAACAGGCTGACCGCCGCCACCGCCGCATAAACAGCAGCTTTTTTCAGATTTATATCATGGTTAAAAAGACGCATCTGCAACCTCGAATATATCAAGTTGTTCTTATATTAACATATTTATAACAGGTTGTAAATGCATAAGTTGTCACAACAATTAATCCGCCAGCTTGATAAACTTGCATTTCTTGCTAAAGTCTTTGTCATTTTGAAAATTCTCCACGCCTTGCGAAATCAGCTTTATCACCCTGCTGTCATTGTCATATTCCGTATGTGCCGTGACCGGATTCACAACCCCGACCCCGAAAGCGGAAATAACTTCGGCCACGTTTAAAGAAACGTTTGTCAGTGACGGACACATTCTTGAATCCATATAATCATCGATAAAACTCTGCTCCACATCATAACTCAACAAATCATTAGGATCAGAAAAAGCAATGATATTCACCTTGGAGAAAACCCTTTTGCCATAATTTTTGCCTTTGGGTGAGCAGTATTGCGGAATTTGGTTGTGAACTTCCGGCTGTTTGCGCCCGATTTGCAATAACGGCAGTTGGTTTGCCAGCATAAAAACCGTCAGCTCTTTTTGCCGGAGGCCTTCAATAATTCTTTGCGCCGTCGGATTGGCTTTGCCGTCAATGGCGCCGACTTCCTGCACAATATCAACAATGCTGTCCATCAAAATCCGGCTGCCCAGACTATGCGTAATAAAAATAATATTGGCATTGTTCATGTCTTTAATCTGCTGATAAGACGAAACCTTGCACACGCCGTTATACTTGTCCGGCAGGTCTTCCCAGTTCCGGCTCATCATAAAGCAGGTCGCCTGCTTGGTCGCGCTCAAAATCAGCTGCTCGTCGTCCAGCAGATAAATCATCGGATCAGGCACCGTATCGTCAAGAAAGGCTTTCATCGTATTGTTAAAAGCTGCCCGTTTGTGCTGATATTTTCCCGAAACATCATAATTCAGGATTTTTTTGCCCTGATTGGTAATTTCAGACCAGGTCAGTTCATAAAATTCCAGATTCTTGCTGCCGTCTTCATTCTGCATTCTGGTAACAAGCAGATTGCCGACAGGCGTTTTGCCGTCAGCAGGGTTAATCAGCTGCAAGTTTTTTTCTCGGCGCGAAAAAACATTCAGACCCAAATCTTCGGCCAGATTTTCCCTGATTCGGGTGGAATACCCCGGCATATGCGCGCCCACGCCGTGAATCATCAAAATTTTAACGGTGTTTTTGTTCTGAAATGCCGCGTCAATACCCTTAAATTTGCTGCCCTGAATCTCGCATTGGCGGGTGTCTTCCTGCTGGTTGTTTTCAATAAACGCTTCAGCAACGCCCTTGCCGAAAGAAGCACATCCGCTCAAATAAAGGCAGGCCGCCAAAGCCAGAAATTTTTTCATGCCGGTCCCTTTCTTGTGTTATTGCCGGCAATGTTAATCTATCTTAAAGACAATTGCAATATAATGAAAAAATAATCGGGGAAAGTTTGGTATTAATAAAATGAAAGTTTTGGTACAAAGAGTAAAAAGATGCAGCGTAGACGTTGCCGGCCGCCGTGTTTCTGAAATCGGCGCGGGAATGTTGGCGCTTGTCGGGGTAGAAGCCGCCGATACCGCCGCCGAGGCCTTGTGGCTGGCTCGAAAAACAGCCGGCCTGCGAATTTTTGAAGACGCGGAAGGCAAAATGAATTTGTCGGTAAAAGATATCAAAGGAGAAGTTCTGGCCGTGTCACAGTTTACATTGGCCGGCGACACTTCCCGCGGCAACCGTCCGGGGTTTGAAACGGCTGCCCGCCCGCAACAGGCCAAACCGCTCTATGAGGCTTATGTAAATGCTTTGCTGGAGCAGGGGGTGCCTGTAAAAACCGGAATTTTTCAGGCTGACATGCAGGTAGAATTAATCAATGACGGGCCGGTAACCTTTATGCTTGAACGTAAAAAATAAGGGAAAAAACGCCATGACAGACACAACCGCTTCTTATAATTTTATCGGAATCCTTGACCGCCTTCAGCGCATGGACTGGCACAGAAAAGCTGATTTAATGAGTATTGAAGACAATCTGTATGCCGAATTGAATGCTGCGCCGGATAACCTGATTGGCCTGATTGTAATGCTGCGCTGCCGGATTATGCAGGGCAATGTCATCAAAGCCAGAGCGCTGGTTCACAAAATCTGGAGTATTGGCGGCGAAATCCCGCCGGTTATCGAATATACCTACCTGAACAGTCTGCTGGATTTGGGAATGCTTGACATGGCAATGACTTTGCTGCGTCCGCGGCTGGCCGATATTGCGTCGGTCGGGCTTTTTGCGCCGGCGGCGGCCAAATTTGCCGTCATGACCGGAAACTTTAATATCATCGAGCGTCTTGCTGCCAATCCCGAAACGTCATATTTTGACGGGTTGAGCGATTTTATCGGCGTTTATAAAAAACTGCAATATACGGAACACTTCAAAAATATACAGAAGATTATTTTTGAAACCGCCAAAAACAAAATGGCGTCTTTTGAATACAACGTCTATTTTGACCGCGGAATAACCGACCTCGAGGCTGTTGTATATATTGCCGGCAATGCCGCCGAATGTCAGGAGTTGTGGCAGGAAATCGAGAAAAAAATCAACGGCTATTTTGTTTCCGGAAACGTTAAGCGCTTAAATAATTATTGCCTGCGCGTCCGCAATATTTCAGAACATCCTCCGGTTTTCAAATAAATCAGTCTTCAGTAGTCTGTTGCCCGCCCGGTGTGATAATCGGGGCAAACGGGCGCGAACTTTTTGAGGCTCCCGCCGGCAGTTCAATCTTTTGCGAAATCCGTTCGCAGGCATTTTCAAAAAGTTTTTTCATCAGCCGCAACGCCACTTCCTGCTCGTCTTCCTCGGCAGAAAACAAAACAAAACGGTTCTGATGCTCGGTAGAAACCCTGTTGCCGGACGCATCTTCCAGTTCAACGGCCACAACCATTTGCAGGCGGTTTGTTTCGCTGTTAAGCGGATCGACCTTTGCTCTTAAAACATTTGATACAATCACAAAATCGGCGTTCTCTTTCTTGGCGGCAATCTCAATATGCTGGGCATCAAACTGTTTGGCAATAATGTCGGCAAATTTGTCAGAACTGGTGTTGTTGTAAAAACCGGTCGGTTCAATCCAGAGCCGGACTTTTCCGTCAGGCCTTTTTTCTGCGACCGTAGTGCTGGCCGTTTGAACGGGCGGATTTTCCGGTTGTACTGCAGCTTCGGCGGGAGCAGCCTGTGCAATCGTTTCTTCTCTGGGCTCGGCATCTTTCAGAGCCTGCATGACGTTTCTTTTGGAAACATAACCGGTAACTTCTACGCAAATATCGGTTTCGTTTTGCTTTAATGTTCGTACGGACAAATCTTCGACGGCATTGTCAACCAGATTATATACGACCAGATTATAGTCCTGCGGTTCCGACTTTTTTCGAAAAGCGTCAAGCATGGACAGGTTGTCCACGGCGGCAAAACTGGCCTTGTCAATAACGCGGACTCTGGCAGAAGATTTAGGCTCGTCTTTTTTAAATTCCTCACAGGCTTTGCCGTAAATTGCCGCTACTTCATTGTCCAGAATGCTCCCTTCGGCGGTCACACCGTCAAAAGCGCCGGCGGAAGACGAGGCAAAACATATTCCGGCGCCAAGCAACATAAAAATCCTTTTAGTCGCAAACATTGGCTACCACCAGCTCCTGTCGTCATTTTTAACCTGCCGGATTGTTTCTTTCCACTCCTGCAAAACCTCGTCATTGTTGTCTGAGAGCACAAGCGAATAAATAATGACCGGCGTGCTGCTGCCTTCCAGCAACAGGGTTTCGACATCAATGTCAACAAAGTAGTCCGCCTCGGCCGGATCATTAACTACCATAAAGGCCTTGGCGTTTTCAAGCATGTCTTTGGTAATCTTGCGGCTGTAAGCAAAACCGTCGGGCAGATCTTTGTCATAAACCTGTGCTTCGCTGACAAAAACCGTCGGCCGTGAAACAGCATCGGCCACCGGCGCTGCATAATTAAGCAGTTTGTTGGTTGTCCGGCGGGCGACAATTTCATAAACCTTGGTGTCTATGTTATACAAGTAACTTTCGCTGATGCCGTCCATGCCGTCAACGGCCCATTCTTGGGAATATTCATCATCCTTGACTTCAAAAATTTCTTCTTCGTCAGGCATGTTCCAGCTTTCGCAGCCGGCCAGCAGCCCCAAAGTCACAAGCAATACAGCAGTCTTTTTTAATCTCATCGTCGAACACTCCGCAAACATCTTAATTTTTAATATAAAGATATTTTTGTTTTTAACACCAATTTTTTGAGTTATTCACTATATTTTCTGAAGTTTGTCCGGAACAAGCCTTAAAGATATTTGCATTTTTGCAAAAATTATGTATTCTGTTGCAAAAACATGGAGCAAAAGGATTCCCCTATGGTTATGACTTTTTCAATCATCTTGCTCGGCGCTCTGGCGCTGTGCCGCCCGCTGCAGAAAAACAATTTTTACATACTTCATGCCGCTGTCATTATCTTGAGCGCTTATTATATTGAAACGCACTATTTCCGCACGTCTGTCTTCAGCCCCAAAACCCTGCTGCTGTTTTTGGTTTTTCAGCTTGTGTCAATAAACATCGTGACAATTGTGGCCTATTACGTAGACAAACGCGCTGCCGTAAAAGGCAAATGGCGGGTGCCGGAATTTGACCTGCATACGCTGGAGTTTCTCGGCGGTTGGGCGGGAGCTTTGGTCGCGCAGAAAATCTTTCGCCACAAGACCAAAAAGAAAAGCTATCAAAGCACTTTTGTCTGGCTGGTTTTTGCCGAACTGGCCTGTATTGCCTTTATTATCAAATATCTGTTTTATTAAACTGGAAAAATCCGAATGAATAACGTTGACAATATCAAAGAATTAAAATTCTCCGACCACTACAAAAAAATGTGGCCTTTTGTAAAACCCTATTGGTTTCGTGCCGCCTTTGCCGTCGCTTTGAGCATACCGATCGGCGCGCTTGATGCCGTTGTCGCTCTGGCGCTAAAGCCTTTTATGGATGTTGTGCTGGTTGAGAAAAGTGTTTCCGCCACTTCTTATATCCCGTATATGATTGTCGGTTTTACCATTGTTCAGGGCATATTGAACTATGTGGCGACTTATATGAACGCATGGGTCGGTGCCAAAATCACCATGGACATGAAAAAAGCCTTGTACCGCAAGCTGCTGGGACTGGACTGCGCTTTTTATGACCAGAACAATTCCGGTTTTATCGTCCAGCGTTTTGCCAGCGATGCCGATGCGGCCTGCACCAGCCTGATTGATAATGTCAAGCTTTTCGTTTCACGGCTGTTTTCTTCGCTGTCACTGATCGGCGTACTGATATACAATTCCTGGCAGCTCTCAATTATTGCAATTGTCGTTTTGATTTTTGCCCTGCTGCCGCTTTCTCAGGTCAAACGCCGGATAAAAAAAGTGATTCTGCAAGGCGTGAGCGAAGGCTCAAAGATTCTGACCAAATATAATGAAACTTACGCCGGTGCCAAAACCATCGCCTCTTATAATCTGCAGAACCGGATGTTTGCCGGATTTTCCGACACGTTGAAAATTATCTTCAAGCTCGGTATCAAAATGGTGCAAAAAACCGCATGGATGACGCCGTTGATGCACGTTGTCATTTCTGTCGGCATTGCGGCGGTCATCGGCTATGGCAGCTATCTGATTGTTGACCACAAAATCACCAGCGGCAATTTCGTGTCTTTTCTGACGGCGCTGATAATGCTTTATGGTCCGATTAAAGGCATTGGCAAAAACTATAACGCCGTCATGGTTTCTTTTATGGCCATTGAACGCGTGACCGATATTCTGGAAATGCAGCCGGAAATCCGCAATAAGAAAAATGCCGGAACGCTGTCGGCCGGACATAAAGACATTTGCTTCAGTCATGTCGGTTTTGAATATGTCAAAGACGTTCCTGTCTTAAAAAACATCAACCTCGAGGTCAAAGGCGGCACGACGGTCGCTCTGGTCGGCAATTCCGGCGGCGGCAAATCAACCGTTGTCAGCCTTCTGCCGCGTTTTTATGACGTTGTTTCCGGCAGTATCAGCATTGACGGCATAAATATCAAAGACTACACGCTGGAATCTCTGCGTGATAATATTGCCGTCGTTTTTCAGGACAATTTTTTGTTCTCCGGCAGCATTCGCGACAATATTCTGCTCGGCAAGGCCGACGCCACGGAAGAAGAAATTCATCAGGCGCTGAAAATGGCCTATCTTGATGACTTTGTTGCAACCTTGGAGCAGGGCATTGATACCGACATCGGCGAACGCGGCGCCTTATTGTCCGGCGGCCAGCAGCAGCGTTTGGCCATTGCGCGGGCTTTCATCAAAAACGCGCCGATTGTTATTTTGGACGAGGCCACCTCGGCTTTGGATAACAAGTCGGAAGCCGTTGTGCAAAAAGCCATTGACAACCTGATGCAGGACCGGACGGTTTTTGTCATTGCCCACCGCCTGTCGACAATCAAGAATGCCGATAAGATTGTTGTGATTAACGACGGGGAAATTATTGAGACCGGAACCCATGAGGAGCTGCTGTCAATGCCGGACGGCGCTTATCAGGCTCTTTATAACGCCCAGTTCAAAAATAAAGCCGCGTAAGCGGTTTTATTTTTGCCTTGCCGGAAATAAAGCTTTCAAAATAAGAAAAAGTCATGCTTGCCATAAAAAAGGCCAAAAAAAACTCCCTGTTACAGGGAGAAAATATAAGTTTTTTTATCTTAAAGCTCTTCAACCAAACCAAAAAAATGTTTGCTTACCGACTTTGGCAGCTTACGCAGTTTGGCAATCATTCTGATCTCTTCGTCCGAAAAAATATCGGTTTCGGATTTTTTTAAGATGTCTTCATAAAAAAGAGCGGCATCAACGCCCAAAGCTTCAGCAATCACAACAAGTCTGGAGCAACTGATGCGGTTTGTAGCCAATTCATATTTTTGCAATTGTTGAAAAGTGACGCCAATCAATTTTGCAAAGTCATTTTGGTTCATTCCTTTCAGCTTACGTAAAGACCGGACTTTTTGCCCAATGATTGCATCAATTTCCTGTGTTCTTTCATCGCCTCTTCTCATAGTCAAATACCCTTGTTGTTCAAAAAAAGTACTTTATGGACACGATTACATTGAAAAAACGGGAAACAAAAAGACACCACCTTTTCTTAATAGAAAGATAACTTTTAGTCCCAAAATTTTCAGTTGAAGTTGCAGCAAATAGACGAAGACAGCAAATCAACAAGTAATACGCTGAATAATTATTTTAGTATATCGCATACTGTCAATAATGTCCTTATGATAGATGATAAAATTTAAAATGCAAGACTATATTTTACAAATTTTTATTGACAAAAATACTCCCAAACCCTTCACTAGCTATGATATAAGCTGGGAAGAGCCGTTTCTTTTTTGGTTTGTTTTTTATTAGTCTGATAAACCTTGTTAAACACGTTAATAAAGTTTTCCGGTTCCCAGCCGGACGGAGCTTTTTCGGCATAAAGGCTGTCCATCAAAAGCCGGATTTCTCTGTCAAAAGCCGGATTATTTACGGCTCTTGCCACGTCTTTAAGATTGGTGATTCTCTGTTCCGGAAATTCTTTGCCGGTCCATTCCGTCAAAGCGTCGCGCAATTTTCGAAAATCTTTTTTTCTTGCGGCGTTGATAATAAATTTTTGATAATCCTTAATCTTTACGCTGCCGTTTTCTTTTGTGCCGCCCGGCCGCAGCATCAGATACGTCAGCAAAATTCCCAGCACAAAAGCCGCGGCAATATACAAATACATCATAATCCCGCCCGGAACGTCGGTATCAGCGCTTTGAACGGAATTATCCGGCATTTTTTCCGGAGTGTTGTTTTTTTCCGGCATAACCGGAGCGGGCTGCGGCGCAGCGGATGATGCGATTCCCGCACCGGGGAGAATGTTTATCTCTTCGGCCGGCAACACGGTTTTTTCCGGTTTTCCGGTCAGAACATTAAACCACGAAACCTCAATCGCCGGAATAACGGCCTTGCCGCTGTCATTCGGAATATAAACATTGGCCGTTTTTTTGACGGATACGATATGTCCGTTGTCAATTGCCGTTTCGGTTACCGGTTTTTCAGGATATTGTTTAAGTTTCGGACTTTGCCCGAAGTCAGGATTCGGAAGCTGGCTTTCAATAACGCCCTGCGCTTTCAGATAAACGTTTCTGGTCACGGCCTCTCCGTCCTTAAAAGTCGGATGAGCCGGCTCCCACTCGGCATAAAGCGCCACGTTTTCGGCCGGCAGCCACCAGTTGTTTCCGTTTGCCGCCGGAATGGGCTTGACATTAAGGGCAATGGGCGCTGCGGTCAAAACAATCGGATTCCTTGTGGCAAACATATCGGCAAAACCAAAAGCGCTGCCGCCGAAAGCCCCGTTAAACAAGCCTTCAAACGGATCTTGACCGCGTTGCCCCTTAGTCAGGTAAAAACCTTCAAATCGCACGCGCGGAGTCTTCAAAGCGCCGCTCTTTTGCGGAAACAAAGCATATTGCAAGACAATCTCCCGCATGCTCCGCCCGTTAACGATTTTAGTTCTGACCTGAGGCTCTCCCATCGCACGGATGATCCAGTCGTCCTGATTTTCCTGAATAAACTGCGGCTCAAGCCCTTGCAGGCCGCCGGCGTCAAAAATGCTCAGGGTATAAGTAATCTGCTGTTGCACATAAGGCTCTTTGGTGTTCACGTCAGCCTTCATTGCAAATTTCGGTGCGTCGGTATCGCCGGCGGCTTTGGCCGAAGAGGCGCTTTGCAATGCCTGATTGGCGTCAAGAACCTTCAGCCGGATAGGCTGTGTCGAAAGGCTGCCGAGCGTGATGGCCGGAATTTCCAAGTCGCCGGTTTGGGACGCAATCAATGTAACATCCCACTGCCGGCTTTCGCTGCGCTTGCCGTTAATAACCTGTATGTTTGTCGCGTTGCCGACAGAATAAACCTGAAAATCTTTGTTCAAAACGCTGAGGTCGGGCGTCATGTTGGTCTGTCCGTCTTTCAGCTCCAGACTCAGAACAAAAGCCTCGCCCTGCGGTACCGGATTCCGGTTGACCGTCGCTTCAAAAGTCTGAGCTCGGGCGTTTATGCCGAAGATTAACGAAAACAATAAAGTAAAAATAAATTTTTTCATTCTTCATACCTCTTCTTCATATATTCTCTTCTGATAAAAGCTTTGAGCAATCCTCCCGGATTTTCCGGAATCTCTCGGTATTGCTGGGCTCTGGCCTGTGCTTCTTCATCAAATTCTTCTTCCTGCGCTTCTTCCCCGTTGCCGGTTTGCGGCTGTTCCTCCTCAGAACGGTCTTCCTGCGGTTGTCCGTTCATCGGCTGCGGCTGATTTTGCTCCGATTGATTTTGTTTCTCGCTTTGTTGTTGCTGTGCACCGCCCGTATCTTGCTGTTGTCCTTGCTCCGGATTTTGTTCTTGTTCCTGATTCTCACCGGATTGCTGTTCTGAATCCTGCTGATTCTCTCCGTCCTGTGGCTGTTGCTGCCGGTTTTGTTGTTGCTGATTCTGTTGTTGGTTGTCTTGTTGGTCTTGGTTATTTTGCTGCTGTTGATTTTGCTCTTGCTGCTTTTTCAGATATTCCAAATTAAATTTTGCGTCCTCATGTTGGGGATCTTTTTGCAAAACTTCCTCGTATTTTTTGATGGCTTCTTCAATTTTTCCGGCCTTGGCGAGAGCATTGCCCTGATTATACAAAGCCGTGGCGTCTTTTCCGCCGGCAAAATTTTCATAAGCCTTCTGATAATCACCCATTCGGTAAAAACTGGAGCCTTTCCACGCCGGAGCGTCAAATTTTTCAGCCGCTTTTTGATAATCTTCCTGCTGAAAAGCCCGCAGCCCTTCCTGATTGTCATTAAGAAAAAATCCCGCCTGCGCCTGACCGGCCCAGACAAAAAATATCAGACTCCAGACAATGCCTCGGCGGAAAAAATACAAACAGCACAAGAGCGGCAAAAAAGCAAGCCCGTATCCGGCATCGAGCCATTGCGTCCGTAAGTTTTCACTGATTTTCAAATCGCCGGTTTGGGCGTTAATTTGTTTTGCCAATTGGCGGATACCGGAATCTCCGGCCGCATAAGGCAAATAGCTTCCGCCGCCGGCCTCGGCAATCAACTGCAGTTTTTCGCTGCTTTCTTTTGACATGCCGATAATGTTGAGGATAAAGCCGGCGCTCTTGGCTTTTTTAGCGGCGGCCAGAGCTTGGTCAAAACGTTGTCCGGCTTCGGCGGTTATCATAATAATGTTGCCTTTGGCATAGCCGGCGTTTTTCAATTTTTCTACCGCCAGATCAATCGCCCTGTCCGGACGGTCGCCATTAACCGGCATAATGTCGCGGACAACGGAAGGCAACAGGTTGGAAACAATCTGCGCATCCTCGGTAATCGGGCTGATAAGAAAAGGCTCGTCGGAATAAACAATCAGTCCGGCTTGCGGCGTTTTAACCAGTTTTAACAAGTCGGAAATCGTAAATTTTGCACGCTCAAGCCGTGACGGCGTAACATCTCGCACTTCCATGTCGGAAGAAAGGTTGAGAACCAGCATGAGCGGATTTTCCGGCGCCAGAGACGGAATGTCTTTTTTCTCCCAGCTTGGCCCCGCTGCGGCAATCACGGCGGCCAGCATGCCGGCCAGTCCGATATAGCCGATGTTTTTGCGCTGGCGGGCGCTGCCTTTAACCAGCAAAAAATCCAAAAGCCTTTTGTCGCAAACTTTTTCCCATGACGACTGGTTTTTCACACCCTTAAAATAACGCCAGTATCCCCACAGCGGCAAGGCCAGCAGCAAAAGCAGCCACGGCCGCAGAAAATGAAAATTATGCCAGAACTCAGCCATGATACCTCCTTCTGCCGCTAAAAGCCAAAATCAATGCCAACGCCAGAGCCGCCAGCAGCGGAATGTAAAAAAGCTCTCTGATTTCCCGAATAAAACGTTCTTCATTGTCGTTAGGCTCCAGCTTGTCAATCTCGTTGTAAATTTTTTGCAGGCCGGCCGTATCTTTTGCCCGAAAATACCGCCCCTCGGTCAAACGGGCAATTTCTTTCAGCGAAGCCTCGTCAAGCTGTCCGCCGCCGCCCATCAGCGGTATTCCCATAAATGACCCCATAAAGGCATTGTCAGAACCGACGCCGATTGTATAAATTTTGACACCCTCATCCTGCGCCAGCTTGATGGCTTGCGGCAGGCTGAGGCGGCCGTCGTTGTTTTCGCCGTCCGTCAGCAGAATGACAATTTTTTTGTCAGGATTCGGCGCGTCTTTAATTGTTTTCAGCGCCAGCCCGAGGGCATCGCCGATAGCGGTTGATTCACCGGCCATGCCGGCAGACATCTGCCATAAAATATCGCTGACGGACTTCTTGTCAAAAGTCAGCGGCGCCTGCAAATAAGCATTTGTCCCGAATAAGATAAGGCCGATGCGGTCATCGGCGCGTTTTTCCAAAAATTCCTGTGCGGTGGCTTTGACGGCGGTCAGACGGTCAATCCGCTTGCGGTTAAGGGCAAAATCCGGCTCGCGCATGGAGTTGGAAATATCCATCACCAGCAGAATGTCACGGCTCTCGTTTTTGAGGCGGAAAGGTTCGCCGGCCCATTGCGGCCGTGCGGCGGCCAACACCAAAAGGGCATAAATCAGAAATAAAAACCAGACGGCAGTCCTGTGTCCGTCGCCGATGGCGGAACCAAAACCAGCCTCGCCGGATTCTTTGCTGATCTTTTGCAAATCATTCAGAAAAGGCACCCGCAGCGCATCACCGTGCAAACCTTTAACGGCAGGAAGCAAGACACGGACAATAAAAGGCAGAAGCAGCAACAAGAAGGCAGCGGGACAGGCGAGCTGAATCATAAATTCTCTCCAATCCAGTTCTTGCAGAACCGGCGCAATTCTTCCAAATCTTCTGTGCTGAAACGGGTGGATTTTACACTGACATAAGGGGCATCGCTGAGCAGCAGGGCCGCTTGTCCGGTAACCGGCGTCTTGGTGTGACTGTTCAGAAAATCAATCCACGTCTTGCCGAACAAGGCTGCCGCCGCAGGATATTTGAAGATACAAATCCGCCGCAAAATTTCAGACATCTGGCGGGCTGCGGCCACAACTTCAAAACTGTGAGCCTGAGCCAATAACCGCAGGGCATAAAGCTTTTTGCTTTTGCGCCGCCATAGACGATAAAGTTCATAAAGGAGAAATATGCCGATAACGGATAAAAGAATAACATACCAGCCATAAGCCGGCGGCCAGACAGAAACCCCGTCCGGCAGATGTATGTCACGCAATTCCGGTAAATTATTATCCATCTTCTGCCTGCTTGTTATATTGATGTTAACTTATATAAATTTAAGGCATTCAATCCCAAATATCAAGCCTTGAAAATATTTATTCTCCGGTATCATCGCTTAACTTGTTGTGGTCGCTGAATTTTTTGTTGCGATTGATTTTTTTGCTTTTTTCCCTCTTCCTCCTTGCACTTTCTTTTTTGCTTCTTTCTATTCTATTCATTTCATTTATCTCCGTTGCCCAACCTTCTTTTCTCTTTTTCTTTTTCTTTTTCTTTTCTCTCCTCTCCTCTTGCGCCTCCGTCCCCTCTCCCTCTCCGCCTTTAATCCCTCCTGCCGAGCTTGATATTTTTGTCCCGCTCCTCACACCCACACTCCCCATTTTATATTTCACCTCCACCTCCACCTCCACCTCCACCTCCACCTCCACCTCCACCTCCACCTCCACCT
>CABUWG010000044.1 GCA_902495305.1 uncultured Pseudomonadota bacterium | reverse complement strand
GCCAATACTTTCGTAATAGCTGCCGTCAACGTTGTTTTTCCGTGGTCTACGTGACCGATTGTTCCGATATTGCAGTGCGGCTTTGTCCGCTCAAACTTCTCTTTTGCCATCGTTCTTAATCCTAAAATCTGTTATGTTGTTACAATAAAAACTCAAGTGGGGAAGAAAAAATGGAGCGGGTGAGGGGAATCGAACCCCCGTCATAAGCTTGGAAGGCTTCTGCTCTACCATTGAGCTACACCCGCTTAATCGTCCTCTCTCGAGAGCAAACCAAGATTGAAATGGTGGAGGGGGAAGGATTCGAACCTTCGTAGACTAAAGTCGACGGATTTACAGTCCGTTGCATTTGACCGCTCTGCCACCCCTCCTTAAGAAACTTCCAATCCGGGGATTGAGGATTTAATCCTATAAATCATCTAACCTGCAAATAATAGCATTTTTGCCATAATGTCAACACCTTTTTTATATATTTCTTAATTTATTTGGATTAAATTCCGTTCATAATCTTAAACGAATGAGAAAAAAGCCATGCCTGTCATTGAGTTAACCGAAAAAAGCAATCCGGCTTCAACTGAAATTGATTTGCTTTCGCCGCTGGAAATTGCCCGCATAATAAACAATGAAGACCAAAAAGTCGCCCTTGCGGTGGAAAAAGTGCTGGATTCGGTTGCAGAAGGCATTGATCTGACGGCAAAGGCTTTTGCCCGAGGCGGCAGGCTGGCTTATTTTGGCGCCGGTACCAGCGGACGTTTGGGGATTCTCGACGCTTCGGAAATGCCCCCGACTTTCGGAGTCGGCCAAAATTTGGTTCAAGCTTTTATTGCCGGCGGAGAAGACGCCGTCCGCAACGCGGTGGAGAATGCCGAAGACAATGAGGAATTTGCCGTTGCCGACCTGATGAAATTCTGCCCGCAGCCGCAGGACATTATTGTCGGAATTTCTGCCGGCGGCAATCCGGCTTATGTTGTCACGGCTCTCAGACGAGCAAAGGAACTTGGCCTGAAAACCATCGCAATCAGTTCCAATCCGCAAGCTGAAATTGCCCGATATGCCGATATTTTCATCAATCCGCAGGTCGGCCCCGAGGTCATCACCGGTTCTTCAAGAATGAAGTCCGGTACTGCACAAAAAATGATTCTGAACATGCTGACAACCGGCGCAATGATTCGTCTTGGCAAAACTTACAAAAACTATATGATTGACCTGCAGGTCAGCAATACCAAGCTCTGCAAACGCGCCTGCCGCTTTGTTTCGGAAATTGCCGGCACAACACAGGAACAAGCCGCCGTACTCCTGCAAAAAAGCGATAACAACGTCAAAACCGCTTGTGTCATGGCCGCAAAAAACTGCTCAAAAAACGAGGCAGAAAAACTTCTGGCTGACAACGGCGGCATTTTAAGAAAAATCATCAAAGGATAATCATCATGGCAAAAAACAAAAACTTTTCTGTATCTCCCGTCAAAGGCTCCGTGCTTTTATACGGCAGACACCCCGTCTTTGCGGCCATCGCCAATCCGTCGCGGCAGATTCTCAAAATCTACGCCACCGCAGAAAACGCGCCGGAAATCAAAAAACATCTGACGGCCAGCCAAAAAGACAATACGCCGCTGCAAATTGTCGACCGGAAAGACATTGACAAAATGCTCCCGCGCGAGGCCGTTCATCAGGGATACGCCGCCCAGTGCAGAGAACTTGAAGACTATTCGGTTGAAGATATTTGCGCTCTGGCCGACCAACGGCCTGACTGCCATATTCTGGTGCTCGATCAGGTCACTGACCCGCAAAATATCGGCGCAATTATCCGCTCCTGCGTTGCATTCAATACGCTGGCGCTTGTCATGCAGGACAAAAACGCACCGCAGGAAACCGGTGCCATGGCCAAAGCCTCGGCCGGCATGATTGAACTTTTGCCAATCTGCCGCGTAACTAATCTCTCCCGCACGTTGAACCAGCTGAAAGAAGCCGGTTTTTGGATTCTCGGCATGGACGGATACGCTCAAACAACCATCGACCAAATCAATAAAGCGGGAAAGACCGCCATTGTCATGGGCTCGGAAGGCAAGGGAATGCGCCGGCTGGTTGAAGAAAGCTGCGATGCCTCGGTCAAGCTGCCCATCTCGCCTGAGGTCGAAAGCCTGAACGTTTCGACCGCTGCCGCCATTGCTCTTTATGAAATCAACCGCCGCTGACGCCGATTCATAATATTTTCAGCTTTTACCGTTATCATAAAACCGGTTTAATCGAGAGGAAAAAGCATGACCGCAACAATTGAAGTAAAAAGCCTTTGCAAAAATTTTGACAACCTGCAGGCTGTATCAGATATTAGTTTCAGCGCCGGAAAAGGTGAAATCATTGCCCTGCTCGGACCGAACGGAGCCGGAAAATCAACTCTGATGAATATGATAACCGGCTATCTGGCACCGTCTGACGGAGAAATTTTCATTCTGGGCCAAAATATCAAAAATCATCCGCTGGCCGCCAAAACCGCCATTGGTTCTTTATCGGAAGGCTCTCCGCTGTATCCGGACATGACCGTGGCTGCTTTTCTGAATTATATGGCAGAACTCCGCGGCTTTTCCGGAAAGAAAAAACAACAGCGCCTGCAGGAAGTCTGCAACATCGCCAATATTGAAAACGTACTGCCCCAGCGCATTGAAACCCTGTCCAAAGGCTATCTCCGCCGTGTCGGCTTTGCCCAGAGCATTATCTCCGACCCGCAAATTTTGTTGCTCGATGAACCGACTGACGGTCTTGACCCCAATCAGAAAGAACACATCCGCAGCCTGATAAAACAAATGGGCAAAAACAAAACCATCATCATCTCCACCCATTTGCTGGAAGAAGCCGAAAACATCAGTACAAGGATTATCCTCATTAACAAAGGCAAAATCATGGCCGACGGCAGCTTACACGATATCTTGCAACAGGCACATTGCCGCAGTCTGGAAAACGCTTTCAAAAAACTGACCTCTCCGGAGAAAAAATAATGAAAAGCACCTATATCATTGCCAAAAACGAACTCAAACGCTACTTTACGTCACCGTTGGCCTATGTCTATCTGGTGGCTTTTCTGCTTCTCAACGGCTCCTTTGCCATTTACTTCGGCCATTTTTTTGAACGCGGCAGAGCCGACCTGCTGCCGATGTTCAGCTTTCAACCCTGGTTGTACCTGCTGTTTATTCCGGGCATTTCCATGCGCCTCTGGGCCGAGGAATTCAAAAGCAAAAGCATTGTCCAGATTATGACCATGCCGGTCACCGCCACGGCACTGGTCTGGGGCAAATTTTTGGCGTCATGGTTGTTTTGTGCCATTGCCTTAATCCTGACTTTTCCGTTTTGGATAACGGTCAACCTGCTCGGACAACCCGATAACGCCGTAATTTTGCTCAGTTATTTCGGCAGTTTTGTTTTGGCCGGCTGTATGCTCACCATCTCGCAAACCATGTCTGCCCTGACCAAAAATCAGGTCATTGCCTTGGTGCTGTCCGTCATCGCCAACCTGCTGTTTTTCTTAAGCTCGCTGGAATACGTCCTTGCCCTGTTCCGGATGTTTTTGCCGCTCTCTATTGTAGATATGATCGCCTCCTTCAGCTTTGTCACCCACTTTGCCGCCATCACGCAGGGACTGCTGGAACTTCGGGATATCATATTCTACGCCTCGCTGATTCTGCTGTTTAACTTCACGACCGAAATCATCATCAGCTTCAAAACCTCCGGCACGTCACCGCTGGTCCGTTCCGGCTGCCGCAGACATTACATTCTGCTTTTTGCCGCGCTCCTGCTGGGTTTCATCGGCCTCAACCTGCTTGCCAACAACCACCTGCGCAATATCCGTCTGGACTTGACGGAAGAAAACAACTTTACCCTCACGCCGTCGACCCGCCGGATTCTTCAAAATCTGCCTCATCCGGTCAACGCCAAACTTTTTTATTCTAAAATCTTAAGCGAGCGCAATCCGGAATTCCGCACCTATTTTGACAAAGTCCGCTTGTTGCTGCAACAATACGAAAACATCTCCGACGGACAATTCTCTTACCAGATAAATTATGTCGAACCGATGAGCGAGTCGGAAGATTATGCCATTGCTTCCGGACTGCACGGCATTCCGGTCATAGACCGCTCGCAGGCAGCTTTCTTCGGCATTGTTTTTTCTGACAGTCTGGATAACAAAAAAATCATTCCTTTTCTGCCGTTGGAACGCCAGGGACACATTGAACAAGACCTTACAGAAACGCTCTATACCCTCAACAACACCAAACCGCTGCTGGGCGTATTCTCCTCTCTGCCGGTCAACAGCGAAACCATCAACGGCATCATCACGCCGCGTTGGGAACTGCTGAACCGTCTGGACAAGTTCTACAATGTCCGAATGATCAACAAACCGGAAGACATTACCGATTCCTTCAGAGCGGTGCTGGTTATTCATCCCAAACACCCGTCAGAAGCCATGGTCAAAGCTTTGCAGGAATACAGTTATCAGGGCGGAAAAGTCATGCTCTTTGTCGATATTGCCTCCGAAGCCTTAAACAATCTGGCGCCGGTTGATTCCAAACCTGAACCGTCTGATTTGAACGGCCTCGATAAAATCTGGGGATTTCATTATTATACGGACGTTGCCGCCGCTGATTTAGAAAACTCGCTGTTGGTCAATGCTTCCGGCAACACAACCAAAACAACCAACTTCACACAAGATGTCGTCCAGTTTCTGCTGCACGAAAACAACTTCAATCCGGCATTTTCCGGCCTAACGCGCTTGAAGCAGCTCTTGTTTTCTTCCGCCACCGTTATTGAGCCGGATCAGCAACAGCAAAACATCAGCTTTACGCCGCTGATTTCGCTGAGCCGAAACTCCGCGCTGATTCCGGCCGAGCTGATTCGCCGCAGCACCAATCCGGCAGATTTGCTTCGCCGCTTCAAGGCCGACACCTACAGCAAATACATTGCCGCCCGCCTTACCAGCACCAACCTCAGCAAAGCCTTTGATGTGATTGTCGTCGGCGACACCGACTTTTTATACGATTCTTACTGGGGAAAAAACATTTTTATCGGCGACAAGCAATATTTTATCCCGTTGCTTGACAATGCCGATTTCGTGCTGAACGGACTGGATGTTCTGACCGGAAACCAAGAGCTTCTGAGCCTGCGCGGACAAACGGAAAAACTGCGCCCCTTCACTCAGGTCGAACACATCCGCAAAGCCGGTCTGCGCGAAGCCAAAATCAAAGAAAACGAGATTATGAACAATATTGACCGCGCCAAAGCCGGCCTGCAGGAAGTCTGGAACAAAAAAAACTTTGAACAACGGGAAAACTTCACGCCGGACGAGCTGGCGCTGATTGCAGGCATCCGCAAACAGCTGAATTCTCTGCGGCAGGAGCTGCAAAAAGTGCAGGAAGAAAGCCGCCGGAAAATTCAAAAAATAGATTTTGCCGTCAAATTTGCCAACATCTATGCCTTGCCGCTGCTGCTGGGGCTGGCTGTCCTGATCCTTCGTTTCAGACACCGCCGCCGCACACGTTCCCGTTTATCCGAAAGTCTCAAACGCGGACCGCGCCTGATAATTTTCGGATCGCTCCTGCTTCTGGCAGCCGGCCTTATGTCTTCGCACTACACGCGCCTCGGCAGCTCGGAAGCTCTCATTGAAAAACCGCTGTTTGCCAAACTGCCCGAACAGATAAACAATATTTCCGAAATCTCTCTCACAACGGTACGCGGCAACCTGACCTTCATCAAGCAGGACGGTATCTGGCAGTTAAAAGACCGGCCGCACTTTATGGTGTTGCAGGACCGCATTCGCAGTTTCCTGAGCGCTTTGCTGGAAGCTTATTACTTTGAAAAGAAATCAGACAAAATCGAACATCTGGCACATTTCGGCCTGCAGGATTTTGACGATCCCGCTTCACAAAAAACCGAAGTCACCCTGCTTAATGCCGGCAAAAAAACGCTTGCCCGTTTTGACATCGGCCGCTATGACATTGATATCGGCCGCGGTTCAAGGGCCGCTTATGTCAGATTCCCGCCCAAATTTCAGGTTTGGAGCGCCGCCGCCGATTTTATCGACCTCTCGCCGGATGCCGCAGACTGGACATACAGCACGCTGTGGAACCTGCGTCTGGGACGCTTAATCGGCTTCAACGGCATAACGGACGCATACCGCGTCAGCCTGCTGGCTCGGGCAATGTTAAACACCCGCCTGCTGACGGCCAAAACCGTCCTGCAAAATCCCAAAGAGCTGTTTTCCTTCCGGCTGCTGGCAGAAAACAATCAGGACATCACCTACAAATTTTATCAGACGGAAAACAAATATTTTGTAAACATAAATTTTGCTCGGATTCCCAATGAAAAGACCTTGCAGCTTTTTGAAAAATACACTAAAGACGTTTATTATGAAATAAACAAAAAAGATTTGGAGAATATCAAAAATGTCATCACCGCTCACTAAAACCCAAAGCGACCGCCTGAAAAATCTTGCCGCCTGCGCCAGCATATCCGTGGCTGTGGCGCTGTGCCTGCTAAAAATCTTCGGCGCTCTGGTTACGGATTCTCTGGCCGTCTTGTCCTCAATGGTTGACAGTCTGTCGGACATTTTTGCCTCTCTCATCACGCTGATTGCCGTACGCTATTCTGCCAAACCGGCCAGCATGAACCACCGTTATGGCTACGGCAAAGCCGAGGCTTTGAGCTCGCTGACTCAGGCTGCCTTTATTGCCGGTTCCGGATTGTTTGTCATGTATGACGGTTTCAGCCGCTTTATTGCACCGCGGCCGATTGCCGATACCGGCATAGGTCTTGCGATTATGGTTGCCAGCATTATTGCCACGCTTGCGCTCATCACTTTTCAGCGTCGGGTCGCCCGCCTGACAAAATCACAGGCAATTCTGGCCGACAGCGCCCATTATGTCGTAGATTTGCTGACAAACGGTTCAATCGTCATCAGCCTGATTGTCGTTAAGTTCTTCGACTGGCTGTGGTTTGATACCCTGACCGCCGTTCTTATTTCTGCCTATTTGTTGTTCAATGCTTATGACCTTGCCAAACAGGCCATCGCCCAGCTTCTTGATCAGGAACTGGATGAAAGTATCAGAAACAAAGTTATAAATGACGCCAAATCTTTTGATTTTGTCCGCGGCATTCACGATTTTCGCAGCCGTGATCTCGGCGGTATCTATCTGTTTGAATTCCACCTTGAGCTGGACGGCGAACTGCCGTTATATCAGGCGCATCATTATTGCAACATGGTAGAAGAAAAAATCCTGCACAAATACCCCGATGCCCAGATTATCATCCATCAGGATCCGGCCGGCATCAAAGAAGACCGTCTGGACAACAAAATCAAACCTGTTAAAAAGAAAGGAAAACAAAATGCTTAAACTATTTTCATTTTTATCCGCACTTTCAATCAGTTTTTCCGTCGCCGCGCAAGAGGTCAAACTTCCGGCGCCGCAAACCGAAGGCGGCATGCCGTTAATGAATGCCGTTGCTGCCCGCAAAACCACGCGCGAATTTTCCGCCCGTCCGATAGATGCCCAAACCCTGAGCGAAATCCTCTGGACAGCCTGGGGATTAACACACGAAGGCAAACACAGCATCCCAACCTCTCAAAACAAACAAAACCTGAAAGTATACGTTTTGCAGGCTGATGGTGTCTGGCACTACAATCCGGAAAAAAACACCCTTGAAGGCATAAGCAAAAAAGACGTCCGCGGCATTTTGAACACACAGGCTTTTGTAAAAGACGCGCCATTGCATCTGGCCTTTGTCGGCAGCGACAAAAAGAACTCGCCGATGCACGCCGGCTCAGCCTATCAGAATGTCGGACTGTATTGCGCCTCCAAAGGCCTGAACAATGTTGTCCGCGGCTATTTTGATCACCCTGCCCTCGGCAAAGAACTCAATCTGAAAGACAATGAAGAAGTAATTGTAACTCAGGCTGTCGGCTGGGGTAAATAATGAAGAAAACTTTTCTTCTGTTCCTGCTGTTGCTGTTGAGTTTTGAGGCTCAGGCTGCCTGCAAAAAATTTGCGCATAACCTGAGCGGAAAACTCATCTCAACACGTTGCGGCAGCGCCAATCCCGAATTTGCCTGTCCGCCGCTCCGTGCCTGGGACGGACGCAACTGTGTCAAAATCCCGATAGTCGAACGCTGCCGGAGCTTTGGCGGACAATGGCTGAATGCACAATTTATATATAACCAAAAACAAAGCGTCTTCCTTGACATCTGCCAGTGCCCGCCGCCTAAAGTCTGGAATGGCAGCAGCTGCGCAACCGTTGCTCCGGTAAATACCTGCACATCTTACAATTCCGATTGTATTCCCGTTCATATACGGCTTCTCCGCCAGAAAAACCGCAATCAGCCGATTATCAGCTGTGAACAATTTCCGCATTGCGCAAAAAAATAAAATCATCATCCCCTTCATTGCAAAAAACAACTTTACCTTCTAACAAAATTTTAAGATTTTTATGCTAAATTCAGCCGGTTAAAAACCATAACCAGAACAGGAAAAATCCATGCACTCGATTCATGCACTGATTACCGACCTTACCTTAATAACGATCTACGCCGGCATAATTACGCTGATTTTCAAAAAATTAAAACAACCGACCGTTCTGGGATACATTCTGGCCGGAATTTTCGCCGGACCGTATTTTAACTTTTTACCCACGGTGTCAGACCAGCAAAATCTCACAATCTGGGCGGATATCGGCGTCATCTTCCTGTTGTTCGGGCTCGGACTGGAATTCAGCTTCAAAAAGATGATGAACGTCGGCAAATCAGCTATGATAACTGCCATGGTCAACATCTTGTTTATGCTTTTTCTGGGTTATAACATCGGCCTGCTGCTCGGCTGGTCTGTTATGGACAGCTTTTTCCTCGGCAGCATGATTTCAATGTCCTCCACCACCATCATCATCAAAGCCTTTGATGACTTAAATGTCAAAAAACAAAAATTCACGGATTTGGTTTTCGGCGTTCTGGTCGTTGAAGACATTGTCGGCATCCTGCTTCTGGTCCTTTTGCCGACAATCGCCCTCGGCAACACCATTGACGGCAAAGAACTTGCCCTGAGCACCTTAAAACTGGTCTTCTTTTTGGTATTGTGCTTTGTTATCGGCATTTACATTGTTCCGACTTTCCTGAAAAAAATCACCGGCTTTTTAACAGATGAAATGCTGCTTCTCATCACAATCAGCATGTGCTTCGGCATGGTTTTGCTCGCCACCTCGTCAGGTTTTTCCTCTGCTCTCGGCGCCTTTATCATGGGCTCAATTCTGGCCGAAACCGAAATCATCGAACGGATAGAAAAAAACATGAAACCGCTGAAAGACTTTTTTGGCGCGGTCTTCTTCGTATCTGTCGGCATGATGGTCAATCCCGCCATGTTCATTCAATACGCCTGGCCGATATTTGTCATCACCCTGATTGTTATTTCCGGCAAAGTTGCCTTTTCCTGTCTGGGCTTTGTCTTTTCCGGTCAATCGCTCAAAACCGCCGTACAAGGAGGCTTTGCCTTGGCGCAAGTCGGTGAGTTTGCCTTTATTATTGCCAGTCTTGGCATGAGCATCGGCGTGTTAGACGCCAAAGTCTATCCGATTATCGTGGCTGTTTCCGTCATTACCACCTTCCTGACGCCGATGATGATAAAATCTTCCGAACCGGTATATAAACAACTCGGCAAACGCCTGCCGGCCTCATGGAACAAATTTATTGAGCAAAACGCTGCCGTTAAAGAAAACAAACACGAAGAACAACTTTGGCAAATGCTGTTCAAAAACTACTTTGCCAGACTGGGCCTGCTGGCCATGATTCTTTATACCATTATCGGCCTTTCGGGCTATGTCGTCAAACCCTTCGTCAATAACATTTTTTCAGGTTTTCCGGCACGTTTGATTGTTACCGTTATTACCTTTGCGCTGATGTCCCCCTTCTTAAAAGCCCTCATCGGCTGGGAGGCCATTTTGCCAAGTCTGTTAAAAGACAAACTCGCTTCGGCATTCTGCCGCATGCTTCCGGTTAAAGACAAAGATTCCGTCAAAACCTCCATCACCCGCAAAATAGAAGAAAAAATCGGTTTTTGTAATGTTGCCGAAGAACAGGGCAGCAATAAAAACTTTTTCATCTCCAACAATAAAGTTGCAAATTTATACCACAAACTTTGGATGGCAAAAAAAATCAACCGTCTGCCGTTAATGGTCTTAACCAGCTTCCGCCTGTTGATAATCGCCTTCTTCATCGTCACGGTCGTTCACCAGTTTTTAACCGAGAACCCCAAAGTCACCCTGCTTTTGCTGGCCGGCTCCGTGCTGTTGTTATCCCAGTCCAAATGGTTGTTTAATCAATATATGAAAATTGAAAACCAGTTTCTGAACAACTTAAACGGCCAAAAGAAACATCCGGAAACAGAACACAAAACGCTCCAACAAACAGACGCGCCGGATTAACACCCACACATCCCGTATTTCCAATGGCGGAGAGATAGGGATTACTTCGCGCTGCGCTTAAGTTGCACGGGCGCTCTTTCGCTTCGCTCACCGGCGTACTCCCGTCCGCCTTTCCACTGCTACGAAGGCTATGCCTTCTACGTGTGGGAACAACTAAGTGTTGCTTCAAACAAAGTTTATCGCAACACTAAGAGAAGTTTCGCTGGTAGTCGGCCCCTTCTCCCTAGGATTCAAATCCTGACTCTCCTCATCATTATCAATAAACCCCGCTCAAGGCGGGGCTCATTGATAATGGCGGAGAGATAGGGATTCGAACCCTAGGTACCCCGTAAAGAGTACAATTGATTTCGAGTCAACCGCATTCGACCACTCTGCCATCTCTCCGTATGACGGATTTTATACGGCGAAATAATCAATTTGGCAAGCATTATTTAAAAATTTTAACTCTTTCATCAATCGGCAGAAAAGTTTTTTCTCCGGCCGGAGCTTCCACACTCCCCACAGGCATCTGAGCCAGAAGCATCCAGCTTTCCGGAAGCTTCCATTCCTGCTTGACTGCGGCATCAATCAGCGGATTATAATGTTGCAGCGAAGCGCCTGCCCCTTCGGCTTCCAACGCAGTCCAGATAATGTACTCCAGCATTCCGTTCGCTTGCAGCGACCACTTTCCGAAGTTCTCGGCATAAAGCGGAAACTTTTTTTGCAAACCTTCCACCGTTTCCATATCTTCAAAAAACAAAATCGTCGCATATCCGGCGGCAAAAGACGCAATCTTAAGTTCTGTTTTGGCAAAACCGTCTGCCGGAGCCACCTTTTTTAATTCCTGCAAAACAATGTCCCAAAGCTTATGGTGATTCTCACCAAACAGCACCGCCACCCGAGCACTTTGCGAATTAAAAGCTGTCGGACAATACTTAACCGCCTCTTTCACAATATCGCCGATCTGCTGTTCCGATAAAACTTCTTTTGCCCCCAAATCATAAATTGACCGGCGTTTTTCAATCATGTCAGCTAGTTCTTTTTTCATTTTGCCCTCCATTAATCAATACCAAAGATGTATATGCTTTTTTCAAGAATTCAATCCCTGACATACTGCTCCGGCAAACGCTCAAAATTAAACTTCGGCGCCCGCTCGCGCTGAGCCTGCGGCAAAACCGGCCTGATAAAAAAACCGACGGCAAAATTATTTTCAGTTTCTTCTTTCGGAAACAAACGGTTTACTCGCACCTTAACCTCTTTGCGGTCATCATACCCGAAAAGTTCCGGCGGCAAAGTATCAACCATAATATCAAAGTTTTCAAAAATCACAAAACCATTCACCACACAGGAGAGTTTTTCTTTGGTAAGAACATTCTCAAATTCAATCTCGTCATTCACCCGCACCTGCTGAGCCACTTTGTCAAAAACCGCCAGCTGGATTTTTTTCTTTCCTTCCAAAATCTGATTATAAGACCAGGGAATAATCGGTATAACGTGTTTCATGCCCACCTCCTGACAAATCGTTTCAAGCAACTATATTTTATTTGATTTTATAAAAAATTCAATCTTTTATCTGTCAGAACGGTTTCTTTTCCGCTTTTCATACTCTTCCGGCGTCAAAAGTTCGACCTTGTCCGGATCCACCTCATGCACTTCATAAAAACCCTGAGGTTCAATCCGGTTTTTAAAGCGCATTTTCATCCGCCGGTACCACCCGATAAAAACCGGATAATTCCGACGCCACCATTCTCCGGCCTTTTCGGCTCCGGCCGTAATAAAAACAAACGCCACCAGCGCCAGACACAAAATCAGGCCGATGTAAAGCGCCACCCCCAGAAACATAAAAAACAAAAAACCGGCGGCAGCCATAAACAAAATTGATAAAAATCGTTCCAAAGTCTTTCCTTCCATAAGCTCTGCTCATTTATATACATAGGAATTTTTTTTGCCAAAATCAAAAGTCGGAACACTTTTTTGCATTTTCATCATCTTTCTGCCGCAACATCTGCAAAATCTCCGACAAATCAGACACATCTTCCGCACTCCGCGCACTGCTGTCATCCCCGCCGGAAAAAATTTTAATCTTACCGCCAAAGAAATCCGAAAATACATTCATTTTCATCAAACAAATACCTTTATACCACCTTTACAGCCGCAATATAGTTGTCGCAAACCGTGTCTTCGGAAGAACGTTCAATCAAATAAACCTTGTCTGCTTTCAGCAAAGCGCCTTCAATATTTTCGTTCACATGTTCCAAGTCAACGATCGTTCCGGCATTTTTCTTCAAACAGGCGGTTTTGGCCTCTTTGCAATACTCAAAAACCGGCTCGCTGACCTCACGGCTGTGCGTATCATCAATGATAAACAACAACTCATCGCGTTCATTTTGTAAAATACAATACAAAATAACACCTCCTACACTATGAAACTATCACGGACAAAGATACAACAGATTCGCCTGATTACAAAACACAAAATCACATCAGCGCACAAAAAAAAGCATTACAAATTACCCCGAAACGCCGTTCTGTTCGCGGCACAAAAGTAAAGACATTTTATTCCCAGAGATTATACAAACGCTCCAACAACGTCCGCTTGCGCGGCTGCTTAAAAGCAAAATGCTTAAACAACAGATAATTCACGACCGCCAGAAACAAAATCGCCACGCCTTGCGCCACATACACGTTCCACAAAAACTTTTCAACCAGCAGCCACAAAATCAGGGCATTTACAAAATAACTCAAACACCAGATAAGCAATGACTTGCCATATTCTTTCAGATGATTTCCTTCCGTTCGGAAAACCAGAACTTTATAAGAAAGAAAAGCTACAACCGAAGACAAGACCCATGTCAGCACCAAAACCGCCTGATAATGCAAAACCGAAAACAAAGCCCCGAGAATAACAAACAATACATAACGGATAAACATATTGGTCATAGCCAATACCAAAAACCGCACCTTCTCGTCAATCAAAAACCAATTAGCGCAACACTCTTTTGACATCACCTTCCGCTCCTGTTACTTATGCATCAAAATAAGCACTGAAAACGGAATTTAAATCCTAAACCGACGGCTTTTTCTTATAGGTCTTCAAACGGACGGAAAGCAGCGGCAAAAACCCGAATAACTTGCAGCTTAAGACATCAGCCTCACTGCAAATCTCAAAAAAGGGAATAAAATTAAACAGCTTCACTTTGTATTTTTTGCCCCGCAATGACTTTGCCATCTCCCACAATGCGGGATTCTCTTTTCTGACAAAATCTAAAATGCCGTAAGTCGCCAGAGTCATTTTATAACACTGCTTGTGACTGGTGTTGTTGGTATGATAGCGATAAACAACCAAAGCCTCCGGAATATTGGCAAAATTGGTTTTTGGAAGCAACCGGCACCATAAGGCATAATCCTCGGCCGGACTAAAAGCCTCTTCATAAATTATATGATTGTCAACCAAAACAGACTTTCTGATCATTGCCGAGGTATGAGAAACCACACATCCGTTCATCAATCCCCGTTTTATAGCCGCATCGTCTGTCGGAAATTTTCTGACCTTATCTTTGTCAAAAGCCTGATACCAACTCCCGACAACTCCGACATCGGAATGACTGTCCAAAAACGCAGCCTCTTTTTCCAGCCGGTTCGGAAAGGAAATATCATCATGGTCAAACACCGCCAGATATTCTCCTTTTGCCAACTCAATCAGTCGGTTGCGGGAAAAAGAAATTCCGCGGTTCACATCATTTTTATAATAACGAATGCGCTTATCGGAGTATGACTTAACAATCTTCTCCACATTTTCATCCTGAGAGGCGTCATTCAGAATAACAAATTCAAAATCCTGATAAGTCTGCGTCAAAATACTTTCTATCGCCGGCCGCAAATATTCTTCCGGTGTATTGTAAACCGGCATCAAAACCGAAACCTTAGCCATAATCATCACCCCAATCGTCATTTAAGATAGATAATGATAACTAACGAGAGAAAAAATAACAAGAACAATCCGATAAATTACAACAAAAAAATAATTTGTTGTTTTGAGCGATAAAGGCGCAGTTTTGCCTGTTTGCGAGCAAGGTAACGAAGCAAGACAAACAGCTGCAAAACAAGTGACCGACGCGCAGTTAGTGAAAGTTTTGAAAAAACTTGAACTTACTAAGCCAGACAGGGATAAATCCCGTCCGTTGAAAACAAGCCTC
>CABUWG010000043.1 GCA_902495305.1 uncultured Pseudomonadota bacterium | reverse complement strand
GAATCCCACTCTATCCGCCATTAAAAAAATGCTACCCTTGTGGTGGCTTTTTTTATGGCAAAAAAAAATTTGGGATTCGAACCCGAGAGGGCGCGAACCGATAGAAAACACCAAAGTAATGGTGTTTTCGTTGTGAGCGGTGAAAGTTTGTTAATGAGCCCCGCCGCGAGAGCGAGAGAGGGCGAATGTTACAAACCGAACCTGCCGAAATCCCACTCTATCCGCCATTAAAAAAATGCTACCCTTGTGGTGGCTTTTTTTATGGCAAAAAAACGGCAGCTGCTCTTCGGCTCACAGGGGATTTGTCGTATTATAAAAAAATTAAGCTCTCCGCGATATCATATAAATAACCTTATCAATACATCTGAAAAAGCAAAATGGAAGAAAAAGGGATTATTGAAATATTTTTAGCGGCCGATGTTCAAACAATTGTTTTTGTTATTTTAGAATTGGTCTTATTCGCTTTGGTTCTTTATTTTTCTTCCAAAAGGGTTTAAGAGTGGTTCTTATGAAAAAATATTTGATTACGGCAATCATTTTAGGAATATGCGGGGTTATCTGGTCTTTTGGCATAGAACCGAATCTTTTGTCTGTCCGGCGTTATAAACATGGCCTGAACGACTTTAAAGGGCTAAGAATCGTTTTTGCCAGCGACTGGCATATTGCCCCTTGGGAAAATTGGCGCCTTAAAAGAATCGTCCGTAAGATCAACGAACAAAAGCCTGACATCATTATTCTGGGCGGCGATTATGTAAAAGGGCACAAGCATGCCTCCAGTATGAAGATGGAAAAAATAGCCGCCGGATTGGGAAAATTAAAAGCTAAATACGGTGTTTTTGCCGTTCTCGGAAACCATGACTGGTATTTGAACGGCAACAAAATGCGGCAGGAGCTGGAAGCCGCCGGCATTACCGTCTTAGAGAATGAAAACGTTCGTCTGAACATTGGCGGAAAAACATTATATCTGGCCGGACTGGCCGATGATACCACCCGCTCGCCGGATTTTATCAGAGCGTTAAACAAAACCGATATGGCCAAGACGCTGCTGGTTTCTCACTCCCCTGATGTTTTTGATCTGGTTCCGCAGGAAATCCCGCTGACTTTGGCCGGACATACACACGGCGGACAGGTTGCCATGCCTTTTTACGGCCCGATTATCGTACCGTCCAAATTCGGCAGGCGTTTTGCCGGCGGCGAATATAATGAAAACGGAAAAAGAATGATTATCGGCCGCGGTCTCGGCACAAGTCTGCTGCCGGTTCGGTTTAACTGCCTGCCCGAGATATTGGTTTTAGACTCTGCGGCTGATGATTGACAGGGCGGCTTTCAGGCCGTCAACAGCTGCAGAAACAATGCCTCCGGCGTATCCGGCCCCCTCTCCGCAGGGAAAAATTCCTTTAACCGGACTCTCAAACTGTTCATCGCGCAAAATTTTTATTGGTGACGAGCTTCGGGTTTCAACACCGGTCAATACCGCTTCCGGCATTGCGAATCCATGCAGTTTTTTATCCATTTCCAAAATACCGAGCCGGAAAGTTTCCATGACATAATCCGGCAGCACTTTTCCCAGATCTCCCCAGACAACGCCGCGGGAGTAGCTTGGCTGCACGCCCAGCGCACCGGCAGACGGACGATTTTGCAATACGTCACCGACCAACTGTGCCGGTGCTTTGTATGTTTTTTCTCCGGCCAGATAAGCTTTGTGTTCCAGTTCACGCTGCCAATACATGCCCTGAAGCGGGTGATCGCCGCCGAAATCCTGCGGAGTGACGCCGACCAGAAGTGCCGCGTTGGCGTTTTTCTTATCTCTGGCATAATAGCTCATGCCGTTTGTTACAAGCCTTTCCGGCTCGGAAGCGGCAGGAACGACCACTCCGCCCGGACACATGCAGAAGGTATAAAGCGAACGGCCGTTAGGCAAATGGATCGAAAGCTTATAGTCCGCCGCCCCCAAAGCCGGATGAGTCGCGCAATCATGGTATATTGCCTTATTAATCAGGCTTTGCGGGTGTTCTATCCGTGCACCGACGGAAAAGGCTTTCGGTATCAGCGGGATCTGCCGTTTATACAACATTTCAAATGTATCACGCGCACTGTGCCCGATAGCCAGAAGCAGCTCAGAAGCCGAAAATTCGGCCATTTCTCCGTCCGGCTTGCGAATCAATAGCGCATGCAATTTTTTGTTTTTAACAATAAGGTCTTCAAGCCGATGTCCAAACAGGTATTCGCCGCCCAGTGCAATAATTTTTTCTCTGATTCTTTGGACAATTAATGCCAGTTTATCTGTTCCCAGATGCGGTTTGGCCAGATATAAGATATCTTCCGGCGCGCCGGCGGCGACCAATTCGGCAAAGACTTCGGCCGTATAAATGTCTTTTTTTATACCGCTCATCAGCTTACCGTCTGAAAATGTACCGGCGCCGCCTTCTCCAAACTGAACATTGGAATCGGGATTAAGCGTTCCGTTTTGCCAGAAATGCTCCACATCTTTTTGCCTTTCCTGCACCGGTTGACCGCGTTCAATTATCAGGGGTCTTAATCCGGCTTTGGCCAAAGCCAGTCCGGCAAACATGCCAGCCGGTCCGCTGCCAATGATGACCAGACGTTTTTCTTCTTTCCGGCAGCGGGGTATTTGCAAGGCTTGCGGCGGATTAACCTTGTCAATAAAAGGCCAGATTTTGTTTTTCAGAATCAGTTCTTCTTCCGGCGTTTCAACATCAACCGTATATACGAAGAACGTTTGTGACCGGCTGCGGGCATCGACGGCTTTTTTTACCAGCCGAAAAGAAGAAAAGGGTTTTGTTGCATTCAGTATTTTTGCCAGAAAATCCGGCAGTTCTGACAGCGGCAGAGATAACGGGGCTTTTATATTACTGATTCTGAGCATGAAAATTTCCGATAAAAAAGCTCCGGTATTTTAACAATGCCGGAGCGTTAACACTTGGTACGGTCTTACTTTACATAGACATGGACTTCGGAAGCCGTTGCGGTATTGCTGGTTCGTGCCGACAAAGAAATTTTATCAGCGCCGACACCCATGTTTACCATCTCCTGAAAAACCATGGCTGCATTATTTTGAGCATTATTTTTCGTCAACTGACTGCCACGGGCCGGACTAACCGATACGACCTCAAACATAACATTCGGCTTTTTCTGGATTGCATGGCTGACAGCCTGCTTCAAACCGTCCTGAAAGCGGACATCCTGTTTGTTAAATTTGGCAACAAACAAAGGCGAAGAAGAATAGCCTCCGGCTTTTTTGGCAGCGGAAGAAGTGCCGGACATCATTGTCGGAACAGCCGAAGCACCGCTGAAGTAACCGGCGGAGTTATAACTGCCGACCTTAATGGCACTGTTTAAGTCAACAATATTATTACGAGCGGTTTCAACATATTGCTGCTGGCGCAAAATATCATTATTCAACTCGGCAGAAAGGCTGTTGAACAGGATTGCCGACTGATTGGTTTCATTTTCCAAAATGCGCAATTGGCGATGGTCTTCGTCAACGGCACCGGAAACGCCGAATGCAGCTTTAATAGAATCCAACAAATAGGTTGTCATTGCGGCATCGGAATTTACTTTTGCGGCAAGCTGGTTTAAGGCGTTGGTGTTTGCGCTCATAATCTGAATGTTATTCTGGGCGGATTGCAGCATAGCGTACATTTGCGGGTTGCCCGGTGTTGTACCGACCTGCAGTTTGGCCTCGATTGCACCAATCACTTTATGATATTGCAGAGCATTATTAATGACCGATGTTCTGATTTTTTGCAGTTCATCGTTATATTTGCGGATGGAATCCTGAAGCTGGGTCAGTTCATTGCGAAAACCAATGACCTTTTGTCCGACGAAAGTTCCGGTATTTCCGCCTTCAGTGATTTCTAACGGTTCAAAGTTGGTTGTTCCCAACTCCGGCAATGGTGCAGAAGAGCTGGCAGCGATTTCTTCCTGCGAGTCAGATCCGAAAAGTGAAGGAAAAATCGCATCCGATGTATACGAACACCCGCTTATTCCTAAAACGGAAATGATCGACATAAACAATCTGCTTGATACTTTTTTCATTAATAATGACCTTTTTTTAATAAAGTTGGTGTGCAATTTGTTGCTTGGTTATGTTAATTTATAAAGAAATTTTTACAAAATAACAAGTAAGAAATTGAAAAAATTATAAAAATTTCCATTTCTTTTAAGCCCTGCGTTTATGCTGAGGCCATTGTATATCCAAAATAGTTTAAAATTCTTTTAAATTTGAAAAATAATGCTTGCAAATTAAAAATAAAAGCTGTATTAACTGTTTTGTTGTTGAAGTTAAATGCACCCGTAGCTCAATTGGATAGAGCATCTGACTACGGATCAGAAGGTTGTGAGTTCGAATCCCGCCGGGTGCGCCAGTTTCAAGCCCTCTCTTTGCAGAGGGCTTTATTTTGTCCCGCTATTGTCCCGCTTTTTATGATGATTTAGAGGGCTTAATAGTGTTATTTTTTTACAGTTTTTTTAATTCCTAAAAAAAATCCTTTTAAGATTCGGAAATGTATCTTATTAAAAAATATACGACACATTTTGACGTATATGTATTTTATGTTTTCAAAAACATAATTAATGAGGTGCAAAATGTTTTTAGTTGAAATTGAAATAAAAAGGGATGCAGACAATCAAAATATAAAAAAATTAAAAGATTTATTAAATCAAGCTCCCTATTTTTCAATGCAACCAGATATTTTTTCCCGAACTAATCTTGAACTCGACAACATCGAAGAAATGGGAACTGCCGGAGCTTTTTTATTTTTACTGAATAATTTGCCATATAAAGCCTTTCGCTTACTTCCCTACTATGGTGGTATGCAATACTCATATATCGCTTATAGGCTTGGTTTTTCCCTGATTAATCCGCTAAAATACGACCTGCCTGCTTCTCTAGGCAAAGAATGCCCTTTACTCTCTTATATTTTGACGGCTAATACAACAGAGGTTACTGAATTATCTAAGCTAGAAGATGTCAAGGCTATAAAAATCATTGATGACAATATTCATTGGCAGAAAGAAGCTGAGTTATTGTGGCTTATGCAAAATAATGTAGCCACAATTACAAAATCGAATATAGAAAAATTGCTTGGCTTAAATAATATTGATATCCAAACAGAATTTTGGCGAAAGCTCAATTCATTTCCTGTTTCAAGTGATGAAACACTGTGTAACTTAGTTGCCGAATACAATTTGCGAAAATGGTATTATGGTTCACAGATAAAAAAACTACAAAATATTCCCAACAATTTGCTTTTTCTATTTTCTTCAACAGATAATAAACTTTTATATCAAGAACAAGTTTTAGGTGTTTATCGTTGTCTTTTTGGATACGACCATTTAAAAGCGCAAAAAATATGGCGTTCGGCAGTCAGACATCAACCATTACCACGTCCGCTATTGTCAAATAGCGAAGAAATGTTTTTAGATGAACTAATCTGTCATTCAAAATTTTTATATCCCAAAGGGACACATTTAACGAAAGTTTTCTTTTTAACTAAATTTTTGAAAGGTACAGATGATGAATAAAAGTTCTTCAATCTCAATAAACATCGACAGACTGTTCAAATATGTAATGTATTGTGAAACAAATGATGAAACGGCTAATCGTTATGTTTTGCTGTTAAACGATAAAGAAAAACAAGATTTAATTGACATTTTTATAAATATAAAACTTGCCGGCCGTTATTCATGGAATGAAGCGGCTAAGGCTCAAATCTCCCCTTATCTTATTAAGTATGCCCCTGTCCTTTACAAAGGCAATGCTTTTATTACACCTATTACGGACCTTTCAGTTTTGAATCAGGTTGAACAATATATATTGCTTAGCAATTGGAATTTTTTTGTTGCTGAGGGATTTTTCTTGTATATAAAAAATAATTTACGAACTATAATCAAGGTTGAAAATGAAATTGGTGAACCCACAGCAAAAATTCTTGACCCTGATGAATTGCTAACTAAAAAGCAAAAATATGAAATTTTAGCAGAAATGAATTTGCTGATGTCGGAACAAAGCTAACATCAGCAATTCGGCACCTGTTTACCTTACAAATCTCCTTAACAGGTGCATTCCCCGAAAGCTTCAACATGCGTTGGAGCTTTCTCTTATAAAAAAAACTAATGACCCTTACGGCGAACATGATTTTGGCTCTATAGAATATAACGGCTGGGCTTATTTTTGGAAAATTGATTATTTCGATATTGACTTCTTATATTTAAGCCCAGATCCAAGCGACAGTTCTGTTACAAACAGGGTTTTAACCATAATGAGAGCTGATGAATACTAATGACATATTTTGCCGTATATGTGTTGTAAAATAAAAAAGAGGTAAAAATGAAAGAAAAAAGATTTATCGCAAAAATACTGGCATATTTAGGATTTAAAACCTGCGCACTGTCGCAGTGGCAAGGAAATTACAAGGGTTTTTCTTTTTATACTTTGGATTTGGAGGCTGTTTCCAGTTATCCTCATGTACATGTATGCATTTCTAAAGATAATAAGCGCTATAAAGGAAAATGGCTGGAGGATGGCAGCAAAATACAAACTATCGTCACTATTAAACTGAGAAAAACAGCAGATTATAATTCCTTAAATATGGAGTTCGATAAAATTTATGATTCCAGAGCCATAACATCAGAAAACAAGAAAATATGGTCAGAGTTTCTTAATAATGCAAATAAGGACAGCGGTTATACAAATAACTGGCAATGCTGGTTTGACTTTAAGCGTTCCAATGCAGAAAATATGTTTTTAAATCAATTTAAAGACGTTAAAAAAAATAAACATGAAATAAAAGATATGGATATTTTTTGATACCATAATTCTAAAAATTTTCCATTTTTATACACCGCAGATAAAACAATAAACAATATGTGAATAACTCATCTTGTTATGAAAGCACCACATTTTTTATTCTAACTACATGAAAAATATATTTTTTATTTTTATTCAATTAGGCTTAGCCTGTTCTTTAAATTTAATAATATGTGAATAAAAAAATATTTAACAGCATTCACAGGGATTCACTACCACCACTACATTTTAAATATAATTAGTAGGGGGTGTTAAAAGTGTTTATAATTTAGTCTGATTTTCAGGTTTTATGACCTCTACATCGTCTCCCCAAGTATAGAGAAACCAGTCCATTTCCCACTTGCCACCGGCTCGAAACTTAACCGTCAAACTACCATCAGAATTTTCTATCAATGTTTGTGTCGGATGAAAAACAAAATTTTTAGCTTCCTCCGCAACTTTCGGGCTAAAAAGCCATTCTACATCAAACGGTTCTTCATGCCAGGCACCAAAAGATTCTTGCGCATATGCTTCAAGGCTAAAGTTCTCATCTGTAAATATCTCTGGTAGAATTTCAGCCTCTAAAATATGCGATAATGAAAAATTATGGGCTTTTCCATTGTCCCAGCCATCACTATGTCTGGCAACAAGATAATGTGCTCTCTGTCCATATAAAAAGCCGTACGGTATCAAAATATAATCAAATATCCGTCCGTCTATTTTACTTTTATATTTTAATTTGATTTGATGACAGCTTAAAATAGCTTGTCGAATTTTTTTGATAATTTCTGAATTAATTTTTATTTTTGGGCCAGGATTTAAAATAAGACCTTCAGCCTGCATTAATTCTTCCGCGTCAACTTCTATTTTTCGTTTTTGCTCCGGCTTTATCAAATTTCGCACTTTTAACTCAACACGAGACAATAAATCTGCTTTTTCATCAAGATTGTGCTGTTTTAAAAGGTTTATTGCTGTACCGAATGCCGATAATTCATCTGCCGAAAAAGATATTAGAGAATTTAAGCTACGCTGGGGAATACGCCAGCGTTTAATTTTTTCTCCTGTCGGAACTTCTTCCATTTGAGGAAAATAGATAAATAAAGCATCCCGCATTCTTTCTGCGGTACGGCGGGAAATATGAAACTTATCCGAAATATCTTTTAATGATACTCCCTCGCTTGTTTCCTGCATTTGCATAGCAAGGTCAAATAAATCGAGCATTTTCCCATAATTTTCCATGGTTTCCTCTGCTGAATGTTTTTATTAGAACTTTTCCATTGTATTTGCTTTTAGCCATAAAGCAAATTCTTTTTGAGTTATTTTATTTTCAGCAAGGGCTATGATTTTTTTATACTTATTAATCTGAGATGATTTTATATCCATAGAGTTAATTAGCAAAAATAATCTACAGGCAACGTAGGCAAGCCTTTTGTTTCCATCAAAAAACGGATGATTTTTTATCAAACCAAAAGCATATTCTGCCGCTAAATCACAGATGTCAGAATCGGAATTATAATAAAAAGTATTTAAGGGGCGATTGACTGCTGCCTCCAATAGCCCCTCATCTCTAATAAAAAAATCAGTTTGATGTATTTTAGCCAATATTTTTGCGGCCTGAATTAATACATCTGTTATTATCCAGTTCATTGAGACAATTTTTTCAAAAGCGTTTTATCCTCTTTGATAATTTTTTTTACAGAAGACATTTGTACATCATAGTTTGCTGAATACTTTTTTTGAAGACGTCCGTAAACTTGAAAGAATCTGGCGAAGGGACTGGACAGATTCTCTGTTTTTTTTGAAAGTTTAGTCTTTAATTCCTCAATCGCCTTAAAGAAACTTTCTTCATAATATGCCGTTATTCCCTGCTCATTCAAATCTTTTTCCAGTATAGACATTCTGGCTTTTGAAGGGGAGAAAGGAAACCATAACATATATTCTACCGTAAAACCCTTAAACTTATCGGAATAGACATTTTTATTTTTTTCAAATTTATTTTTACTTTTGTTTTCATCATCATCTTCATATTTTTTATATTTTTGAAAGTTGGTATCCCCCATCCCTTGGAGTTCAGCCGTCACTTCGCAAATATATAATTTTTTGTCATTGATATTTATGCCAATGACATCAGCTTCACCCATATTTTTACGTTTCTCTTCACATTTAATCTTTGCAATATATGGCTCATTATACTTAACAAAATCACAGTTTTTGACAAAGGTCAGATATTGTCCGACAAATTCCTCAATACCATTAGCAGACATTTTCTTTTCTCCAAAAAATTAATACCGTTACCAGAATAAAAACTATATACGTCAAAATTTGACATGTAAATAAAAAAGTCGCCAAGATATGTAAATTGTCCAAATTTTTGGGATTGCTCAGTTAAACGCAAGGCCTTTTTGTTATCATGATTTTCTTTTTAACAAGGATAAGAGATAAGAAAAAACGGTTGAAAAATATAAAACTTCGGCCTAATATCCCTTTCTGCTTGCAGAATCCGTGCGGGAAAATCCTAACTCCCCGCAAAAACAGAATTTTCTGTGGGATAAACGGCAAATAAGATTTTTACTTTTTATTAAATTACGTTATTGATTTCTGGAATAAATGACGTTAATTTATAGTGTAATGAAAAAATAAAGAGGTGAGTTAAAGTGACTAGATCTGAATTAATTGAAAAAATTGCCAACAAAAACCCGCATCTGATGCTTAAAGACGTTGAAAAGATTGTTGCTGTTATTTTTGACACGATTATTGCTTCTCTGGCAAAAGGCGAAAGAGTGGAGTTTCGCGGCTTTGGCGCTTTTTCCGTGCGCAACCGCAGTTCCCGTATTGCCAAAAATCCGCGTACCGGAGAACAAGTCAGTGTTGAAGAGAGAAAAATTCCTCACTTTAAAATCGGAAAGCAGTTGTTTGAGCTGCTGAACAAATAATTTTTTTTAGAAGAAGAGGCCGCGCCAGATGAATTTTATAAAAATGCTCATAGGTTTGCCGTTAATTGCCGTTATTTTGGTTTTTGCCTTTGTAAATAATGATTTGGCAGTATTTAACCTATGGCCTTTTTATATTGAAATTACGGTTTCTCTCAGCGTGGCTATTGTCTTCTTTATTTTGTTCGGCTTTTTGTTCGGCTGGCTGTTTACCTGGATGTCTTATGCTCCGGTACGCAAGGCTTTGCGCCAGCAGAAAAAGCAAAACAAAAAACTGAACAAAGAACAGGAAAAGCTGGTTAAAGAGGTTCAGGGTCTGCACGAAAATATTGAGACTCTGAAATCTGACGACAAGACTCCCAAAACCGGCTTTAAAGAAAAATTTAAAAATATTTTTGCAAAGAAAAAGCAGGATATTTGATTTTTGTATTAACAATCATGGTTGAAAAATATGAACTGGCTTACAGACTTCGTCCGACCGAAGGTTAAAAAAATATCGCAAAAAGAGATTGCCGACAATCTTTGGACCAAATGCCCGAACTGCGGGCAGATGCTTTTTTCCAAAGAGCTCAAAAAAAGCATGTATGTCTGCACAAAATGCGGACACCACTTGCGCCTGTATATTGACAAGCGTTTGAAAATGCTTTTTGACAACGGCGAATATAATGAAATTGCCGTTCCGAAATTCAAAGAAGATCCGCTGAATTTTCGGGATTCAAAAAAATATACCGACCGCCTGAAAGCATATCGCAAGGCAACCGGCAATGATGACGCCATTAAGGTTGCGCAAGGCGAGATCGGCGGGATTGTCTGCGTTGTAGCTGCCATGGACTTTTCTTTTATCGGCGGTTCAATGGGCACCGTTGTCGGCGAAGGTATTGTAAAAGCTGCCGAACTGGCAATGAAAGGAAACCATCCGCTGATTACGGTTGCGGCTTCCGGCGGCGCCAGAATGCAGGAAGGTATTTTGTCATTGATGCAAATGGCCAGAACAACCGCGGCCATTAATATGGTAAAAGAAAAAGGGTTGCCGTTTATTTCTATTCTGACAGACCCGACGACCGGCGGCGTATCGGCCTCTTTTGCCATGCTCGGCGATGTTCATATTGCCGAAAAAGGCTGCGTTATCGGTTTTGCCGGCGCCCGCGTGATTGAGCAGACAATCAGGGAAAAGCTGCCGGAAGACTTCCAGCGCGCCGAATATCTGAAAGAGCACGGCATGGTTGACATTGTGGTTGAACGTTCCCAGATGAAAAACGAGTTGGTTAAGGTCATTAGTATTTTAATGCATCAAAAACCCCGCTTAAACACTCTGGCAATTACAGCCGGTTAAGAAAAAACAAAGGGTGCCCTGCAAAAATTATCTGCAGGGCATTTTTTATAGTTCCGGAGCGCAAAATGAAATTATTAATTATCGGAATGCTCGGCGCAGGAAAGTCTACGCTGGCTTATCATCTGGCAAAGAAGCACAATCTGCCTCTGCTGAAAATTGACGAAGTCAGCAGGGATAAAGTGACCGGCGCTTATTATCCTTTAGCGCAACAGTACAAGATGCTTGACGATTTTGTGCTGAACAATGAAAACTGGATTGCCGAAGGATGTCAAAAATATTTATATGAGCGGCTCAAACCAACTTTGGTTGTTTATTTGAAAGTATCGCGCTTTAAGGCGATGTGGCGTTTTACAAAAAGATTTTTTCAGGCCAAAAAGCTCATCGGCAAACAAATTGATCCGGCGCTGCCGGTTCAGGCATATCATTATCGCAAGCCGACGTTAAAAAAGATTCTGCAATGGGACGCCGACAATAAAATCATCCGGCGGGAGATTGAAACTTATCTGAGTTCCGGCGATAAATATTATATGACAATATCTTCAAAGAAAGCCATAAGCAAACTTTATCACATTCTTGACGGCAAGTAGCTTTTTTATCAGGCAACGGATTTGAACAAGTCTTTTATCTTGTCAAAAAAGCCCTTGGCTTCCGGCTGGCAATTGTCGTCTTTGCTTTCGGCACGGAAAGCTTCCAGCAGTTCTTTTTGCTTGGCTGTCAGGTTTACCGGCGTTTCTACCCGCATTTTTACAAACAAATCTCCCCTGCGCTGCGAACGGATGATGGTCATGCCCTGATCTTTGATTCTGTATACCTGATCATTCTGAGTGCCGGCAGTAATGCTCAGCTCAATTTTTTCGCCGTCAATAGAAGGGATTTCGATTTTTCCGCCCAGAGCCGCACAGGCCATGGAGATTGGAATGCGGGCATAAAGATTGGCGCCGTCACGCTCATACAGCTTATGTTCTTTGACCGTGATAAAGACATACAAATCGCCGTTTGAGCCGCCGCGCAGACCGGCCTGCCCTTCTCCGCTGATCCGCATGCGGGTACCGTCTTCAATACCGGCAGGGATTTTGATTTTGAGCATTTTTTCTATGGGTTTGACGCCCTGACCGCTGCATTTTTTGCAGGCTTCTTTGATTATCCGGCCGGTTCCCTTACATTTGGGACAAGTTGATTCCACAATAAAAAAGCCGCCCTGTGTCTTGCGGATTTTGCCGCTGCCGTGGCACATCGGGCAGACTTCCGGCTCTTTGCCGTCGGCCGTACCGTGTCCGTGACAGTCTTCACAGACTTCGGTCGTGGGGATTTTGATTTCTTTTTCTACGCCGGTAAAGGCTTCTTCCAGACTGATTTCCAGATTATAGCGCAAATCCGCTCCGCGTTCGGCATAATTTCCACCCTCGCCTCCACGTCTGCCGCCACCCATAAATTCGGAGAAAATGTCTGAAAAGACATCGGAGAATCCGCCGGCGCCAAAGTTGAACTCAAAACCGCCGAACGGATTGCCGCCGCCCATGCCGCCCTGTGCAAAGGCCTGATGGCCGTAACGGTCATAAGCCGCACGTTTTTGTTCGTCTTTTAAGACTTCATAAGCCTCATTGATTTCTTTAAATTTGGCTTCGGCTTCTTTATCACCGGGGTTTCTGTCCGGATGATATTTCATGGCCATTTTCCGGTAGGCTTTTTTTATCTCTTCACCGCTGGCCGTTTTGCTAACTTCCAGCAGTTCGTAGTAATCTTGTTCAGTCATTTTTCCGCACTAAAAAATTTTTGGTTTTATGATAATCTTTATTTAGGGTTTTTCATCTCTAAAGTCAAGCAATTCCGCGATTTTTTAATAAAAGAAAAGGCTCTGCCGAACAGAGCCCCCGCACAAAGCTTATTCAATAACTTCTTTAGGATAGACGCCGTACAAATTCTGCCGGCTCATCCAGCCGTCAATGCCGTCAAAACGCACGTGGCAAAATCCCGAATCCGCCGGACATTTTATGACTTCGCCGACGACCTCGTTTTCAACTCTGGCAATAATCCGCGATTTGTAATCCGGCTTGGCGTAGATGTTATTTTCTCCGGGAGTAGAAACTTTTACCGTTCTTTTGCCGGTCAGCATGGCCTGATGCACCCAGGATTCCGAGCCCTGCCAGTCTTTGATTTTGCGCCAAAGCTCAAATTCGGCAATAATCTCTACCGGCGCGCGCTTTTGCATATAGACCCATTCGATCGGATATCTGCTGCCGGGGCCGGAGCGGGCGTTTACCAGCTCGGAGCGCAACGATACAAAGCGCGGAAGATTCAACCCTTTTTCGGCATCGTCATCAGCCTGAGCAGACAGCGGCATGATACTTATCATCAGGCCCAGAAAAGCAAAAATCACTGCTTTCATTTTTATCCTCTCGTTTTAATCATTTGTTATTTTATTTGCAGATATTATGACTAAATATAATGAATAAAACGTAAAAAAATTTATTAAGGAAAAAATAAATGGACATTATTCAGACAACGCAGGATTTGATGCGTTTTCGCACCGAAACCGGCAACATCAGCGAGATTAAAAAATGTTTGGAATACTGCAAAAACCTGTTTAAGGATTATCCGGTCAAAGGCGGTATTTTCGAGTATCCGGCAACATCGCCGGTCTTGTTCCTTTCCAATGCCGAAACAAATGATTTTGACGTGCTTTGCCTTGGGCATTTGGACGTGGTTCCGGCCAGCGATGACATGTTTGAGCCCAAAATTGCAGACGGAAAGCTTTATGGCCGCGGTTCGCTTGACATGAAGTCTTTTGCCGCGGTGGCGCTCAACTCTCTGGAATATGTGTTGAAAAACAAGCTCAATCTCAAGTTTGGCGTTATCCTTTCTACCGATGAGGAAAAAGGCAGTGCCAGCACGCACGCCTTTATGGAAGCGTACCCGAATCTGAACGCCAAAATCGTGCTTGACAATGATGTCGGCGGCGACATTACCAAGATTGTCAGCAAGTGCAAAAATCCGGTCTTTGTCAAGCTGACGGCCAGAGGCAAAGAAGCGCACGGTTCAACCCCCTGGGAGGGAATTGACGCCAATGAGCTGTTAATGCAGACGTGGTATAATATTCGCAAGATTTATCCTTATTATTCCTTGAACGGCGTGAATCCGGAAGACAAATGGGTTGACACGGTTCATTTTGCAAAAATCTGCGGCGGCGACGTGGCCAATGTGATTTCGAATGAATCCGAGGCATTGCTCGATTTTCGTCTGACCGAAACTTCCAGTGTGGAAAATTTGCGCAAAAATCTGGCGCAATGCATGGTTGACGGCGTGGAATACAAGATTGTCTCAGAAAGCACGCCGGTCGTTATGGATGAAAGCAACCCGTACATTCTCGATTATAAGAAATTTGCCGAGAATATTCTGGGACGGCCGCTGGAATTTGAACATATCGGCGGGGCGACGGATTCCCGCGCTTTTGCCGTTCGCGGATCAATTGTAATTATGCATTCCGGTACCGGCGAGGGCATGCACACCCAAGGCGAATATGCCGAAATCGAATCGATTAAGCAGATTGCCGATATTCAGATTAAGTTTTTAGAAAAACTTGGAAAATAATCGGGAAGGGGATTTCCCCTTCCTCTCTTTCCTTTTTTCATTTTTTACATTTTCTATTCTGTTTTTCTCTATGCTTTTTTTCTTTCACCCCCCGTTCTCTGTCATTCGTTCTTTTTTGTCGTACTTTTCCTTTTTTATTTTCCTGTTCTGATTTCTTCATATAGTTGGTTATTTCTTTTCGCTACTTTTGTCATGCTACAAAAGTAGCCCAAAAAAGCTAGCCCGCTCTCGCTTTCTAAGCTTTCAAGAAAAAGTTAAGGTCGCTACGCTCCATTACATAGTGCTTCAATTTTATCTCTTTTTCTCAAAAG
>CABUWG010000042.1 GCA_902495305.1 uncultured Pseudomonadota bacterium | reverse complement strand
TTATTCGGGAAAGAGTTTGTACTCAGAACAAAAAAGAAGGGAGGACTTGTTCCTCCCTTTTTATATGCTTTTTTGTTTTATTATCATCCCCTATGGCGACATCCCCGGGCTTTCTCTTTTCGTCATCCTGAGCCTCTTTCTTCGTCATCCTGAGCGAAGCGAAGGATCCAGTCAAACAAATTAGCCTTATTAATCAACTGGATTCTTCGTTGCACTCAGAATGACGGTGCTCTTTCTTTTGTCATTGCCGGACTTCGATCCGGCAATCTATCTCACAACCGGCACCCAGCTTGTTTCCTTATGGATTCTCGGGTCAAGTCCGAGAATGACAGTATTCCTGAGTACTTTCTCCACCTCAAATCCCGTCATAGCAACGCGGGTTTCAAGGCACAGCACAAACCGACCGCTGCCGACGTTCGGCTGCAGGCTATTTGGAATAAGAAGCCTCGATAATTCGGGTATTACGGAGCTCGTCAAGGTCATAATTGGCCTTGATATTAAGCTGCGGCGCGATGGCCTCAATGATTTTTCCGGCTGTCGGCACGGTGTTCCAGCCTGATGTCACAAAACCCCAGCTTTCGGGTGTAGCCTTTGGCTCGTCCATCATTACCAAAAGGGCATATTTGGGATTGGAAATCGGAAAGGCCGAAACAAAAGTCGTGCGAACCTTCTTGTCAACATATTTTCCTTTTTCGGAGAGTTTGTTGGCTGTACCGGTTTTTCCGGCGACTTCATAACCTTTAACATTAGCCCGCTTGCCGGAACCTTCAACCACCACCAGCCGCAGCAATTCGCGCATGGATTTTGACGTTTTGTAAGAAATCACGCGTTTTCCGGCGTCCTGATGATCCTGCTTGATGAGGGTCGGCGTATGATAAATGCCGCCGTTAATCATGGCTGAAAATCCGGTAATCACGTGCAGCGGCGTTACCGCCAGACCATACCCGAAGGCAACGGTGGCAATCGTGCCGTCATCCCAGCGGTGCGGAACCAGCGGCTTTCCTTTTTCCGGCACTTCAATCGGCAGCTCGTCAAAAAAGCCGATTTTTTTCATAAATTCCATTTGCTCTTCTTTTCCGCCCGCCGCAAAAGCCATCCGTGCCGAACCGATGTTGGAGGAATAAATCAAAACCTCAGGCACAGAGAGCCAGCGGTTTTCGCCGCGATAATCTTTAATAACGTTATAACGCAGTTTCAGCGGCTGGCTGGCGTCAAACTTGTCCGATACTTTGACTTTTCCGGAATCCAAAGACATGGCGGTATTAAAGACCTTGAGCACGGACCCCGGTTCATAGACGCCTTTTGTCGCCATATTAAACATTTGTTCGGGCTTAAGGCGGCTGGTATCATTGGGGTCAAAATCCGGCAGCGAAATCATGGAAAGAATTTCTGCGGTGTTAACGTCCATCAAAATAGCGGTTGCGCCGAGGGCGTTATATTTCTGTACGGCGGCTTTCAAATGCTCGCGAATAGTGTCCTGAATGCCGGAATCTATGGTCATCTGCAACGGAATGTCAGATTCGGTCAGCCGCTCGTTGAGTTTTTTCTCCACGCCGGAAATGCCGAGATTGTCAATATTGGTATTGCCGAGCACATGGGCAAACAGTCCTTTGTGCGGATAAACGCGTTTTTCGCCGTTTTCAAATTCCAGCCCCGGAATGCCGAGGGCATTAATCTGATATTGTTGTGACGGTGTCAGATTGCGCTTCAGATAAACAAAGCTGCCGCGGCGCGTGAGCTTGCTCAGGATATCTTCATAACGCAGCTCGGGCAGAATGCGGTTGAGTTTGACGGCTGCGGTCTTGGGGTTGAGAATTTTTTTAGGATTGGCAAACAGGTTGACCGTGGGCAGCGATGTGGCAATAATAATGCCGTTGCGGTCAAGAATGTCGGCGCGCTTAATCGGGTTGGGCATATAGGCCTGAAGATACGGATTGTCATCGGCGGCAAAAGTCTCAGAGGCTCGTCCGCTGATACAAACGGTAAAAAGCCTGATGGCAATAACGGCATAAACAAAGGCAAAAACGGCCATAGCCAGAAGCATGCGGGCTTTGCAGGTTGAGAGTGAATCCCTCTCGCAAGAAAGTATGTTAAAAGCCATACTCTTGTTTATTTTGATTTCCTGCCCCGGAAGATAAAAGTTTCCCTTCCTGCTTTTGGATAAATATTTCCCCCACATATCCTTTTGCTTCTGCGTCAGTTATCAGCGTTCAAATTTGGCCAGTTTTTTCAGTTCTTTGTTTCTGGCGGCATAAGTTGAAATATTGCGTTGCGCGAGCATACGCTTGTCGGCTTCTCCGCCCTCATAATCAAATGGTACCTGAGAATAGTTAATAATTTGTTCAGCCTTGACCGGATTTAAAGAAATATGTTTTTCGGCCAGCTGGCGCAGACGCTTCGGAGAGTTAAGGTGGCTCCATTCAGCTTTGAGAATATGAATAGTCTTGATATCTTCCTGAATGTTTTTGTTGATGCCGATCAGCTGGTCTTCCAGCCCCTGAACCTGATTCTTCATCACCAAAATGCCTGAACCGAGCAAAAAGGTAAGAGTTACCCAAAGTGCAAAGGTTGCAGATCTTGTGCTATTCATGTCGCTTTTTCCTTTCTGGGTTATGCGTTTGTTATCTTTTTACGGCAAACCGCAGCTTTGCCGAACGCGAGCGCTTGTTGACCTCGGTCTCCTGCCGGTCGGGTACAATCGCTTTGGAACATTCGCAAAACAACGAATTGTCAGTGTTGATGTCATTTTCCGGCCGGTAACGCGAAACATGGCGTCTGGGGCCGGAGTTTTCTTTGAAAAAGGTTTTAACAATGCGGTCTTCCAGCGAGTGAAAACTCACAACCACGAGTTTTCCGCCGGATATCAGCCTTTGTGCCGCACCGTTCAGGCCTTTTTCGAGTTCTTCCAACTCATTGTTGACGGCAATCCGCAGCGCCTGAAAAGTTCTGGTTGCCGGATCAATGCTGTTGGGGGTTTTATGAATGACCGAATAAATAATTTCGGCCAGTTCTTTGGTTGTTTGAATGGGTTTTTGTAGGCGGGCAGCCGCAATTCTGGCCGCAATCTGACGGGATTTGCGCTCCTCGCCGTATTTATAAATTAAATCGGCCAGCTCTTTTTCTGCCATTGTGTTGACAATGTCGGCGGCGCTCATGCCGGCACAAGACATCCGCATATCCAACGGCGCGTCTTTGGCAAAAGAAAAACCGCGCTCCGCCTCGTCTAATTGCATGGACGAAACGCCGATGTCAAAAACGGCACCGTCAACCGGCTCGGTCACTAACGCGGCAAAATCTCCGAATTGTCCGGCCCGAAAGTCAAAACGGCTTCCGTAAACAGATTTTAGTTCTTCCGCTCTGGCACGGACGTTGGGATCGCGGTCAAGGGCAATTACTTTGCAGTCAGCGGCTTTAAGGATAGCCTCGGTATAGCCGCCGTTGCCGAAAGTCGCGTCAACATAGGTCTTGCCGTCTTGCGGAGCCAGACTTTGCAGAACCTCGGCCAGCATAACCGGAAAATGTTTTTCATAGCCGCCGGGGATCATTGCGCATTCTCCTTCGGGGCCAAAGACGGCCGGTTTTTCAAAACTTCGGCGCGAATACGGGCTTCTTCTTTTTCCCAGTTTTCGGGGTTCCAGATCTGAAACTTGCGGCCTTTGCCGACAAATACGGCGGTATCGGTAATCTGGGCATGTTTCAAAAGCTTTTCGGTCAGGACAATGCGTCCGGTACTGTCAAAGGCAAAGCGTTTTGCATCGCCGAAAATCAGATTGGTGAGGTCATCTTGCGTTTGAGAGAAAAAGTCCAGCGAATTTTCCATGTCTGTCGCCAGCTTCTCAAGCAGGTCTTCCGGACAGCCTTCAATACAAGGGGAGGTCAGGCTGCGATAACAGACAATTTCGGTTGATAATTCTTTAACGATTGCGCGGTAATCTGAGGGCAGGGAAACGCGGCCTTTCGCGTCGACCTTGTTGGTGATTGTATCCATAAAGAGAAAAGTTTTTCTCAATGCCATACCCCTTGTTACCGTTTACGCCTAATTATATAACATGGGAAAACATGGTATGCAATGGGGAAATATGGTATTTTATGAAAATTTTATGATGGGCACTATATTTTGTGTAAAAATGTAATGCCGTAACTATATATGGTGAGCGGACAATAAAATTTATTTTGCTCTGTGCAAAAAGATGGGGATAAGTTTATCCGAGTCGTTTGGGGAATATTGATAATAAAATTTATTGACAAAAATAACGAATGTGCTAAAAATTGCACAAAATGAATTATTAGAAAATTATTAACTTAAAAATGCAGATTATGATAGAAAATGTAAAAACAATCGGTATTATTTTGGCGACATTGCTGGCATTGTATGTATATGTTGTGCTGACAGAAAGATACGCGAACCGCAAACGGCGACAAAAGCTCCAAAAAGCTTGGGAAGATAAATTTAATTCTTTTTCTGATTCTGACATTGTCGGCTATGTTAATACTTTCGCTTCGTGTTTTGTGGGGACTGATAAGAAGATTATCCCGGAATTTGTAAAACTGCACTGGCGAAATGAGCTTGATAATTGCTTCTTGCCCCGATACCTCCCTTGGCAGTTTGAGTTTCCCAAGAGCGGACTTCGTGTTTTTGGCGGACATGCCCTGATGGATAAAACATACGGCTTTGAGGTCGGTTATGTCAGCGACGATCATATCATACTTAATTCTCCGGAACTGGGAGATATAATTGTTCCGTGGAGAGAAGTTGTTAGTGAAAATCTGCGAAAAAAATTGCAGGCAAGCCCTGTCGGGACTAAACTAAACCTCACCGGCGGTATTTTGTTTGATGAATAAGATGAATAAAAAAAATCCCCGTTTCGCCAAAAGGTCAGAAACGGGGATTTTTGCATCTTGTCAGATTTAGTAATAAGAATTATAGGGCACAACGCGGGCTTGCTTGCCGTAAAGTACCAGACATTTTTGTCCCGGCTGCAAAATCACGTCCGTTCCTTGGGTGACGGTAACCAATCCGCCGTTTTCAAGCTGAACGGTATATTCATAACCGGTTTGGCGGGTCACGCCTTCCTGCACGGCGTCGCCGATAATGCCGCCGAGCACTGCGCCGCCGACACCGCCGATAACGCGTACGGCATCATTGCCGCCGATCATCGAACCTGCCGCGCCGCCGGCCACCGCACCGCCCAGTTTGCCGATTTGTCCGTCGCCGTCAGAAACCACAACCTGCCGGACGGCAACGATTGTGCCTTTGGCCGCACGGTTGACCTGACCGACGCTGGACGTATTGTAATGGTTGGCACCGATATTTTCCGCACAGGCGCCAAGCAGCATGGTCAGCGGCAGCACAAGGGCAATAACAAATTTTTTCATGATGATTCTCCCAAAAATAAACTTTTATTCAAATTTAATCTGTATATGCGGCTTTGTCAATGCTGGACAATTAAACTTTCTTGTTGTATATTGCCCCACGGTATTATTGAACATAACAAAAATATTGAGGAATAAAAATGTTGCAAAGAACAAAAATAAAAGCTTTGCTGGCAGCCGATGCGCCGCTGGGCGAAGTTTTGGTCAAAGGCTGGGTCAGAACCAGACGTGACGCTAAAGATTTTTCATTCATTGAGCTCAACGACGGCTCAAGCCTTAAAAATATTCAAGTTATCGCCAATAATAACCTCAATAATTACGACGATGTCAAAAAATTATCAACAGGCTCTTCCGTCGCCGTTACCGGTGATATGGTCGCCTCTCAGGGCGGCAGCCAGAAATTTGAAATTGTTGCCAAAGATATCCTGATTTATGACATTGCCGATGAAGATTATCCGCTGCAAAAGAAAAAGCATACCGACGAATATCTGCGTACCATTGCTCACTTGCGTCCGCGTACCAACAAATACGGCGCGGCCTTCCGGATTCGTTCGGAGCTGGCTTTTGCCATTCACAAATTTTTCCATGACCGCGGATTCCGCTACGTCCATACGCCGCTGATTACCGGCTCGGACTGCGAAGGTGCAGGCGAGATGTTTCGCGTGACCACGCTGGATATGGAAAACCTGCCCAAACTGCCGGACGGCAAAATTGATTATTCCAAAGATTTCTTTGGCAAAGAAGCTCACCTGACCGTTTCCGGACAGCTTAACGGCGAAATGTATGCCATGGGTCTGGGTGACATCTATACTTTCGGGCCGACTTTCCGTGCCGAAAACTCCAATACTGCCCGCCATGCCGCCGAATTTTGGATGATTGAACCGGAAATGGCTTTTGCCGATATTTATGACAATATGGATGTGGCCGAAGACATGGTGCGTTATTGCGTTAAACACGTCATGGAACATTGTCCCGATGACATTGAGCTGTTTGAAAAATTTGTGGACCCGACCTTAAAGGCTACGCTGGATAATATCATCAATAATGACTTTGCCCGCATTACTTATACCGAGGCCATTGAGATTATGAAAAACTCCGGTCATGATTTTGAATACAAACCGGAATACGGTATTGACATGCAAACGGAGCACGAGCGTTTTCTGGCTGAACAATACTTCAAAAAGCCGGTGATCGTCCGCGATTATCCGAAAGAGATAAAAGCTTTCTACATGCGGCTGAATGACGACGGCAAAACCGTTGCGGCCATGGACGTTCTGGTGCCGAGAATTGGCGAGATGATCGGCGGTTCCCAGCGTGAAGAGCGCTACGATGTTCTGGTTCAAAAAATCAGAGAATGCGGCATGAAGGAAGAAGATTACGGCTGGTATCTCGATTCCCGCAAATACGGTTCCGTGCCGCATGCCGGATTCGGTCTTGGCTTTGAACGGATGATGATGCTGATAACCGGCATTACCAATATCCGGGATGTTCTTCCGTTCCCGAGAACGCCGAACTCAATCAGTTTTTAGGAGGAAAAATGCTCAAACCGCTGTGGCTGCTTTTGGTATTTTGCGCAATAAGTTTTCCGTCTTTGGCGGAGGAAGACTTCGGCGCCGTACCGGCAGCCGCCGGAGAGCAAAAAGAACTTCCCCTTTGTTCGGACGGACAGCTGACGGAACAGGTGATTGCCAAAATCTTAAAGCATTTTGAAGACAATCCGCAGCTGAGTATGGTTGAGCGCCGCCATCGTCAGCTTTTGCTGCGCAATCTTCAATCTTTTGCCGAAATTCCGGTCGCCAAATTTAATCGTGCCGAAAGCCGCCCTGTTGCCGACAAGCTGCTGATGATCAAAGTAAACAACGGGCTGGACGATACTGATATCCGTCTTTGCCGGAGCGCTTCCGGCGGCCGGCTGGCGCCGGTTTACCTGCTGCTTTATCCGGAAAATCATCAAACGATTGTTGAGATTCTCAACTTTTTGCCGGTCTCTGCGGCAAAGACGGATTTTTTTATTATTTATGAGTAAAAATCAGATTCGCCCTCTTGCATTTTTATCAAAATAGTGTACTATTTCTTTCCCGATGGATGTTGAAATTTAGATAAGTGATGCCTAAATTAGTGTCCATACGATTTATATGAAAAGAGGTTGGGTTTAATGAGTACTTCATCAGAATTGATTTTAAGAAGTTCAAACAATTTACCGGCAGTCATTGACGGCAACAGCTTGTTTTCGTATTTTGAAAAAATCAAAAAATTTCCGATATTGACAGACAAAGAAGAACTTGATCTGGTCACGTCCTTTCAGCAGAACGGCGATTTGTCGGCCGCGCAGCGTCTGGTAACGTCGCATCTCCGTCTGGCCGCCAAGGTCGCTTTGTCATACCGCCGTTACGGCCTGCCGATGGGCGATATTATTTCAGAAGCCAACATTGGCCTGATGCAGGCGGTCAAAAAATTTGACCTTGATAAAAAAGTCCGTCTGGCGACTTATGCCGTCTGGTGGATTCGTGCTGCAATCAATGACTATATCCTGCGGTCGTGGTCTTTGGTCAAAATCGGAACCAAGGCTGCCCAGAAAAAGCTTTTTTACAATCTGAGCCGCCTGAAATCCCGTCTTGGTATTTATGACAACCGTGAACTTGCGCCGGATGCGGTGAAGAAAATCGCCGATGAACTGGTTGTCGATGAAGCCGATGTCGTTGAGATGAACCGGCGTATGAGCGGAGACAAATCTCTGAACGTCTCTGTTTCGGACGAAGATGATAATGAAAAAATAGATCTGTTGGTCGATTCCCGCCAAAATATAGAAGAGCGCCTTTCCCGCCGTCAGGAACAAAACCAGCGGAACCGGATTCTCCGCAGCTGCCTGTCACAGTTGACGGAACGGGAGCAAGAGGTCATAAAGGCAAGAATGCTGAGAGAAAACCCGCAGACTTTGGAAGAACTCGGAACCAAACTCGGTGTCAGCCGCGAGCGCATCCGCCAAATTGAGAAAAAAGCTTTTGAACGCTTGTCTGCTCTGGTGCGTGAGCAAATGGCCGGACTTAACGACGCCGCCTGATTTTTTATAATTTTATCACATTGGGTGAAAGATATGGCTGATTTTTCAAATGCCGACAAAGGGCTTGGCCGCCCGAAAATAGACTGTTACTACGATGAAGAAACGTCTTCGGTTTTCTGTTGGAAAGCTTTTGAAGAGCGGATGTCTGAACGTTTGTCTGCAATCAAAGCCCAAAAACTCAAATCCGGTATTGTCGATACGGCCGTAACAGTAGATTTTAAGCAAAAAATAATTTAGAGGTAACGGACTTTATATGCCTTGCAGCATGAGTGAAACTTTTGATACCGTCTTGTCTCGCCTGATAGCGGCACGGATTCCCTCACCGCGTCTGGAGGCGCGTTTGCTGCTGGCGGAGGCATTGCAGCTGGCTGAAGATCAGCCGCTTCCGTCTGCCGCGGACATAAGTCCGGAACAGCACCGGCGCTTGGAAGATATGCTTGCCCGGCGTTTACGGCATTGTCCTTTGTGCAAAATACTCGGGCGCAAAGGTTTTTATAAATATGATTTTGTCGTTAATGAAAATGTTTTGTCGCCGCGGCCGGATACGGAAATTTTGGTTGAGGCGGCCGTTAGTCTGGCCAAACAAAAAAATCTGCGGACAATAGTTGACTTCGGAACAGGTTCCGGCTGTATTCTGCTTTCGGTGCTGGGCGATGTGCCGGAAATGGCCGGCACCGGCGTTGACATCTCGGCCGCGGCCTTAGAGGTCGCTGCCTGCAATGCGCAAAATTTGGGGCTGTCGGAGCGTGCCGCTTTTATAAACGCCGGCTGGTTTGATGAAGATATTGCGCGCCGCCTCGGGCAAAAATTTGACCTGATGGTGTCAAACCCGCCTTATATTCCGAGTGCCGATATTGCCGGTCTGGATGAAGAAGTCCGCGTGCATGATCCGCTTTTGGCATTGGACGGCGGCAAAGACGGATTGCGGGATTATCGCCGTCTGGCAGAAATAGCCCCTTTAATTTTAAAACCCGGTGCTTATATTCTGTTGGAAGCCGGTATCGGGCAGGCTCGGGACATTGCCTCTGTTTTTGAAGATAAAGGTTTTGTTCTGGAGCACATACGCAATGATCTGAATTCGATTCCGCGTTGCGTTATTTTGCATAATTGAGAAAAAATATTTGCAATTAAAAAAAATATCTGTATTATCCACGGTGTTGGTGCTTTTATTTGTTTGTTTTGCGCCTTATTTTTCTCAAGAAAAATGACATTGATATTAATACTTGTTTAGATAAATTCGCAATAAAGAAGAATTTTCTGATAATTAACTTTGTGTGGTAAATGTATATGAAAAAAAATAACAATAAATATCGTAATAACAATAATCAGATTTATTCCCTCAATTATAAATTTGACAGCTGTAGCATTGCCGGAAAAATCAGCGGCACGGCTCTGGATCTGATAAAAAAATACAATGAACTGGCCAAAGAAGCACATAGCAACAACGACTATGTCAATGCCGAAATTTTCCGCCAGTATGCCGAACATTACCGCAAAATCGTTACCGATATTAATGAGAAAAGAAACCAAAACAATTTTCAGCGCACCAATAATACGCGTTTTGACAATGAAGCCGAAACCGCAGAAGATTCTTCCGGCCTTGACATCTTGAGCAGTGCCATTGACAATGACGAAGACGCTCAGGTTGACTTGTTTGATTCCTCTGATGAGGTCATCAATCCGGCGGACGATATCGAACTCGGCGGAAATGTGGTCGATATGTTTGCCGCCCTTCCGGCCGTTGAAAACAAAACGGATGCCGAAGCGCCTGCAGTTGCCAAAAAATCATTTACGGTAATTGAAATCAGTCCGGAAAATGCCGGCTCGGAAGTTATTGAAGCTGCCGCCGAAGCTGCGCCGCGCCGTAAATACGTCCGCAAAAAAGATTTGGCCGTCTGATTCCTTTTAGGAGAAAAAACTGTTGTCATTTGTTGTTGCCGCATTCATCGTCGGGTTTTCCTGTGCCGCCATCACGGCTAAGATATTGTTAGGTTACAACAACTTCAGTTTGTGGCTGAAAATACCGGCCGTCATGCTTGTTTTTGCCGCTTGGTTCACACCGGTCATTCTGGGGCTTGTCCGTCGCGGCCGCCTGATTGAAAATCCGGATGTCTATGCCGTTTTCAGCAACCTGATGTATTACCTTTTCGGGCTGGCTTTTATCATCTTCAGCCTGTTGATGTTAAGGGATGTAATCTGGTTTGCCGCTCATGGCATTGCCAGACTTTCGGGTCATACGCCGGAATATCTTGATCCCAAAAATCCGCATTCTCTGGCGCTGAGCAATATGGTTGTTCTCGGCTTGTCGCTGCTGATTTCTTTTTACGGCGTATGGCAGGCGGTCAAACTTCCAAAAATAACGGAACTCAGCCTGAGCAGTCCCAAAATTTCCCAGCCGGCAAAAATCGTTTTTCTGAGCGATCTTCATATCAACCGCACCACTTCGCAAGAGCGCTTACGGGAAATTATTGACAAAGTAAACGGGCTCAAGCCGGACGCCGTTGTTCTGGTCGGTGATATTATTGACGACCGCATGATAAATATTGAATCTCAGGTCAACCTGCTGAAAAAGATTAAAGCGCCGGAAGGCGTATATTCGGTGCTGGGCAATCATGAACTCTATTCCGGCATTCCGGCGTGGTTTATGAAGTTTGACAAACTTGGCCTGAACCCGCTGATTAACAAAGGCAAAAGGCTGGATAAACACAATATCTTTATCTCGGGGATTCCCGATGCCGGCATTGCGATGTTCAGCGAATTTTTCAAGTTTAATTTTAAGGCCGCGCAAAAAGGCGCAGAAAAAGACGATTACAAAATTTTGCTTTCACACAGTCCGAAAATAGATTTGCAGGATCATAAATTTGACCTGCAATTGTCGGGACATACCCACGGCGGACAGATTTTTCCGTTTCATTTTCTGGTCAAACACAGCAACAAATATCTGGCCGGACATTATAAAAAAGACGATATGGATATTTATGTCTCACGCGGTGCCGGCTATTGGGGACCGGCCATGCGGATTCTGGCACCGGCCGAAATTACGCTGATTAAATTAAATCCCGAAAAATAATTGCAAAGCTTGATTTATCGCCTGTCCCCTTCCTATATAATTATTAAGCAATGTAAAGGAAGGTGTTAAACATGGATTATGAAAAGTTAACCAACAAATCAAAAGAAGTCGTGCAGGATGTCATCAATCTGGCAGCCAAACGGCATCACCAGTATATCACGCCGGAACATCTTTTGCAGGTCCTGATAGACTTAAAAGACGGAACCGTGCTGGATTTGATACTAAAATCCGGCGGCAGCATCATTCAAATCCGCCAGAAACTGGAAGAAGCCTTAAATAAAATGCCTGAAGTCAGTGGACAAGGCACTCAAAGCCTGATGTCGCAGGAATTCACCCGCGTCATGCTGGAGGCTGAAAAGCTGGCCGATAAAGCCAACGACAAATATGTGACGGTTGAGCGGATTTTGCAGGCCATTGCCATGAGTAACGGAACCGAAGCCCAGAAGATTTTGCAGGAAAGCGGTGTCGAGGCCGTTAAACTGAATAATGCCATAAACGAATACCGCAAAGGGCGTCTGGCCGATTCCGAAAGTGCCGAGGATAATTTTGAGGCTTTGAAAAAATATGCCGTTGACATCACGGCGCGTGCCAAAGAAGGCAAGCTGGATCCTGTCATCGGCCGTGAGCACGAAATCCGCCGCACGATTCAGGTCTTGTCCCGCCGCACCAAAAACAATCCGGTGCTGATTGGCGAACCGGGCGTCGGCAAAACCGCCATTGTTGAAGGGCTGGCCATTAGGATTGTCAACAATGACGTGCCGGAAAGCCTGCGCGATAAAAAGCTGTTGGCTCTGGATATGGGGGCACTGATTGCCGGCGCCAAATTCCGCGGCGAGTTTGAGGAAAGGCTCAAGGCGGTTTTGAAAGACGTCGAGGCTTCTAACGGCAGTACCATTTTGTTTATTGATGAGATGCATACGATTGTCGGTGCCGGCGCAAGCGAAGGCTCTATGGACGCATCCAATCTTCTGAAGCCGGCTTTGGCGCGGGGTGAACTGCATTGCCTCGGAGCCACGACCTTAAACGAATATAAAAAATACATTGAAAAAGACGCCGCGCTGGCTCGTCGTTTCCAACCGGTGTTTATCGGTGAGCCGACAGTTGAAGAAACCATTTCGATTCTGCGCGGAATTAAGGAGAAGTTTGAGCTCCACCACGGCGTGCGGATATCCGATTCCGCCCTGCTGGCTGCGGCCACCTTGTCCAATCGCTATATTACCGACCGCTTTTTGCCGGATAAAGCCATTGACCTGATGGATGAGGCCGCCAGCTCGTTAAGAATGACAATCGATTCCAAACCGGAAGAGCTCGATGAACTTGACCGCAAAATTTTGCAGCTCAAAATTGAACGCGAAGCCTTAAAAAAAGAGGACGACGAAAAATCAAAACAGCGTCTGGAACTGATTGGTTATGAAATCTCCGGTCTTGAATCCAAGGCTAAGGCGCTGGAAGAAAAATGGAAGTCCGAAAAGCAGGTTCTGGCTGATTTGACCGGTTTGAAAGACAAACTGGATAAGGCCAAAATCGAGGTCGAAATTGCCAAACGCAACGGTCAGTACGAAAAAGCCGGCGAGCTGCAATATGGCCTGATTCCGGAACTGGAAAGCAAAATCAAGGCGGCGGAAGAACTCTCCCAGCATAAGAAAAGCGGCTTCAGCGAAGTTGTGACCGATGAAAATATTGCAGCGGTTGTTTCCAAATGGACAGGCATTCCGGTTGATAAAATGCTGGAAGGCGAAAAAGAAAAACTGCTGCATATGGAAGAATTTTTGGGCAAACGCGTTGTCGGCCAGAAAGAAGCCATTGCCGCCGTTGCCAATGCCGTCCGCCGTTCCCGCGCCGGTATCAGCGATTCCCGCCAGCCGATAGGGTCATTTTTGTTTCTGGGACCGACCGGCGTCGGCAAGACCGAACTCAGCAAAGCGCTGGCAGAATTTTTGTTTAATGATGAAACAGCCATGATTCGGATTGACATGTCCGAATATATGGAAAAACACGCCGTGTCCCGTTTGATCGGCTCGCCTCCGGGCTATGTCGGCTATGAAGAGGGCGGCGTTTTGACCGAGGCTGTCCGCCGTCGTCCGTATCAGGTGATTTTGTTTGACGAGATTGAAAAAGCGCATCCCGACATCTTTAACGTCTTGCTGCAGGTGTTGGATGACGGACGCCTGACCGACGGAAAAGGCCGGACGGTGGACTTCAAAAATACCATTATCATCATGACCTCCAATCTGGGGTCGGAGATATTGTCCAATGCGACCGGCGCTGATGATCCCCGCAAGATAAAGGCGCAGGTAATGGATATTGTCAAAGGCTCGTTCCGTCCGGAATTTATCAACCGTATTGACGAGATAACCATTTTTCATAAACTGGATAAAAACAATATCAAGGATATTGCCGAAATTCAGATTAAGAATATTGAAAAACGGCTGGCGGAAAAGAACATCAAACTCCATGTCAACGAGGCCGCCTTTGTCTGGATTGTCAACAACGGCTACGATCCGGTTTACGGTGCCCGCCCGCTCAAACGTCTGCTGAAAAACCAGATTGAAAACAAACTGGCCTTAAAGATTTTGAACGGCGAAATCGGTGAAAATGATACCGCAAATATCATTGTCGCCAACGGAGAACTTGATATTGTCAGAGATAAGAGAAGCAATGCAAAAGCTGTATGAACAGGCAATGCAGGCGGCGGCCGCGGATGATGTTTCAACGCCGCCGGATTCTCTGGTACTGTATAGCATAAGTTACCTGCCGACAACCGAAAACAAAGACAAGGCCTTTGCTTATTTGCAAAAAAATCCCGAGGCAATGATGATAGACCAGACCCCTTGCGGCAAAAAGCTGATCGCTTTGGGGATGCTGGAAGACGTTTTGCCGAAAGAACAAATTGTCGATGTCTGGAAACTGGCCAGCAAAAGGCTGATTGCGGCAGCGAGCGGCAATGTTACCGCCTTTGTCAATAAGGCAGATAAACGCAGCGTCTTCCGTCAGCAGGAACTCCCAGGCTTGCTGGAAAATGACAACGTCAAAACCATCAACGGCATAGATAAATTTGCTTTTGCTCAACAGTTTAAGGATTAAGGGAAGGGCGGACTTCTCTTCCCGAAAAATCCGCTTGCAAAAGTCACAGATTCATTTATTATAACGCTTGCAGTCCGGAGGCGGACTGTGGTGTCGAAAACATCTCACTAATTTATCCACCATGAGGTGGGGTGCGTGAAATAAGCCGCTTTGCGGACGAATCAGCGCAACTGTATTAGTGCAGTTTTTCGGCTCCACCACCTTAGTTTCTAAGGTGGTTTTGTTTTAACAAAATTATGGAGCTAAAAAGAAATGTTATCAAGAGAATATAGAAAAAAATGGTATAAGAATTTTCGGGCTTATTGCAATGAGGAATTAGACCGGATAATGACGGAGCAGGGTTTGACAAGCGCCGAACTTTCTAATCATATAGACTTTCTGGAAGGAAAAATAGAAAGATTAAGGAAAAATAAGGGCAACCTGCGTAT
>CABUWG010000041.1 GCA_902495305.1 uncultured Pseudomonadota bacterium | reverse complement strand
TCTTTCTTACTTTTGCTTGACCAAAAGGCCGAACGTCGGCGGCGCTCAAAAAAGTCAAGCCCAACCTCATTTTCTAAGCTTTCAGCCCAAAGGCCGGGAGGCCGGCAGCCACAAACGTCGCTACGCTCTACCACTTTGTGCTTAATTATCACCTCTTTGTGCTAAAAGCTAAGAAATTATTCGGTAATCGGGTGAGTCAACTTAGGCATCTAGGCTCGCTATGGTTGCTGACGCTTCCCTCGCTTGCCAAGATGTTACAAAGAGCTTGCAGACAAAAACAACCGGAGCAACGGTTGTTTTTGCTTAGCGCTTCCCTCCATCTCCCTCTTATCAAAGAGGGAGGGTAGTTTGTGCTTTATTTTCTGTTTTTGCTCCAAAACTTAAGCCATTCGCTCCAATTGTGCCGAACATTAATTGTTACTTCTTTGGGCAAAAAGCTAAGTATACAGGAAAGCCGTGCCAATGTTGCGGATACTGATGAGGTTGTGGAGGAAAAAGCCGTTGATCCGCTTTTGAAGCGTTATGTAAAAGTGGCAGAAGCGGCTGCAGACAAGATGGAAAAACATTATAATTATTATTCCGGTCCGGTATTTGCAAAAATTTACAGTCATTATTTTAATGACATGGAGGTTATTGCCCGACAGGGAACGGCTCCGGATAATTCTGAATTGTATGAAGATTTGGAAATGATGAATGATTCCCGTCTGCAATTGTTTTATCAGAATAAGAAAGCGGCGTTTGAAAAATAGAGGGGAATTTTTCCCCTCTTAAATGCAGGCCTGATATAATTTTTCAATAAAGCGTTCCGGCAACTCCGGAACTTTGCGCAGTTTGGCCCCTTTAAGAGCCAGGCTGACAAGTTGTTGAATGTTGGGTGCGTAAATGCCGGCTTCTTTCATGCTTACCGGCGCACCGATTTTTACATACCAGTTTTTTAATGCTTTTATGGTTTCTTCCGCGGCTTGTTGGTCGTCTTCGTGAGACAGGCCGAAAACCTCGCGTCCGAAACGGGCAATCCGGTCTTTTTTGTCTTTCAGGCGCAAAGAGAGCCAAGCCGGCGTAATGATGCTCAGGCCGGCGCCGTGTGCAATGTCGTATACTGCGCTCAGCGGGTGTTCCAGAGTGTGGCAGGGCATTGAATAAGTGCCAATTCCGGCCGTGTTCAGGCCGTTCCAGCCCAAGGTCGCGCACCACATCATTACAGCGCGGGCTTCATTGTCTTCCGGATTGTCCATCAGTCGTTCAACGGCTTCAATCAGCGATTTTACCAAGCCTTCGACATAACGCTGCTGAACCGGTGTCCAGCCGCCGTTATTGGTAAAGTAGCTTTCGGTTAAATGCGAGATAATGTCTACTGCGGAATAAGCGGTATATTTGGCCGGGATTGTATAGGTCAGTTCCGGATCAAGAATTGAGATACGGGGATACAAGTGTTCGTCCGACAAGCCGAGTTTTTCATTGGTTTCTTCATTCGTGATAACCATATTGGGATTCATTTCGCTGCCGGTGGCAGGGATGGTTAATACGGTTATAAGCGGCAGGGCCTGAGTTATGGCGGCTTTTTTCAGAAAAAAGTCCCAAACGTCCGTTTTACTGCCGGCTCCTGCCGCAATAGCCTTGGCCTCGTCAATAACACTTCCGCCGCCGGCGGCAATAATGAATTTGGCCCGATAGGACAAGGCTTTTTTAATGCCTTTGCGGGTGTGTTCCAGACAGGGATTGGACTTTACGCCGCCGTGTTCAATAATTTTGATGCCTTGTTCATCTAATTGCCGGCAAATTTTTTGATACAGGCCGCTTTTTTTTATGCTTTCTTTACCATATACCAGCAAGACTCTGTTGCCAAACGGTTTTGCAAGACTGCCAAGGCTGCCGGAGCTGCCGTTACCGAATATGATTTTTGTCGGGTTATGAAAAGTAAAAGACTGCATGGTGATTTCCTTTCATAAAGCCCCCGGCTTTGCAGGCCGGGGGGGGGAAAAGCGTAATTTTATTATTTCTGATCTTTCAGGTTTTGACCCTGGGCAACATAAGCTTCTACGGCGCGTGTTGCTTTTTTGGGCAGGGCAACACATCCTAAACCGGAAATGCAGCCGCCTTCGCAGCCCATGACTTCCAGCATGTTGCAGTCACAGCCTTTGGTCGCATAGCGTTTTAACAATTTTATGCTGTCGCGGGTGAGCCCGTCAATATTTTCAGCCCGGATTTCAACTTTGCCGTCAAGCAAAGAAGCAACAGCGCCGGCAACGCCGCCGGTTAACGGAAAACGCCGTCCCTGAGCGCTGGATATCATGGTAAATTCCTGCGGTTCGCATTCTTCAACCTTAATCTCCTGAGCGTTGAACATGGCATCAACCTCTTCGAAAGTCAAAACGTAATCCACATTGGGATCGTCTTCGGCTTCAACGCGTTTGGCCAGACACGGGCCTAAGAATACGGCAATACAGTCAGGGTGTTCTTTCTTGACCAATTCCGCCGTATAGTACATCGGGCTGCGGGTGCCGGAAACAAAAGGCTCGATTTCCGGAATGTGTTTCTTGGCGGCATAGTAATAAGCCGGACAGCAGGAGGTGGTCATCAATTTTTGGCCTTCTTCCATTCTCTCTGCAAATTCGGCAGCTTCTTTACGCGTGGTAATGTCTGCTCCGACGGCGACCTCAAACACCTCGTCAAAGCCGATTTTTTTCAATGCGCCGACCATGTTGTTTACCGTACCGCTGTATTGACCGACAATGGCCGGAGCAACCATTGCGATGACTTTTTTGTCGCTGTTATGGATTTTGCTCATAACATCAATCATTTCGGAGCGTTCGACAATAGCGTCAAACGGACAGGAATTTAAGCATTTGCCGCAGGAGATGCATTTTTCATGATCAATGTGTTCTTTGCCAATTTCATCTTTGGTGATGGCACCGACCGGGCAGGCATCTTCACAGGGGACAACGGCCTTGATAATGGCTCCGTAAGGGCAGACGTCATGGCAGCGGCCGCAATTGACGCATTTGGCGGTGTCGATTTTGGCGCGTTCGTCAACAATGTCAATTGCTTCTTTTGGGCAATTCAGGCGGCAGGGTTGTGCCAGACAGCAGCGGCACTGATCGCTGACGACATATTGCTGGCGTTTGCAGGCAGCGCAGGCAATGTTAATTACCGAAATTTTGCTTTTGCCGGGTTTTTCACGGCTTAAAGCTTCCATGGCGTAAGCGTGCAGGGATTTTGACGAATCAGTTTCGTCTTCCGGACAAAAGCCGAGAGCTGCCATACAGCGGGCTTTGTTGATTTCATTAATAAACTGCAGGTGTTTGGAGCAGCTGGAGCAGGGGTTGACTTCCGCAATAATGTCATCGACATGGGCAAAACGGTCTTTGATAAAGCTGGCGGCAATTTTGTTCAGGATGGTGCTGCGGGTGAATGCGGCGTTATTTTTGGGTGTTAACATTAGCTTTTTTTACCTTCTGTTCTGATAATAGTTATTTTTTAAATATTTTCTGATACAATCCTTTTAACAATAGTAATTTTTATCGTCAAGTTTTAAATAGATTTTACAGCACTAATAATTGATTTTTCGAAAGAACACGGGAGCAGGCATATGACGGGACAATATCTGGTTAGAAAAGCGGCGGCGGGAGCCGGACTGGTCCTTTGGGCGTTGTTGTCGGCATGCGGGGGAGCCGGAGCGTCTGAAAACAGCCGGCCGGAGGTTGTCCGTCTGGGGGTCTTCCGCTATTCGCCGCCTTACGAGTATATTGAAGACGGCGTGCTGAAAGGTTTTACTTCAAATTATGTTGACATTTTGAAGGCCAATTTGCAGGACGAATTCGAGATTGTGCCTATTGACAGTGAAGAAGAGGGGTATCGCAAGCTGCAGGAAGGTGAAATTGCCGCCGTATCTCTGGCGGTCAAAAAACGTTTTCCGAATCAGCCGTGGCAGGTTTCTGTTCCTTATATGGCCTCGTCGCTGGGAATTTTCGGCCCCAAAGGTACGCTGGTCAATACCATAGACGAAATCGGGGCGCAGCAAATTGCTATTACGCCGCAAAGCAAAGCGCACCGGCTTTTGGCTAACGACAACGAGCACAATTTTGTGGTGTTTGACAATGCCATGGAAGCGATGAAAGCGGTCGACCGCGGCGATATTCCTTTTTATATCGGTGATATTCTGCACACCAAATTTGTGGGCAGCCGTCTGGGGCTTGACCGTTTGTTCTATGTGGCGCCGGTGGTCGGGTCGGCTTATGAGTTCGGATTTGCAGTCATGCCGGAAAATGAGGGATTGCTTCAGGACATTAATGCCGTTATGGAAAAAATTGATGCTGAACAGCATTGGCAGATCCGTTCGCAGTGGCAGAATATTGAATATCTGCACTGGGAGGCGCTGGTGGCAAAATACAGCCCTTATGCCCTCGGTGCGGTGTTGTTTTTGCTCTTGTTGCTGGCGCTGGTGGTCTGGCGGAATAAGCATGCTCAAAAAAAGGCGGCGCAGCTGAACCACTTGCAAAAGATGGAATCTCTCGGGCGGCTGGCCGGCGGCGTGGCGCATGATTTTAATAATATGCTGGCGGGGATTCAGGGGGCGGCCGAGTTTATCAGGCTGCAGAAAGATGAGAAAAATGACGGCAAATATGTGGACATTATTATCAGAACCTGTAAAAGAGCGGCTTATCTGACCTCGCAGCTTTTGGTTTTTGCCCGTGACAAAGAGAAGAATTTTGAAGACATTAATATCAAGGAAACAATAGATGACGCTGTGTGTCTGCTTGAGCACGGCGTGCCGAAAAATATTGAGATTTCCGTGACCAACAAAAAAGACAATTATTGTATTTACGGGGACAAGAATTATCTGCAAAGCCTTTTGCTGAATTTGGGCTTTAATGCCAAAGATGCCATGCCTGCAGGCGGCCGGCTGACGATTGCAACACAGGCCGTGACGCTGGATGAGGAAAAAATTTCGGCTTGTCTTTTGAAAGTCAGGCCGGGGCGGTATCTGGAGCTTGCGGTCGGGGATACCGGACAGGGGATTGACAAGAAGATTCTGCATAATATCTTTGAGCCGTTTTTTACGACCAAAGAAACCGGAAAAGGAACGGGGCTCGGTCTGGCCGCGGTTTATGGCATTGTTCGGGAACACAAAGGGACCATTAAGGTAGAAAGTTCTGCTGCGGGGACGATATTTTATGTGTATTTTCCGCTCAAAAAATCCAAAGTCTGCCAGACGGAAAAATTTGTGCAGCCGGCAAAGCTGAGCGGGCGCATTCTGGTTTTGGACGATGAAAAAATTTTGAATGAACTGCTTAAAGACATTTTGACGCGGCTGGGATGTGACGTGGTTTCATGCAATGCTCCGGAAGAGGCGCTGGTCTTGTATGACCGGAGTTTTGATCTGGTGATGCTTGATGTCGTGATGCCTAAAATCAGCGGCGTTGAGGTTTATCAGAAGCTGCTTTTGAAAAATCCGAAGCTTAAGGCGATTTTTATGAGCGGTTATACGCAGGATCGGGAGGTTAATAAAATTGTGGAAGAAAACCGCAATACGGCTTTTGTGAAAAAACCGTACAGTATTCAGGAACTGCATGACAAACTGGCAAAAATGTTATAAGCATGTGAAGAAACACAGAAAGGTTCTTGCTATCAGTCTAAAGCAAGTTTATGATTTGATAATTATGTATGACGGGGGTTGTCGGGAGAGTAATGGCCAAATCTGCTAATAATATGGGCGAAACATATTTGCTGGACGCTTTGAACCGGATAGGACGGAATCCTTTCGGGTATTCGGTGTTATATGTTAATATCTCCAAGCTGAAACCCAAAAACCGGCATCCGGAATTTGTGAAGATTTTTGCCAAGTTGTTTGACAGCATGGTCGGCAATGCGCAGGGCTCTTTCTTTGTGATGAGCAACGGCGATTTTGCCATTTTGGGCAAGGGGATTACGTCTGATATGGTTGAAGAGGCCGTGTTTAAAATCCGGCAGGGCCTGTCTTCCGATCCGGTTTTGCATGGCCATGACGTCAAAGATTTTGCGGTTCTTTATTCTTTTCCGGCTGATTATATTTCTTTTTGCGCTTTTATTGAAAAAATGCGCGACAATGCCGATTATCTGGCCGAGATTACCGTACAGCCGGAGGTCAAGCGTCCGATCCGCGCCGATGAAATTGACATGGTGATGGAACAGCTGGATATGATTGACATTCCCGAAATTATTAAGCGCCAGAGCGTGATGAAGCTTTGCGGGCCGGGGAAGTTTAAGGTCGAATTTCAGGAGTTTTTTGTTGCCGTCAAGGATTTGAGTTCTTATTTGGACGGGAGGCTGGATTTGCTGGCCAGCCGCTGGTTGTTTTTGTATCTGACGCAAAAGCTTGATAAAAAAACAATGAGTTCTTTTTTTGCTTCGGATATTAAAAACTGGCCGAATCAAATCAGTCTGAATTTGAATTTGTCTTCTGTCTTTTCAATAGAATTTGTGACGCTGGCAAAAAATTTTTTACAGCCCGGACAAAAGCTGATTGTGGAAATCCAGCTTATGGACGTGTTTAATAATTTGCCGGTTTATTTTAAGGTGAAAGAGATTTTGAAAGCCGGCGGGCATCGCCTGCTGATTGACAATATGAGTCCGGCGCTGTTGAATATGCTGAACCTCAAGCGGCTTGAACCGGATATGATTAAGCTTTTTTGGGAACCGCTGATGGAATATGACGTGGCGAACGAAGGGATTAAGGAAATTGTTGAGTTTTTGGGGGCGGATAATGTGGTTCTGGCCAAATGCGATAGTGACAAGGCGCTGGCCTGGGGCATGAAGTACGGTCTTAATACTTTTCAAGGCCCCTTGATTGACCGGTTGGAGGTTGCCTGTGTCCAGCAGCAGTGTCCTGATGCCAAATATTGTTCCGCCAAGACTTGTCTGAAGCGCCGCCGCCTGTTGTGGGGAGCTTTTCGGGACGAATGTACGCAGAAAGAAACTTTGGAAAAGTTGTTAGAAGGGTAGCTGATGTTTAATTTTTCAAAAAATACCAATCCGGCTCCGGCAGAAAAACCGACCTTGAAAAAAGATGTGGTTATTTTGGATTATCTGAAAAATATTGAAAAAGACATTAATGACTATAATGCACTTTACATTAAAATCAACCAGCTGGAAAACCCTAACCTTAAAACAGTTCAGAAGCAGGGGCTGCTTGATACTTTTGACAATCTGATCCGTAAAAACAACGGTGAGATTTTTTCTCTGCCCAATGATGATTTGGTGGTGGTATATCGGGCAAAGGCAAAAGAAGAAGTTCAGGCCTGTATTATTAAGATCCGTTTTATTCTGCATGACGACAGGCTGATTAAAGATAATTTTGATTTGGAGGCCGCCGGCTTTTTGAAGTTTTTTTCCCTGCGCACCGATATGCCGGAATTTCAGCGTCTGATAACCAATGAGGCCAGCAAGCAGGCTGCCGGAAGGAAAGAGCCTGTTATGGTTTCCGGCGGAGGGGAGCCTAAATTGCGGACTTTTGCCAATGTGGCGGCCCGCCCCAAAAAAGAATTGACACCTTATATGCTCGGCAAACTGACCAAAACATTGTCAATGGCGGATTTTTCCAGTCTTATCCGGCGGCAGGCGGTTTGTGCCGTTATCGGAAAATCAGCGCCGCAAATGCTGTTTGAGGAAGTTTATGTTTCAATTGCCGATTTGCGGGACACGCTTTTGCCGGATGTGGATTTGACGGCTAATCCGTGGCTGTTTCAGTATCTGACCGAAACGCTCGACAAGCGCGTGCTGGCCAGTATCAGTAATCATGACGACGGCTCTCTGACCAGCAACTTCAGCCTTAACCTGAATGTTTCAACGGTTTTGTCGGATGAGTTTTTGGAGTTTGACGAGGATATTAACGCCTCCATGCGGTCGACGATTGTATTGGAGTTGCAGCTTTTGGATATTTTCAGCGATATCAAGGCTTTTATACTGGCCAAGACTTTTGCCCAGTCGCGCGGGTATAAAATCTGCATTGACGGTATTACGGTTGATAAGCTGAAATATTTGAACCGTGAGCAGCTTGACGCCGATTTGATTAAGATTATCTGGCATCCGACCTTTATGGATGTGATTCATGAAGACAAGCATTTTATGGATTATGTTAACAAAGCCGAAAGGGCTAAAATGATTTTATGCCGGGTGGATGAACCACAGGCGGTTGAGGTTGGCAATTCGCTCGGGATTAATCTTTATCAGGGGCGCTATATTCAGAGGCTGCTTTCCCGCCGCAGCAGCAAGCAGACGATTTTTACCATCCGGCGTTAAGTGTTAACGGTTGTTATCGTCTGAGAAACAGCGGGAAAAGCGCTTACCGATTTGTTGCAGCCGCTTGTCAATGTCTGATAATTTCCCGTCAATTTTCGAGGTGTCAAAAGTTTGCGGAAAAGCGGCCTGCAGGAAACTTGTTCCGTTTTTTCGGCATTCCCTCCGCAATTTATATAAGGCGACTGTCTGTCGGAGCAGGAAATTTTTGTTGTCTTCATTGTCTTCCAGCATAAACTCCCGAGAGGAAGCAGAGGTTGTCTGAGTAAGCGGGGGAAGGTATTTTTGTCTGAATTCCGAATACAGCGCCGGTTTGTATTGTTTTTCCGAGGATATGCTTATTGTTATTTTGCCGTCCGGCGTGTAAGTCAGGCGTTCTAACGGCATATCTAACATATGCAATAGTTTTAGCAGCGGACGGCGGCAGGGTGTGCGGAAATTTTGCGGGTTGCACAGGCGGACAACTTCACGCGTAAACGCGAAGCTGAAGAGATTGGCCGTATATTCCTCAGGCTGTCGGGCATAGGTTTGGTAGGCTTTTTTGTCGGGAAGATGTTTTTGTAACAGTTTTGCCGGGCAATAGAACTTGTGGTTCCATCTGTATAATTTTCCCATTTCCCGCGGTTGGGCGCCTAAGTTGATGTTGAGTTTTGACAGCCCGTTATGAATTGACGTGAGTTCCTGCAGGGCATGATACAGCTCATGACCAAGCAGAGTGCACGGCGAATCGGTTTGCTCCCGCATTCTTATTTGGTGATGAGACGGGAAGTAGCTGCCAAGAATGTTGTCGTCGTTTGAATTCGTGGTATAAACGTTCGGAGAGAACCTGCGGATAATCCGGCTGTTCGGGTAGGCATTTTTGTATATGCTGCGTGTGACTTTTTTGATGAGATGCCGTGCGGAATAAAAGTTGCCGTTTTTTTCGGCGGCAATAATCTGTTGTTTTATTTTTGCATTCTCGAACAAAAAGCTTCGGGCTGATGAACGGGCCAGTTGTATGACGCTGCGGCTGATGTCTGACGGCAGGTGAAAGTTTTTATAAAGCTTGTAAAAGCATTCGGCATTTTTCTTTATGAATTCCTGACGGTAATAAGCGGAAGTGTGAGGGGGAATTTCCGAAAGTCGGAAGACTGCCGGAATTTTAAGGTGCAAAGCAGTTTGTATTGCTTTTATGCCTGACAGTATACTATTGTAAATGAGAGCGCCGCGGATCTGAAAGAAATCTGCCAGAGGGTTTTGGTGTTGCATTGCCGCTTTCTCGGCCTGCCGGTAAATTTGATTCCAATCGGACGGCTGAAAATTGCGGATTTCCGTTTCTGAAAGTCTGGTCACAAAACCGCGGAACTCTTCGTCCGTTTTAAACTCTGCAATTTTTTTCATGTTTTTTGCTTTTGCCGTTGAGATAAAAAAAACACTCCGCGAATTGCAGAGTGTGTGACAAACAGTTTTTTAATCGCTGATTTCGGCTTCGTAGGCGTAGACTATTTTTGTGTCTTCTTCTTTTTCTTCCACGCTTAACTCGCAGACCATAAGTTTGTCGGCGTCCTGCAGGCTGTCAAAAACGTTTTCCGGAATATCGGTCAGCATGATTTCATCATTTTCGTTGCGATAAAGGACGGCAGATTTTTCTTCTTCGTTTAATTCGATTGCCGCATTTTTAGGTTCGCCTTCCTGTTCATACAACAGCAGCATGACTTCATCTTCATCATTAATCAGGAAGTCAAAAGTCCGGTATTCTTCGTTATTTTCCTTATCCATTGGACTGTTCCTTATTTGTTATCCATATCTTTCTTATTATAATAGCCTGAAAACTTTGGAAAGACAATAGTTTTTATTGTCCTGTTTATCTTTTGGCACAAGGCTGCGGCGAAAGGGGATAAGTGTTGATATCGCAAATTTATGATGAAAATCGGTTTTTTTTAATGTATAGTACAAAAATACGGAGGTTTTTTATATGCGTATTTTAGTCGACAGATTAATTGATTTGTTCAAATGGCCGGTCGGGATATTTATGTTTTTAAGTCTGCCGGCGTTTATTCAGTCTTTCGGGTATTTTCGTTTTTTTGAACTGCATTATGTGTGGCTGATTGCCGGTTTTATTTTCTTTTTTATCTGCCGTTCCATGATGGATAAGGAAATCAACCAGACGTTTGAGGTGGCAACGCATGAGCTGACGCACGGTTTTTTTGCATTGCTGACGCTGCACAAGGTCAAGAGTATCCGCGTTAATCCGGATGATACCGGCGGCGAGATGGCTTTTGCCGGAAGGGGAAACTGGCTGATTATCATTGCGCCGTATTTCTTTCCGCTGGTGGCATTGTTTGTGATGTTCGGAATTTCAATTTATACGCATTTTGCGCCGTCTAATTTTATTTTGAACGGAATTTTGGGCTTTTTTATTGCCCAGCATCTTGATGCCGTCGGGTCTCAGATTCATGAAAAACAGACAGACCTGATTAAAGTGTCTTATAAGTTTTGTTTTTTGTTTCTGCCGTCGGCGAATTTATGGGCTATCGGTTCAATGCTGGCTTTTAACAGCCGGAGCTGGAGCGGTATTTATGATTATATGCGTCTGATTAATTATCTGAACAATCAGAACTGGATCTGGGCAAAACGCTTTTTCTCAGAGCTGTTCTAAAGTACAGTTGTCCGCGTTCAGACGAATCGGAGAGCCGAGCGGTAAAACGTATCGGCTTTTTTTGTGTCCGTACGGAAAGTGGCGGATGACAGGGACGTTTATTTCCTGCGTGAAGTAGTTTATCATCTCGTCGGTGCTGCCGTCTTGCGGCTGACGGATTTCGCAGTTGTAAAAATCTCCGAAGATAATGCCGCTGATTCTTGAAAAATCGGGACATTGCCGCAGTTGTTCCAGCATTAAGTCCAGTTTGTAGGTTTTTTCTTCCACGTCTTCAATCAGCAGGACGGCATTTTTTAAAGACGGAAAGTAAGGTGTGCCGCAAAGGCTTTTGAACAGGCTGAGGCAGCCGCCGACCAGTATACCCTCCGCTTGTCCGCGTGTGACGCATTGGCCGCCGGACACTTTGAGTTTGTCGCCGTTCAGCAATGTTGTGAGCGAGGCGTTGATCTTGGCATCGGGCAGGGGACCGTCAGGAAAATCGTAAGACAGCAGAAAACCGGTCAGTTGCGGGGTGCCGGTTTGGGCGATGATTGCGTTTTGAACGGCGGTTGTATCGCTGAAGCCGATGAGCGGTTTGGGATTTTGTGCGATGATGTCGTAATCCAGAAAAGGGGCAATCATTTGCGAACCGTCGCCGCCGGCGGTGCTGAAGATAGCCTTGATTTCCGGATTGCGGTAAAAAGACATCAGGTCTTCGGCGCGGTCTTGCGGCGTGCCGGCCATATAGCGGTAAGTGTCAAAAGCGTGTCTGCCTGTTACCGGCGTGTAACCGAGGCCGCGCAAATATTCCAGTCCGCGGGTTATGGCTTCCTCCGGTACGGGTTTGGACGGGGATACAATGCCTACTTTGCTGCCAGACGGTATTTTCATTTTTATAAATCCTTCAAAAGATTGCGGCAAAAATCGGGAAGGGAATTGTCATGCGCGCCCATCACGATAATACGGTCGCCGGGGCGGGCGTTTTGCAAAATATATTCCCGAACTTTGTCTTTGGTTTCCAAATACAATGCATTAACACCGTTGTCTTTGGCGTATTGTACGAGGTCTGCGCCGGAAATGTCGGTATCGCGTTCCGGAATGCGTTCATAGATGTCCGGCATGAGAAGAATGTCGTCTTTGTTAAGGGTACGGCCGAAAACTTCGCCGTCTTCTTTGCCGGTATTGCGGGCGGAGAAAGGTGTGTGAGCCTGATAAACGGCAATGATTCTGCCGGGGTATTCCCTTAATGTACTGAGCGAGGCTTCAATCTTTTGCGGGTTGTGGGCAAAATCGTCATAGACGGTTATGCCACTGTGTTTGCTCCGGCCAATACATTCCAGACGGCGTTCGGTTCCGGTAAAGCCTTCCAGCGTGCGGGCGGCTTCGAATTTGTCAATGCCGAGCAGCATGCAGGCAGAGATGGCGGCCAGAGCGTTAGAAACATTGAAGCGTCCAAGCAGTTGTAGTCTGAAGCTTTGACCGTCGATCGTGTATTTTATGCCATGTTCCGTCAGGCCGATTTCTGAAGCAAAGAGATTGGCGCGGGAATCTGAAACCGAATAGGAAAAAGTATTGGGGTGATTGCTGATTGTGCGGGCATTCGGACAGTCATAATTGACGACAACGCCGTGTGACGTATGGGCGGCGAATTCGGAAAAATATTCTTTCAGCTCTTCCAGAGGCTTGTGGTCGTGTCCGATGTTGTTAATCAGGGCAATGTAAGGATGATATTTGCGAATCGAACCGTCGCTTTCATCAGCTTCAATCACGCAGATTTCGCCGCGATTATAAATGTAGTTGGCAAGGCCTTTGTCTGACGCATAGTTTTTGAAAAAACCGCCGTTTATGACGCAGGGCTTTTTGCCGAGTTCGTTGAGAATGTATCCGATCATGGCAGTGGTTGTAGTTTTGCCGCAGGTGCCGCCGACGGCAATGCCGTATTTGCTGCGGTGGAAAATTTCGGCCAGCAGATCCGAGCGGCTTTGAATTTTAATGCCTTTGGCAAGAGCCGCCTTGACATCGGGATTTTGTTCGTTGATGACGCTGGTGATATACAGCGTGTCCAAATCATCGGAGACGGAAGAACCGTCCTGCGGAAAAAATCTGATGCCGGCGGCCTCCAGTTTTTCGCGGCGGCGGTCGCCGTCCAGCCCCATGTCAACGTTCAGGTCGGAACCGCGGACTTCACAGCCCTCAAGTTTTAAGATTTGGGCGAGGGCGCTCATGCCGTTGCCGGTGATGCCGCAGAAACTAACTTTTTTCATGTTGTTCAGTCCTTAAAAATTACAGAGCGTCCAGAGTTTGCGCTTCGCGCCGGCGAAGAATCCTCAAACTTCTGTAGTCAATGGTGATGTAGCTTTTGCCTTCTCCGTCAACGCTGACTGTCAAAGCCGCGCCGGTGTCTTTGTTTTGAAAAGTAGCATAGATTGTGGTCTGGCCCGATTGCAGATTTTTTAACAAGTCCGGCGCATTTTGCGGATTGGGGGCGTCTTTGCTCGGTACAAACGCCGGTGCCTGTTCTTCTTTGGGATTCTGGTCAACGTTGGCGGCAGCGGGGATATAAGTTTCCTGCGCGTTGCCGTATTTTTTGTTCAAGAGGGCATAGTATTTGCGGTATTCGAGCATGACTTTGCTGGCGGAGGCGTCATCATTGAGAAAATCGCCGTAAGCGATAATCCGCCAAAGTTCGTTTTCTTGTCCGAAAACAACATCGACCGTTCGGAATCCGATGACGGATTTGGGCAGGTTTTCAGCACTGAACGTGTTGACATAATCTTTGATTTCGATGGAATTGAGCGTGATGCCGAGGTCATTGATGTCTGCGATGGTTGCGCCCCAGAGCAGTCCGAAAGGTGCCGGAGACAGGTTTTCCGGTGCAGCTTTTTTGAGCTCTACCGGTTTGCGTTTGCGTAGCTGAGCCGGCTCGATTTCTTCCGGCAAGTCGAGTTTGACCGGTTCTTGCTTTTGTTCCAGCAGCTTGCGCGCCTGTTGTGAGGCGTCATCCATTTTGTCCTGCATTTTGAGTTCATCCGAGATCATGATATCTTTATAAAAATCGGCATTTTCCTGAGCACGAAGCCCGAAAGCAGTCGTGCAGAGCAGAGTGGCGATGATGTAAAAACTCTTTTTCATATTTTTATCCTTACCGGCAATAAAAAAATTGAACACTGTTCAGATTTGTTTTAATATAGCCTTAATTTACAAATATTTTGTTAAGATGATATAATAATGACAGATACAAAAGACAACAAAAAAGCAGAAATCAGAGCTCTGTTAATTAAGACCGGGCGGGAGCTCGTGGTACAGAAAGGGGCGGAATTTCTGACAGCGCGCAAGTTGTCGGAAGCGTCAGGCTGTTCCGTCGGAACGATTTATAACCAATTTGCCAATATGGATAATTTTGTGATTGCACAGAATATGCTGACGCTGGACGATTTGGTTTTGGCAATGCGGCAGATTGTGCCTTCGCAGGACAGTTATAAAAATCTGAACATGTATGCGGATGTTTATGCCGGCTGGGTGTTGGGGCATGAAAACTTATGGTTTCTTTTGTTCAATTTTCATCTGCACCATAAAGGATGCGGTTTGCCGGCGGCTTATCTGCGCCGGTTTGTCAGGCTGGCCGAAGTGTGGAAAACCGATTTTGAGCGCGAGGTCGGGCGTTTCGGACGGAAGGAGAAAAAACTTTTCCGGCAGGTGTTGATGCTTGCCATGTTCAGCCTGAGTTCCTTTTTGGCGACGCAGCAGGGCGGAAAGCACAGCCGCAAAAACATTTGCAAATTGTTGCTTAATTGTTATCTGGCCGGTCTGAAAGTTTTGAGACAGGAGGGCTGATGCTGTATGAAATCTGGCAAAAACTGGCGGCTTACTGGAACAGTTCCGAGCTTTTCTGGACGGTAGCCGATAATCGTTTTTATTTGATTTTGCTGGTGATTTTTCTGGTGCGGGCAAAATATGCGGCTTATCGCAGTTTGTGGTTGTCGGCACTGGTGAATATTCCGGGGACGATATTGCATGAGTTTATGCATTATTGGGTCGGGCTGCTGATGAACGCCCGTCCGGTGAATTTCAGCCTTTGGCCGAAACGGGATTTGAACGGTTATTATGTGATGGGAAGCGTGGGTTTTCAGAATGTGACGTATTATAACGCCGTGCCGGCAGCCATGGCGCCGTTATTGCTGTTGCCGCTCGGTTTTTACATTAACCGTTATATTCTGCCGCAGCTGCCGATGAATTTGACAAACTACATTTTGTATGTGCTTTTGCAGACGATTATCATTGAAAACGCCATGCCGTCACGGGCGGACTTTCGTGTGGCGGGAATGTTTGTTTCCGGTATACTGATTTACGGTTTTTTGCTGTTTGCCCTGCTTTTGTACTGGTGATTATGACTCGACAAAAAAATTTTTTATGCTAATATGATGCGGAATTAAGTATTATTATAAATTTTAGAATATGAAAAAATTATTTGGTTTGCTTATGTTTGCGGCAATGTTTCTGCCTTTGAAAGGTTTTTGCCAGCAGTTTAACGGAAATACCGAAGGTGAGTTTGTTCCCAATCGTCTTGTTCGTCAGGCCGAAGTTGATCCGGTTTACCGGCATCCGCCGAAAAATGAATATTTTTCAATGCCGGAGCTCGGGGTGGAGTTTATCTGGGACGGCAAATTACAAATGCTCTATGTCTTGAAAAGAATTTATTTTCAGGGAAAAGAGTTGCATCTGAATGGCCGGCACCAGAGTAAAAATATGCCTGTGACAGTTCTTTCTGAAATTTTTATGATGGGAGACAGCGGCGTCAAAGAGATGTGTCTGGGAAAATTTGCCGACAGCGGAGAAGAATTCCGGCTGCAAGTGGTGACAACAAAAAACAGTCTGCAAATGAGAGTTTACAGCAATTTTCCGGATGCTTTGCCGGTTTATAGCCAAAAATGGGCTAGTCCCTGAAGTTAAGATACCGTTTGAACAGTTTGTTCAAACGGTGTTTTTATATTTGGATTTTTTAGCCTTTTTCTATCTTCTTAGCCAAAATCCCCACTCCACTTTTCATGAGTACTTGACACTGGCGTTTCTTTGTGGTATAGTGACTATAATGTCATTCTGAGTGCAACGAAAAATCCAGTTTAATAATATAGCTGATTTATCTGACTGGATCCTTCGCTTCGCTCAGGATGACCCGTACGACGGGCGGCACTCAGTTGGAGACAATGTGCTTCAGAGACCGCGTTGCTCCAACGGGATTTGTGACAGAGTATGTGCTCTGAAAAGAATTTTTATATGGGAGGAAGCCGATGAAGAATAT
>CABUWG010000040.1 GCA_902495305.1 uncultured Pseudomonadota bacterium | reverse complement strand
TTTATCATAATAGGCCAGAACATAAATAAACTGATCCCAGTAAATACGATGCCTGATCCGACTCACGGCTCTAGAAGAACTTGCGTATCCGGTGGAGTTTAATAAAAACTCCACATGACGCTCAACATTTTCATCCATTAGACGCGTGAGTTCATCAACCAAAAATTTTTGAGTTTTTGTGTGCCATTGCCTTCTATATTCTCTTGATAACATTTTATTTTAGCTCCTTGATTTTGTTAAAACAAAATCCGCCTAAAAATAGGCGGATGGAGCAAGGCATAAAATATCCCCTCTTAATAATATTTAGCAGTTCTCTCAATCTCATAATACGATGAGATTTTTTGAGGCCGTTACAAATCGTAGCGGCGAGAAAAATTTCAAGTAGAATGGCTTGAGAGAACTGTCCAAAGGATTTGCCTTTAAGAAGCCCTTACTTCAAAAAACTCCTTGACAGTATCCAATATACTGCCTGCGTCCTTTTTTTCGTAATTTTCTTCTTAAAGGCAAACTAAATGTTGTTAAAAGGGGATATTTTATGCCCAAACTGCACTAATACAGTTACGCTGATTCGTCCGCAAAGCGGCTTATATCACGTACTCCACCCGAAGTGGAACAGTTTGTAAGATGTTTTCGACACCACAGTCCGCCTCCGGACTGCAACGCCTATCATAATGTATTACGGTAATTTTGCAAGCAAAAAAGGCCGTTTGTAACGGCCTAGTTGATTTGTTTATTCAACGGATTGAATTTCAGCAGCATGGTATTCCACTTATCATACTTTTCCGGATATTTCTCAGACAATATCTTATAAGCCGGTTCGCAGATATAGACGGCACGTCTGGCGCTGTCTGCCACAGAACGGAAGAAGTTGTCCGAATTATAGCGCGACATATCCAGAATGTCCACTTTGCGCACGCTGCCGTCCTGATTCAAGGTTGCGCGAATTTCAATAATCATATTTTCAATGCCCATGGCGCCGGGGTCCAGATTCCAGCATGCCCGCAGACGGCCGGCCAAGGCATCCATTTCCGAGATACTCAGCTCGCTAAAGTAGTTTCCGCCGGTACCGCCTTCCACGCCCATATTTTGGACTTCTGTTCCTTCTTTAATGGTGGCTTCTTCATCTTCCGCGCCCAAATTCTTTTCCATGGCGTCGACGGAAGCCAGCAGGCTTTTTAACGGATTAGCCAATTTAGGTTTGGACTTGTCCTCCGGTTTTGCCGGCTGTTTTTTCGGTTCCGGTTTGGGTTTGGGCTTCTCTTTCTTTGGCTTTGTTTTTTCAACCGGCGCTTTGGGTTTTCGGGGCTGCGGCGCAACCAGAAAATCTTTTTTTATTTCTTTCGGCGCTTCTTCCTTGACAGCTTCCGGTTCGGCTTTGCTGTCCTTATTTTTGTCCTGAGGCGCCTCTTCCTTTGGCTCGTCTTTGGAGAAATTTTCTTCTATCTTGCGCTGTTTTTGCGAGGCGGCCTTGTCTTCCTTGCCCATTTTGGCCTTGGGCGGCAGGTTTGTCATCTCGGAGATTTTAACATCCTGCAAGTCAACAATAATCGGCACCTGATTCAAGGTCATTTTATTTGACCAGAACAACGGCAGGTCTATCCAAAACAAGAGAAAGACCAGCAGATGCAATGCTATTGATTTTTTCAGCGCCTTATTCATTGAGGTTATTTTTTCTTTACAGTCCGAGGTTTGGGTTCAGTTTTCAGCCCGACTTTTTCAAAGCCGGCTTCTTTCAAAATGGCCATCAGTCCGATAACGCGCCCGTATTCTGCACCGGTATCGCCGGAGATGGTGACGCTCAGCTGGGCGTTTTCTCCGCGAATGGCCTTGAGTTTGTCAACAATCTTGTCGGCAGGAATTTCGGTCTCGCCAATGTAATAGTAGCCCTCTTTGTCAACGCTGATATTGACCGAGGTTTCCTCGCCTTCCATGGCTTTGCCGCCGACTTTCGGCAAGTCCAGCGCAATCCCCGACGTCATTAACGGCGCGGCGACCATAAACACCACCAGCAAAACCATCATCACGTCCATCAGGTTGGTCATATTGATATCTGCATTGCGGCGGCTACAGCGGGCGTCGCGGCGTTGAAACTGAGAGTAAAAAGCCATGGTTTATTCTCCCGCCATATCGGCCTTGATTGCGGTATCGTCAATTTCGCGCGACAGAATGCTTGAAAACTCGACCATGAAATTCTCCAGCCGCTTGGCATAGCGGTCAATATCCGAAGAAATTTTGTTATAGGCAACAACCGCCGGAATAGCGGCAATCAGACCAAACGCCGTGGTAAACAAAGCCTCGGCAATACCGGGGGCCATGGCAGACAGAGAGTTGCTCTGCGTCGCGGCAATGGCATTAAAGCTGTTGATAATTCCCCAGACTGTTCCAAACAAGCCGACCAGCGGCGCAACCGAACCGGTGGAGGCCAAAAAGCCCATGCGGGTATCCAGCGCCTCAACCTCTTTATCCATCGAGACAGTCATGGATTTTTCAATACGCTGTTGCAGCGAAACGCCGCGCAGGCCGCGGTCTGTTTTAGACTTCATGATATTGGTGCGTTTCCATTCCTTCATGGCCGCCACAAACATTGCCGACATCGGGTCGGACGGGTGTGTGCCGATGGCATCGTACAAGCGGTCTAACGAGCCGCCTGACCAGAAACGTTCTTCAAATTTGCGGGAACGCTGTTTGACCTGACGAAGCGTGCCGAGCTTTTCAATAATAATCGCCCATGACCAAACCGAAGCGGCAATCAGGCCGATCATCACAACTTTGGTAACGGTATCGGAAGCCCAGACCAAATCCCACATGGACATTGTCTGAGCGGCGGTGGCTACATCTGTCATTGTTTCTGTATTCATTGCATTTTCTACCTTATTCTAAAACGGAACTGTCCGGAACTAAAAATCTGTACCGGAACTTAACATAAAATGTTAAAGATTCAATTAATTTAAATATATTTTTCAATCTTCTGTACCAAAGATGCCGGCATGCGCACCGGACGCTTTTTGAGCAGGTTCAGGCAGACGACTTTGACATTCAGCACGACCAGCAATTCTTCGCCGCGGCGAATCTCCTGATGCATGACGGCAGAAGCACCGCCAAGTTCCGTTATCTTGCAGGATACGCTTAATAAATCGTCCAAGACTGCCGGTTTTAAGTAATCAACTTCGCAATGGCGGACGGCAAAGCCGAATTTGTCTTCGGCGCTTAATTCCGCCTGCTGGTCAAAACCCAGCGTCCGGATATATTCGCTGCGGGCGCGCTCGGCAAATTTCAGATAATTGGCGTAGTACACGATACCGCCGGCATCCGTATCTTCATAATAGACGCGGACAGGCATGGTATAGCTTCCGTCGGCGGAAATTTCACGGGGCAGATTGTCTTGCATTTTTTAGTCCTCTATTGTTTCTAACAGGTCAAATTGTTTGGTGTTTTTGCGGAGTTTGGCAACGCCGAGATATTCGCAGCCCAAATCAGAAATAACACGGCCGCGCGGCGTGCGCTGCAAAAATCCGAGTTTGAGCAAAAACGGTTCAATCACTTCTTCAATGGTATCCCGTTCTTCCGACAAAGCCGCCGCCAAAGTATCAGCCCCAACCGGCCCGCCGCCGTAATTCTGAACAATACATTGCAGGTAACGGCGGTCAAAAGCGTCTAGGCCGTAATTGTCAACGTCCAGCCGGCGCAGCGCGGTATCGGCAATCTGGTTATCAATTTCCGCGGCATCGCTGACCGCCCCAAAATCCCGCACGCGGCGCAGAAGCCTTCCGGCCACGCGCGGTGTTCCGCGCGAACGTTTGGCTATTTCCATCGCCCCTTTGTCCGACAGCGGCATTCCCAGCAGATGAGCTCCGCGGGCGACAATTTTCTTCAAATCTTCCGGAGAATAAAAATCCAGCCGGAGCGGAATGCCGAAACGTTCCCGCAGCGGGGTCGACAGCATGCCGGAGCGCGTGGTTGCGCCGACCAGCGTAAAAGGCTGCAAATCAATCCGTACGGAACGCGCCGACGGACCTTCGCCGATAATCAAATCGAGCTGAAAATCTTCCATTGCCGAATAGAGCACTTCTTCAATTGCAGGGTTCAGGCGGTGGATTTCATCAATAAACAAGACATCATTCGGCTCGAGGTTGGTCAGGATTGCCGCCAAATCTCCGGACTTGGAAATCATTGGCGCCGAAGTGGCACGAAAACCCACGCCCAGTTCTTTGGCCACAATGGAAGCCAGCGTGGTTTTGCCCAGCCCCGGCGGGCCGAAAAGCAGGACATGATCCAGCGCCTCGCCGCGTTTTTTGGCCGCTTCAATAAATATTTTCAGGTTTTCGCAGACCTGCTTTTGCCCGACAAAATCCGCCAGCGAGGTCGGGCGCAGGTTTATCGGGGCGTTTATCCCCTGCTCTTCGTCTTCTGATGTTCTTTTGGTGCTGACCAGTCTTTCGTCGTCCATTATCCATTAATCCTTTTGGGCAAATTCTTTCAGTGCCAGTTTAATCAGCTCGGAAACGCCGGCGTCCGGCTTGTTGGCAGCGGCTTTGTTGACGGCCTTATAGGCCTCAAGCCGCTGATAGCCGAGGTTAACCAGAGCGGATATCGCGTCTTCCATGGCTTCGGGGTCTTCGGCAGCATTCAGTATGGCAACATTATCCCCGTAGTTCGCAGTTTCTTCGGTCGGATTCATATCAATCTCCTTAGAAAATTCGGTTATCGGGACAGTCACAATCTTGTCTTTCAGCTCCGTTACAATCCGCGCCGCCAGTTTGGGGCCGACGCCGCTGGCTCGGGTGAAAGAATTTTTATCCTGTGCAGAAACCGCCTGCGAAAGCTGCGACGGGCTCAAAACCGACAAAATGCTGAGGCAGACTTTGGCGCCGACGCCCTGAACCTTGGTCAGGGTATTAAACCATTCCTTTTCCCATGCGTCAAAAAAGCCATACAGCGAGATGCTGTCTTCGCGAACAACGGTTTCGGTCAGCAATGCCGCCGTGCCGCCTTTTATCAGTTTTCCGAGCGTTTTTGACGAGGCAAAAACCAGATAGCCGACGCCGTTGACGTCAATTATACACCAGTCCTCGCCGATTGTATCAATTATGCCTTTCAGCTTTGCAATCATTTCCGCACCTTAAATTATATAATCTTTCTTGCAACTTACACAAGTCTGCGTTTTTCTGCAATCTTTTTCGCAAGATAATCCCCTATCTGTTCGGATATAAAAAAACAGCCTGATTGGCATCAGGCTGTTTTTCGGGACATTATCAATTATGCTGCTTTAGAATTTTTTTTAGAGGCAAATTCGTTCATGCAATTGATAATATAGTCCTGAGATTCCTGATCCAGATACGGATGCATCGGAATACTCAAAACGGTTTTGGACAGCTTCTCGCAAACCGGCAGAGAACGCGTGTTCCATTTGGCATAAGCGGTCTGGGTATTGACCGGACGCGGATAGTATGCGCCGCAAGGAATGCCTTTTTCCTTCAGGAAGGCCATGGCTTCGTCACGGTCTTCGCAGGTAACGGTATACAAAGCATAAGCCGAGCTGCAGTTATCCATAATCTGTTGTTTGCCATAGTAGCTGCTCAAATTGTCGTCATAACGTTTGGCAATGGTATAACGGTCTTTCAGCTCCTGTTCAAAAACAGTCAGCTTTTGCAGCAAAACGGCGCCCTGAAAAGAATCCATACGGGAATTCAGACCCATGCGGATATTGTCATAGCGGTCAGTCTTGCTCATACCGTGAACGCGGCAGGACACCATCAGGTCATATTCTTCTTCGCTGTTGGCAAAAGACGCACCGCCGTCACCGTAACCGGCCAAAGGTTTGGTCGGATAGAAAGAGGTGGCTGTCATATCGGCAATATTGCCGGCTCTTTTGCCTTTGTAAACGGAACCATAGCTTTGAGCTGCATCAGACAAAACTTTCATGCCGTTTTTGTGGGCAATTTCCAAAATCTTGTCGTAATCAGCCGGGTTACCGAAAATATCAACGGCAATTACGGCTTTGAGATTCAGCTTGCCTTCTTTTTTAACTTCGGCAATGGCTCTTTCCAAATCAGCCGGATCCATGTTGAAAGTATGAGGATCAGAATCTACAAAAACCGGCGTGGCGCCCAAGATGACCGGAGCTTCGGCCGAAGCGACGAAAGTGAAGGAAGAAACAAATACGGCATCTCCGGGTTTGACGTCCCAGGCCATCAGCGGCAAGATCAGGGCATCGGTACCGGAAGCGCAGGTTACGCAATATTTGGCATTGGAATATTCAGCCAGTTTGTTTTCCAGCTCGTGAGTTTCCGGCCCTTGGCAATAAGCGCCGTGGTTCAAAATGTTTTTAAAAGCTTCAAGAAATTTTTCCTGTCCGATGATTTTCTGCGAAGCCGCACAATCAAAAAGGTTTATCGGTTTTGAAGGTTTATTAGTCATTTGTTCGTCCTTAAAAGTAAATTGTTTAACTGCTCCGGATATTAATGCAAAAAATCTTTTCAGGCAAAACACAAAAGGTTTCTTGTTTGTAACATAAGCCGGAAAGTTTTTGCAAAAAAATTTTTTATGGCAATATTTCTTTGCACAACTCCTTGAATCTTATAACCTTTTGTTCATACTATTTTATACAGTCCGATATAAATAAATGTTGATATTATTAAACATTAATGTTATATTTTGCGGCAGAATTACTAATATGAAAGGTCTAAGAAGTGATTAAAAAGTCGATTTTGCTTCCGGCTGTATTAGCCTCGGTTTTGACAACAGCCTCCTGTGCTTCTACCGGAAACAATAATCCGCACGAGGATAATGACAGTCTGGAAAGTTATAACCGTGCCGTCTTTAAATTTAACTACCAAGTTGATAAATATGTTCTTAAGCCGATTGCCGAGGGGTATCGCGATATTACTTCCGAATCTGTCAGAAACAGAGTCAACAGCTTTTTGAGCAACATCAAAGAGCCTTTATATGCCGGCAACCACCTGCTGCAGGGAAACTTTAAGCAGGCCGGAATTGAAGTTTATCGTTTTGCCATTAACACCACGCTTGGTATCGGCGGCCTGTTTGACGTAGCCGAAGGCTGGGGTTTTCCCAAGCAGAAGACAAACGTTGACGAAACTCTGGCAACATGGTGCGTTCCCGACGGACCGTATTTTATGCTGCCTTTCATCGGTCCGAGTACGCCGCGTGCCGCTACGGGGCTGGTTGCCGAAACGGTTTTTGATCCGGTTTACTGGGCAACTTATAATGACGCCAACGTCCGTGACAAAATCACATATACTTATTGGGGCGTTAAGGCGATTGCTACCCGCGAGCAGGCACTTGATTTGCTTAATGAGCTGGAAAGAGGTTCTGTTGATTTTTATTCGACAATGCGTTCGGCTTATCTGCAAAACCGCAAAGACATGGGGTGTCGCAACACTGATGACAATGCACAGACTTATGACTTTGACTTTGGGCTGGAAGACGAGGACGAAGCCTTTAATGAGATGGAAGACGAATAATTTAACTTTTTGACAATTTGGAGAAACCAAAAATGAAAAAAAATCTTTTTGCCGCCGTTTTTGCCGCTATTCTGCTGATGACCGGAAATGCCCGTGCCGACGTTGATGCGGCCGGAGCCGAAGCTTTTGTTAAAAACGTAACTAATGACGGTATTGAAAATATTATCAATGCCAATATTTCCCAAAAAGAAAAAGACGCGCGTTTTGAAAAGCTTTTTAACAATGCGTTGGACTTGGACTTTATCGGCAAATTTGTTCTCGGACGAGCCTGGAGGACGGCAACGCCGCAGCAGCGCAAAGACTTTATTGCGACTTACCGCGAGCTGAACATTAAGACATGGTCAAAACGTTTTGACGAGTTCAAAGGCAAAAACTTTGTTTTTAAAGGAACGACACCGTCCAATTCCGCCAACCAGATTTTTGTAAACTCAACCGTTCCGATGGATCAGGGCGAACCGGCAAAAGTGGTGTGGAGAGTCAAGCAAAACGGAAACCAGTTCAAAGTTGTTGACATTATTATTGAAAATGTCAGCCTTGCCATTACGGCACGCAACGAATATGCCGGTTTTATCAAAAACAATGCCGGCGGCGTTGACGCTTTGATCAAAGATTTGCAGGCTAAAGTCAAAGCCATGTAATTTCCGGCAAAGAAGAAAAATAAAACCCCGAAATTATTTTCGGGGTTTTTATGTATCAGCTTAACAAAGGAGCGTTCAAAGTCCGGCGTTCTAAAAATCAACGGCTGTGGTTACGTCTGGCATTCAGCAGATTATTATCGGCTGCCGGCGGCGTTTTTCCGGCAGGGTTGTCGTCCGGCATTTTTCTTTTACGCTGACGCAGGCGCTCCAGCAATTCCTGATTTTTTTCGGCATCAGGCATTTTTTTCAGCATTTCGCAAGTATGCTCGTCCAAGCCGTTCACATCCTCAATCTTGGTATAGCCGCGCGTGCGAAGGCCGACTTTCTGGCTGGCAATCATCAGGCGTGCCCGATATTCGTCACTATCCGCTTTGCTGACATTGATAACGGTTTTGCCATTGTTTTTTTCTATCATCAGCGCTGTTACAAAGTCTTCAATTGACGGGACGGCTTTTTTATTTTCTTCTTCCCGACGGATAATTTCCAAACGGTTTTTGTTCCGGTAATTATATTCAGTATGTCCGACAGATGCCTTGTAGCCTTGTCTTCCGGTCTGTTCATGAAAAGTCCGGCCGGTTTCCTGAGCAAAATCCTTCAGCGCTCCCTGCGCCGGCATGTAGTAATCATCAACTTCTTTGCCATTCCAGCCGTTGTCATCCGCATCATCTTTAATATACTTCTCTTGCGGACGACCGGAAAAATCATCCAGACTATACGACGGCCCATGGTTTTGGGGGCGCGTATCCGTGTCAAAGTCATTTTCATCGGCAATAAATTTGTTATCAAGATAATATTGGTAACTTTCTGATGAATATTCGCCATTTGTTTTAGGTTTGGGGAGATGTTCCTGCTGATATGCGGCCTCCAAATCCTGCTCCAAGCCGTCAAGCCGGCGGAGCAAATCCCGCATTTTATTACGGTCTGCGGCAGCCAAATCATCATAATAGACTTTGGCCTGATATAATTTGTCCCGTTTTTCCTGTCTTAAAATCTCTTCTTTGCCGCCATAATCCCCAATGTCTGATTCCGTTGAAAAATAACGGTTGTTAAATTCGGTAATTTCATCTTCATAACGGCGGATTTCATCCTGATTCATCTCGCGACGGCGGTCTGCCAGTTCGGCTTCGCGATGGTGATGCATAAAGTCATAAGTTTGTTCATTATCCGGAATGTCATCGTAGCGCATCCGGTCAATTTCCTGTCCCGAACTGCGATAAATGTCGTCCTGATCGCGGCTGTTGTTCTGAAGCTCTCTGATTCTGTCTTTTCGCCACTGGATTTCATTTTCAAAATAGTTCATTTTTTCACGGGCGTCTGAAACTTTATTCTCCAGTTCGGCCGACTTTTGACGGTAGTCTTCCCAAATCAGGTCTTTATCGCGATTATAGCGGCGTTTGAAGTCTTCCAAAGCCGTTTTTACAAAACCGATTTCATATTTGACATCTGCAATCTGCTGTTTGATATTATCTACTTCTGACATTGTTCCATCCAAAAAAGTACCCTGTCCTTACTTAACAGGGTACTATATTTTTTCTATTTTGGCAACTTTTATATTTTAGGCAACTTTGGCATCAAAACTGATTGCGCTGCCTTCAATATCTGCCTGTGTGCCGCCGGTGCAGACGTTATTCAGCTTAACGGCCAAGACCTGCTCGGCAATATAAGACTTGTTTTCTTCCAGAGCTTTGGCCAGTTCGGCATCAGCCGTGGCATAGCAGAGTTCAATGCGGTCAGAAACATTAAAGTCTTTATCTTTGCGCAGGGTTTGAACCAGACGGACAAAGTCACGCGCCATTCCCTCGCGGCGAAGCTCGTCCGTTACATTGGTATCAAGCGTGATAACAGCTTTGTTGTCGGCAAAAGATTTGCCGGCCACGCCGTCTTTCATATCCAGCCGGACTTCAAACAAATCCGGCGTCAGGGTTTTGCCGGCAATGCTCAGCGTGCCGTCGGCATTGAGTTCCCATTTGCCCTGTTTGTAAGCGCCCATCACCGGCCCCATATCCTTGCCAAGAGCCTTGCCCAGCAGCGGCGTATAGAGATAGATGGTTTTGGCGGCATAGTTTTCCAGCTTGTTATCAAACTTCACTTCTTTAACATTCAGCTCATCTTTGACAATTTCCTGATATTCACGGCTCAGTTCCGCCCCAATCAGTGTCAGACCGGACAAAGGCAAACGGTTGCGCAGGTTCTTTTCCTCGCGAATAAACTTGCCGGTCGAGCACAAATCCTGCACAAAATCCATATCTTCAACCAGTTTGGCATCATACGTTATTTCTGCCAGTGCCGGATAATCCGTCAGGTGGACGGACTCTTCGCCGGTCAGATTTTTATAAACGTATTCGGTGACAAACGGCATCAGCGGTGCAATGATTTTGCAGACATTCACCAAGACGGCATACAGCGTGTCAAAAGCATTGGCGTCGCCTTCCCAGAAGCGGTCGCGCGTCCGGCGGATATACCAGTTATTCAACACTTCCATAAAAGAAGCAACCTCATTGGTGGCAACGGCTACGTCATAGTTGTCAATACCGTTTTTAACCACATCGCGCAGGCGTTTGAGTTTGGACAAGATATAATTGTCAATAGCCTCCGGCGAAGAAGAAATCTCTTTGGCCTTGTATTCTTCGGCATTGGCATACAGCGTGAAGAAGTAAAAAGCGTTCCACAGCGGAATGAGCGCAACGCGCGCAGCCTTGGCAATTTCTTTGCCCTCCTTGTCAACGGCCAGATTGCCGCCTTTCAAAACCGGCGAAGAAACCAAAAACCAACGCAGTGCATCAGAGCCGATTGTATCCAGAACTTCATTCGGGTCGGGATAATTCTTCAGGCGTTTGGATAGTTTTTGTCCGCCTTCGGCCATCAGCAATCCGGTACAAATGCAGTTTTTGAAAGCCGGACGGTTGTGCAATGCGGTGGACAGCACGGTCAGCGTATAAAACCAGCCGCGGGTCTGGTCCATGGCCTCGACAATAAAATCTGCCGGAAAGTGGTTTTCAAACCATTCTTTGTTTTCAAAAGGATAATGAATCTGGGCATAAGGCATGGAACCGGATTCAAACCAGCAGTCGAAGACATCGCCGACGCGGCGCATCATGCTCTTGCCGGACGGGTCATCAGGATTGGGATAGACCACATCGTCAATATAAGGTTTGTGCAGATCCTTGACCTCAAAACCGGTTTTTTCTTTGATTTCTTCCAAAGAACCAAAGACGTCAACACGCGGGAACTGCGGATTGTCCGACTTCCAGACCGGAATCGGCGTTCCCCAGAAGCGGTTGCGCGAAATTGACCAGTCGCGGGCGCCTTCAAGCCATTTGCCGAAGCGGCCGTCTTTAATATGTTCCGGCACCCAGTTAATCTGCTGATTGTTTTTGACCATGTCGTCACGAAAATCCGTCACCTTGACAAACCAGCTTGACATTGCCTTATAAATCAGCGGGGTATCCGTGCGCCAGCAGAAAGGATAAGAGTGGGTATATTGTTCTTTTTTGACCAAGATGCCTTTCTCTTTTAAGAGCTGCATAATCGGCTCATTGGTTTCAAAAACCTGTTTGCCCTGATAATCCGGTACTTCGGCCGTAAACTTGCCGGCTTCGTCAACCGGACAAACAACCGGAAAATTCTCGTCATAGGCGCGGCAGGCCTCAAAGTCGTCCTGACCAAAACCCGGCGCAATGTGGACAATGCCGGTACCGTCTTCAATCGAAACAAATTCACCGCTCAAAACCCTGAAAGCGCCTTTTTCTTTTAAGTGTTTGAAATACGGGAACATCGGCTCGTAGCTCATGCCGACAAGGTCTTTGCCTTTGATTGTTCCGACCTGTACGGCATGCTCCAGCTGCTTTTTATAACGGCCGAGCAAAGCCTGAGCCAGAACATATTTCTGACCGTTTTCTTCCATGACGGCATAATCAATATCCAGCCCGACGGCCAGCATCAGGTTTGACGGCAGCGTCCACGGCGTGGTGGTCCATACCAGAATATTCATGCCGTTTTCAAGCCTGAACATAACGGTAATGGCATTGTCGGTTTTGTCCTGATATCCCTGATTGACCTCAAAATTTGAGAGCGGGGTTTCGGCAGCCCAGGAATAAGGCAGGACGCGGTAGTCTTCATAGACCAGCCCTTTGTCATAAAGCTGTTTGAAGTTATGAATCACGCTTTCCATAAAAGACAGGTTCATGGTCTTGTAATCATGCGTAAAGTCTACCCAGCGGCCGATACGCTTAAACATATCAACCCAGATACCGGAATATTTCAGCACGTCGGAGCGGCAGAAATTGTTAAATTTTTCAACGCCGTATTCTTCAATCTGTTTACGACCGGAAACACCCAGCTGCTTTTCGGCAGACATTTCTGCCGGCAGGCCGTGACAGTCCCAGCCCAGACGGCGTTCAACCTTTTTGCCGTTCATGGTCTGAAAACGGGCAACCACGTCCTTGACATAAGACACCATAATATGTCCGTAGTGCGGCGTACCGTTGGCAAACGGCGGACCGTCATAGAACACAAATTCGGCAGCGCCGTCACGGTTGTGTACAGATTTTTCAAAAGTTTGGTTTTCTTCCCAGAATTTTAAGACTTCTTTTTCAAGCCCGACAAAGTCGGCTTTGGCCTTGACCTCAGCGTAATGTTTCATGTTACAAATACCCGTTAATGATTAAAATTTATTAATTTTGAAAAGTGTTATATATGCAAAAAGACAAATCCCCCTAGGGGATAATAATGGCAGGAATGTATGATATGTAAAAAACGTTCATCTTTTTGTTAATCTTTCATAAAAACCGGATGTAATTTAATACAATAAAGCGGGCGAGTCAAGGCATTATATCAAACTGCGGCAAAAAAGAAAAGCCTCTTCCTGTTTTTCAGGGAAAGAGGCTTTTCGGCCATTTTGCAGAATTGTGAAGATCAGAGAAGATAACCTAAACCTCTGCAAAAGAACCCGTCGAAAACGACGCCTTCGAACCACGCACGACCTGACAACAGGTGATGCGAATGCGGCCAAAACACTTTATGCCACCGCCTCAGCGAAGTTTTGCAAGTGTGACAGGATATGCAAAAAAACGCGCTCATCTTTTGAGAATTATTAACTGCATTATGGAAAGAGCGATAGAAAATACCGGCAGCCTTGCATAAAAGTGTTAATAACAGGTTCGAAACTTTAACATAGCAAATAATTTACAGAAAAATTGAAAAAACCGTCGTCCCTTATACTGCATTAAAATTATTAGTCAAGTTATTTTATAAAAAAAATTATCAGGCGTTTTTGGCGCAAACCACTGTCGAATCCGGTTTTTGACAAAAACTTGTTGTAATGTAGAAAATTTTGTGATATATTAACAACATGTTAAGATTCTTGGGGAGATTTTTTTGATGTCAGCAGGTACAATTTGTAAAGAAACAGCCAAAACCGGCGGAAGAGCCGTCCTTGGTTTTGCCGGAATGAGCGCCGTGCTGGCCAAGCATGGTTTGCACGCCACCGACTCGATTTTGGGCGGATATGTGAATGAGATGGCCAGCGCTTTTGCCGGCGGCTCAACAAAAAAACCGCTGAAAGACGTGATTTTGAAAACCACAAACAGCATTTTGGACGAACTGAACAAGACGTCTAAATCATTCAGCAAAAAAATCAAAGAACTTTAAAAGCAGGAGGCCTGCATGGAGCACGCCGAAGATTATGAAATTGTGCGGACAGAAGAAGACGTTTTGGTTTTTGTTATCAAAAGCCGCCAGACCGACGTTGAAAATCCGCGTGTGATTTATGACGGCGGAAGGCACGCTACACTGTATCGGCGGCCGGATGACGTGCTCTTGCTGGATTATCTGAATGACGATGTTTTGGAAAACCTCAGAAAGTCTGAAATCGTTATTGTGGCCGAAGCTGATTTCGGTTCGGAAAAAATCGTGCGGGATTATGAGGTTCATGTAAAACAGGTAAAGAAAAATCCGTTTTGCGATAATCTCAAATAACAACTTTCTGACAGCGTATTATCCCTGATTTGCCGTTGCAAAATTGGTTCAGCATTTATCATAAGCTAAAAGGCAAGAAGAATCTTGCCTTTTAGTTGCTTGAACGGATAGTCGTTTGACGTTTCTCTTAAACAAAGATAAAGTATTTAATAACAATTTTTTCATGGATTTTCTCACTACTGAAAATTAAGAAAGCAGACTAAAAAATACGGCGCCCAGTTCAAACAAAAAAAAGGGAATGAGAAACAATACAATATGCAAAAACATACTATGCTGCTTAGACAGCTTTGGCCAAATCTTCCAAATTGTTATATTTAAAATGATAAAATTAATTCCCCAAAGCGACCAATAAATATTGTGAGGAAGGCGCATTCCTTTGGGATGCCCAACAAATTCACCATGCCAGTTATGGTACAATATATTATAAATACCATATATGTAAAACAGCCATAACAATACCAACAAAATCTTTGTACCGATATTCATTAGAATTTTTGTGTATCTGACTATATTTTGCATGGTTTTACTCGCTTGTATTATAAGCCAAAATACTTCACCATAAGCTAAAAGGCAAGAAGAATCTTGCCTTTTAGTTTCTTTGCGGGGAGCCGTTTGGTGTTTTTCTTAACCAAAGAAATGTTACCATATTTGCTTAACAGCATCCCAATGCAGAGCACAAATAATAATAGCCAGAAAAAACAAAGCTACATCTATAAAAATAGCATAAGTCTCAGTTCTTGGGTCTCTGGGAAAATTAAATAAGTTTTCTGAGATAATGATAGCCAAGGCAAAAAGCAAATCAAATATTATCATAAAAAAATCTATGGTAATAATGGTATGCAATGCGAAAACGGTCAGTAAAGAAAACAATAAAACGAATACTGATAAAACACTAATAAAATTTTTTATCCGTCCGATTAATCTTTCTTTTCTATTCATCGTCCCTCCGAGACTTTTTAATTTTTAAAAAATCATTCATTTTCTTTATAGGAGTAACAATTAATGCTGCTTTTATCTCTGTCCAGATTGTTACAATAGCCGTCTGTCGGACAATGTGAATCTTCAATACAGTTATCAAACTCTGATATCGCTTTGATTTCTATCAAGTTAATTATCATCAGAGGCATAATGATAAAAGTGATAATCCATGCCAATTTTAACCATGTTTTTTTAGCTTCATAACTCATAATGCTTAAAACAAGCAGAGAAAAATACAATGTATTTTTAAAATGAAGGGCATCTTTGGCAAAACCATAAATATCAGTGTCCCAATAGAAATATTCAAAAATAGCCAACACAAAAAACGCAAACAGCACAATAAAATATGAAATAGTGATAAAAACCGAGAACAATTTTTTCATGGATTTTCTCCTAAAAATACAATGTTAACCAGTATATGGAAAGCTGGTTAACATTGCAATTAAAAATTATTAATAAAGACCTTCTTTTTTCATCCGAGGCGGTCTTAAATGTTCTAGCATTTCTATGCAGGATTTGTTTGGGTATTTTCTTCCCATGTCGTGTCCATATTGATTATTGGCAAGATCTTTTTCCAAATCTTGAAGAATAACATCTTTGGGCATTTTACGCCAATAATACTTTTTAGGATAATCATAATAGTGTTCTTTAGCATATCCCAACATTAAACCATTTCTACCACTTTGCGGGCTGATTTGTGCCAGATAACATTGCAATAAAGGATGATAATAATCATCAATACCGTCAGCCGCACCTATTCCTTGACCATATTTGTTTACTAAATAATTCCCTGTGTTTTTCATTTCTTTCACATATTTAGCTCCTAGTACAGCATTGGCTGTCAATTCGCCAATTTGTTCACCCATTGAATAAAGCGAAGGTATTGGTGTGAGTTCGCTATCAATAGTGTTGCCGCCAACTTTTCTCCAAGTACTTTCTTGCGTCTGGGCAGGTTGCTGTTGTGCGCCGCCGATGGTTTCTGTTTCGCCGTACGTGGCTTGACCGGCCGGCACATGAGCCCTCTGTGCGCCAAAAGTCGGTGCGTTTTGTATTGGGGCATAAGGCGTTTGCATTTGTGCGGCCTTTTTGGCTTCTTCCTCTTCTCGTTGTTGTGCCCGAAAGTCGCTCACAACGGCTTCCAAAATTTCACGC
>CABUWG010000039.1 GCA_902495305.1 uncultured Pseudomonadota bacterium | reverse complement strand
TATACCATAGAGAATGCGGGCTACAATATCCCTCCCCTCGTCATCCGTCCCCAGCCAATGCTGGCGGGACGGCGCGGCAGGTGTCGGCACATCCAGCTCATAATCCACGGTATTGAAAGAAAAAGGCAGAACCGGCCATACAATCCACCCGTTTTTTTCAATATTTTCAAGAAGATATTTGTCTTTATAATCAGCAGGCGTGGGAAAATCGCCGCCAAAATCCGCATCGGTATAGCTATTAAAGACAGGAAAATACAATTGGTTATTATATTTTAGAATCAATGGCTTGTCATTACAAATTAATTCTGAAAATAAAGACAACCCGAAAACAATCAGAAAAATCTTAAGAGATATCACAGCCCGCCGGTTACGCTGAAAAGCCTCTACCCTCCGCAAACTCACCGGAGACATTTTATTTTTTAACAGGCTTTTCAGTTTTGTCAGCATTTCGGATACCTTTATTTTCCTGTGCCGTCAGATGTTTTTGTCTTAACATCGGAAGCGGCTGCCTTTTCCGCAACCGGATTGTCCTCTTGTTCAACTTTGCGCTCTTCCGCACCATCAGACGACAATACGGCCGTGTCATCTGAAAGCGTAACGGAATTCTCTGCATTATCAAGCTGAATCAAAGATCCTGCACCTTCTCCTTTAATCAAAGCTTCAGCTTCTTCTTTACTGATAATCCGCATAGCTTCCGGTTCTTCCGCCTTGACCTCGGTTGCCGGAACGGCTATATCGTCACCCAACCCGAGCTCATCGCCAAGTTCGTCGGCATCATTGGAAGCTTCGCTTTCCGTTTCCGCTGGTACGGACGAAGCTGCTTCTTCTGCTTTATCCTGTTCAACAATTTTCTTTTCTGCTGTTTCTTTCGGAGCAACCGGCAGTTCACTGGCTTTTTCTGCTGCCGGTTCACGAGCCTCTTCTACAGAAGAATCTTCAGGCAGAATTTCCGGTGCTTTTTCTGACGAAGCCTGCTCTTTCTTGGCTTTATCAACTGTTGTTGCCAAAACCTCGGAAACTTCTTCTTTTTCCGGCGCAGTTGTTTTTTTCGGTGTTTTTTCCTCAGCGGAAGCAGCCTTTTCCGAAGTTTCTGGCGCAGCTTCTTCTTGAGGCAGAGCTTTTTCTTTTATACCCGCCGGCTTGGCTTCCGGTTGCTTTTCAACTTTAGGCTCGGCTTTCTCTTTTGGCTGCTCATTAACCTTGGCTTTAGCGGCTTCCTTTGCCTGAACTTCTGCTTTTGCTTTAGGCACAGGCAATGCTTTAGTTTTATCTCCCGTCTTGGGCTGAATTTTGGGCAGACCTTTAGGACTCAAGGTTTCTTGGGCTTTTTTCCAATCCTTATACCACAGCTTAAACTTTTCTGAAGCTTTGCTGATATCTTCTTTGGTAATTTTGCGCCCGTCCAACGCCTTTACAAGGTTTTTATAAACCTCGGCATGAACCCCCAAAGCTTTCTCCGGCTGACATTCGCCTTTTTTAAACAAATATCTCTGCAAAATCTCCGGAGCCGTACAAATTTCTTTTTTAATGCCAAAACCCTGACGCAGCGGATCTCTGATCGCCATTGACACACTTTGGCGGTTTTGCAAATTCTCAGCGGCAATCGTTGTAACATTGTCGTTCAAACCGTTCAATCCCTGAATAATCAAAACCACATTTTTGGCCTGTCCGCTCTTTTGCAATTCATCAACAAAAGATTGCAGACTGCCGTATGCACAAGCCAGCTGGTCAAAATAAGCATCTCTTTTCTTAGTCAGCGGTGCAGCCGATCCAAAATCAAGATCATCTTTGCACGTCCAAAGACTCATCGGTTTAATTCTGCAAAACTCGTCATACACATACATATCGGAAGGCAAATCCATATATATAAAATAAGCCGCGTCTGTTTTTGCCTTGGCAATATCCTTTGCCGCCTGAGACAAAACTTTGTAAGAATCAACCACATAGAGCTTATCATAAGAGGTTCCGACCAGCGGAACGTTATCCACGTTCATCACGGTATCCAAAACCGAATACAACATTGATGATCCTTTTGCCAAACCTGTACTCTCCAGCCATTCGCCGGTCAGAGCCAGCGTTCTGTCAGTCTTGCTTAACTTGCTTCCGGACAAATCCAGCGGAAAATTGTTCTTTTCCAGACAGTGATGTACCGCCGGACCGTTATTCTTCATGCAAAGCTCCAGCCCGCGTGATTGATAAGCGCTGATTTCATAACCGGAACGGGCCAGAACGTCAAAAATCTGATTTTCTTTCAGATAAGTCCGTTCCGCATTAATCCGGCTGAAATCCCAATTGCCAAACATCCAGGGCTTTTTAAGCGCCAGCTTGTCAACATTTCCGGAATGTGCCGGATTCAATGTCACCGTCAGATTTTTGACCGCATCCTTATCTGCAACCATGGCATTGGTATACATGGTAAAACCGTTGTCATTATAAAATCCCAACATTGCAGAAAGCGCTTTTTCCGCACGGGGATTGTCCTTGGCTACAGACTGCAAATACGAATACGAAGCCAGATTCGGCATGGCAATATAAACAAACTTTTTGCCGCTTCCTTTCGGTTCGTCAGCCGGATTCTCAAAAACTACCCGATAATCATGGTTTTTATTTCTTGCAATATGGTTGTCAAAAGCAATTCCGGCAAAGATAATCAACAATATGCCGATAAAATATGACACCGTAGACTTTCTGGCCGTTGTGCAGAAAACAAACATAACCAGAGCTGCCAAACCGGCTAAAATATAATGAGAGTACTCGGCAAAATATGAGGCGTCATTGCCGACATAGGCTTTAGCCCAGTCATAAAGCACGGCTCCCTGATCAAACAGGGCAAATTGATGAAGCGTCGCCAGAAAAACCGCGGCCGTCACAGCTGCCAAAAACAAATTTTGCAAAAACTTTGAAAAAGAAAACAAAAAGATAAATGCAAAACAAAAAACCGCTATCCCGACAAGAACGGTCAGAATTTCCCCCGCCGGCACAAACGAAGCTTCAAACATGTTAAAGCTCCCTGCCCCGCAAAACAGCACAAAATTAATGCCGAGCAACAAAGCGGCAATCAGTGTCTTTTGCACCAAATCCAGCAAATAAACAAAAAAGCTGCGTTTTTTCTTAGGCTTTTGAACATTTACTTTTTTTGCCGGAGCTTTCACCGGTTGTGGTTTGGTTTCGGTTCTCGGTTCAGAATTGATAATAACATCATCCATATCAGTAACTCTCTAAAGTTATTCTCTAAAATAATTGTTAAGTATAATAACTGATTTTGCTGATATTTAAAGCAAAAAACCTCAGGGCTTGCATAACTCCTGAGGTTTTTGATTTCTCTATAAAACCGACTATCTTGAGTAGAACTCGATAACCAGATTCGGTTCCTGCTGACAAGCATAAGGAATGTCGTCAAATTTCGGAACAAAAGAATATTTGGCAGTCAGTTTTTTGCTGTCAACTTCCAAATATCCCGGAAAGTCGCGGTTAGTAGATTCGATGGCAGCCAAAACAACAGGCAGCTGCTTGGATTTTTCGCGAACTTCAATCACATCGCCGGCTTTAACCATATAAGAAGGAATGTTAACCTTCTTGCCGTTAACCAAAACATGGCCGTGATTAACAAACTGACGGGCAGCAAAAACTGTCGGAACAAATTTTGCCTTCCAAACCAGATTGTCCAGACGGGATTCCAAAATACCGACCAGATTTTCAGCGGCGTCGCCGGTTCTGCGGACAGCTTCAACATAATATTTGTGGAACTGTTTTTCAGAAACGTTGCCGTAATAAGTTTTCAATCTCTGTTTTGCATAGAGCTGTTCACCATAGTCAGTCTGTTTTTTTCTTCTCTGACCATGCTGACCCGGAGCATATTCTCTTTTGGCAAAAGAGCTGTTCGGATTGCCCCAAAGGTTGCTCATATATCTGCGTTCAACTTTTTTCTTTGCAGAAACAATACTTTTCATAAAATTTTTCCTTTTTTTTAACTTAAGCTTACATTATTGTCCCGATAGTCTTACGCTGTCCGAAAGCCAATCCGCATCTTGTTCCGCGCCTGTTTTTCACACCCGTAAAACGGGGTATATTGCAACCCGCCTTCTCGGAAGTGAGCATAAGTTACAACAAACAAATACAAATTTCAAGAAAAATCTTCAAAAATCTCTGGATTTTTCACACAGATAACCTAATATTAAGCAAACAAAGGAGTTTTGCCGAATGTCATATGATTTGCTTTTTCAGCGCGCCTTAAGCCTGCATGATGCCGGAGACCTTGCCGCAGCGGAACAGATCTACCGCCAGATATTGGAAACGGCCCCCAACCAGCCGGATGTCTTAAACCTGTTGGGGCTGATAGCCCAAAGCCGCGGCATAGATCAGGAGGCTGTTAACTTTTTTTATCAGGCCATTCGCCATGCCCCGCAGGAAAAAGCGTCTTACTATTTTAACCTTGGCGTTTCTCTGGCCAACTGGCACAAGCCTTATGAGGCGGCGGAGGCTTTTCAAAAAGTCATTGCTCTCGCGCCGGACGTCAAAGAAACTTATGTCCAGCTTGCAAACTTGTACCGCGATCAAAATCAGCCCGAACAGGCGCGGCGCTGTTATGAGCAGGCTCTGGATAAAGACCCGCACTATTACGAGGCCAAAGTACGTCTGGCTCTGCTTGATACCCCAGAAAAAGCCGAAAGGACACTAAAACAACTGAGCACCCGACATCCCGACGAACCTTTAGCTTTTTATCACCTTGCCAATCTTTGCCGGCAAAGACAAGACGCCGCCGGCGCGGAAACCTATGCCCAAAGGGCCTTGGAACTTGCTCCCGACAATGCCGATATCAACCTGCTGCTTGCCGAAATCTGTCTGCAAAAAGGCAATCCGGAACAAGCCCAGCCTTTTTTGCTGCAAACCCTGCAATCCGATCCTGACAATCTTTCTGCCCTCATTAACCGTGCAAACTTTCTTTCCGCGCAAAATGAAGAAGAAGCCGAAAGGCTTTATCTTCGGGCAACAGAACTGGACAAGAACAATTTTGACGCCTGCCTGAACTATGCCACCCTGCTCCAAAAGCAAAACCGCCTGCCGGAAGCGCTGGAAACCTTTCGCCGCGCGGTTCTGATAAACCCGCAATCCGCCGAAGCCTGCAACAATCTCGGCTTAATCCTCAAAGACACGGGCGATTATACAGAAGCCCTCGGCCTTTTGTTCAATGCATACAAATATAATCCGGCTCTGGAAGAAATATCGCTGAACATTACGGAAACACTGATTTTGCTTCATCGTTCCGGCAAGATTGAAGAAGCGCAAAAAATTGCTGCCAACTGGGCGGAACAAAATCCGCAGAATATTTACGCCACACATATTAACGCCGTTTTCAAAGGAGAAAACATTGCGCCTGATAAAATTTTTACTCAAAAGTTTTTTGACCATTTCGCTGATACTTATGAGCTGGTTCTCCAGAATGTTGGTTACCAGCTTCCGCGAAACTTTAGAAACCTTGCAGGAGATGTTAAAGGTACCATTGTGGATCTGGGGTGTGGTTCGGGGCTTGTGGGAGAAGCTCTTAAATCGCCTCAAAACCAAATAATCGGGGTTGACCTCTCGCCCGAAATGTTAAAACGCGCCCAAAACAAAGGCGTTTACGCCAGCCTTGTTTCTCGGGACATTACCGATTATCTGCAAACGGAACTGCCGGCGGATACGGCCCTGATCACCGCCGCCGATGTCTTTTGCTATTTTGGCAGCCTTGACGACATTATCAGGCTTTGTGCCCCGCACCGCCTGATTTTTTCCGTTGAAACATCTTCCGGCACACCGGATTACCAACTTGCCGAAACCGGAAGATACAAACACAATCCGTTGTATATTAACAACATTTTAACCAAATACGGATACGCTGACATAAAGCAGACGCCTTTAACGCTCCGTACGGAAGACGGGCAAGCGGTTGAAGGAGTCATATTCACCGCACGATAAGACAAGGAGGCTGGCTATGACGGAAGACCTGATTGATATTTACGATGAAAATATGAACCCGCTCGGCACGGCTCCGATTATTCAGGCTCATCAGGAAGGCCTGTGGCATAAGTCTTTTCATTGCTGGATTGTCAAACGTGCCGCTAATCACGACCACAAGGTTTGGATCCAGCTCCGCAGCAAAAACAAATACAACAGCCCGCAAAAGCTTGACGTCTCCGCCGCCGGACATCTGAAAGCCGGAGAAGAGCCCAAAGCAGGCATTCGCAAAGCCGAAGAAGAACTCGGGCTGAAAATTCCCGAACAAGATATCAACAAACTCTTTACCGCCCGCCATATCACCACGCGGCGCGATTATAAAAATTATGAATTTAATCCGACCTATCTTTATGAAACAGATAAGGAGCTGAAAGACCTGAGCTTGAAAAAAGAACAGGTTGACGGCATTTTTGAAGCCGGATTAAAAGATATGCAAAACCTGTTTAACAAAAAGGTTTCCCAGATTTTTATCGGCGGATTAAAAGCCGACGGCAATGGAGAACTGAAGCCGCATACCGGCTCGGTAAACATAAACGACTTTGTTGCCCATGACATTAAATATTATCAAAAAGCGCTCAAAACCATAGAGAACTACTTTGAAGGAAAACCCGTTGCCTGACATCCGTCCGCTGACGGTTTCCGACTATAATGAGGTGTTGAATATCTGGGAGAAATCCGTCCGCGCCACACACCATTTCTTAAAACCGGAAGAAATTGCTTTTTACCGCCCGTTTATTTTGAAATACGCGCTGCCCGAACTAAGGCAATTGTTCGGCATTCACGATTCAAACGGCCTTTGCGGTTTTATCGGCTTATCTGAACACAAAATTGAAATGTTGTTTATCGCGCCGCAATACTTCCGGCTCGGATTGGGCACAAAACTGCTCAATCACGCTATTGCGCTGGGATACAAACAAATTGACGTCAATGAAGAAAACCCCGAAGCCTTAAAATTTTATCAGCATCGGGGCTTTAAGATTATCTCGCGGGATGAGCTTGACGACAACGGCAAGCCCCACCCAATATTACATCTGAGCCTGTAACTACTTTCCGCCCACAGTCAAGCCGTCAACCCATACCATCGGCGCACCGATACCGGATGTCACAAACTCCAAATTATCGGCAATCATTTTTATGTCTTTCCACAGCTGATAATAATTTCCGGCAATGGTAAACTGCTCCAACGGCCTTCCGATTTTTCCGCCTTCTATCAAATACCCTTTCGCACCAAAAGAAAAATCGCCAGATACCTTGTTAAAACCGGCATGAAGGCCGTTCAAGCGGTCAATATAAATACCGTTACTCACAGCGGCAAGCAGCTCCTTCTCGGACAAGTTTCCCGGAGCCAGATACAAATTCATGGCCGTCACATTGCCGTTGTGGCCGGAACCATTTCCGGTCGGCGCAACCCCGTCTTTATGCGCCGTCTTCAGACTGTGCAGATAAGTTTGCAAAACACCGTCGGCAATAATATCTTTTGTCTTTGTCGGCACGCCTTCTCCGTCAAAAGCAGATGTCGCATACCCGCCCGCAAGCAGCGGATCGTCAACAACCGTCACAAACGGAGCCGCCACAACCTGACCGAGCTTTCCGGCAAACTGCGATTTCTTTTTCTGCACTACGCGGGCCGATACAATATCTTCCAAAAAGGCCAGAATATCACAAAAACTTTTGTTTTTAAAAACAACTTTTGCCGCCCCGCTCTCAGGCTTTACCGCATCCAAACGGCCGAGAGCGTCATTCAGTGCTTCCGACGCGATATAAGCGGCATCAAAATCTTCTGCCTTGTCAAAGGTCACTCTTTTCGCACCCCATTCTTTGCTCTGCCCTTTTTGCGCCGTCACCATGACCGAACAACCGGCGCTTTCATTTTCTTCCTGCAAATCCAAACCCAATGAATTCCGCATAATCCGGCGGGCTTTGGTTTTGGCAAAAATCGTTTTTTCCACCTGAACCTGCTGTCCGCCGGACTTGTTATAAACCTGTTGCCTGATTTCTCTCATAAAATCAAGCGGGTTTATCACCGCCAGCTTATCAGCCATCGGGCAATAAGGCTTAACCTCGGCATAGTGCCCGCTGCCGTCATAAAAGAAGTTTTCTTCCGCTTCGCCAATGAGCAAAGCATTCTCTGTTGCGGCTTTCACAATCTCGGGAATCACCGCTTCATCAAGATTGCCGCAGGTACAAGAACCGATTTTGCCGTTTTTCTTCACCGCCAGCGTCAATGTCTGATTCTCGGTGTCTGCCTGCTTTTCAATCTCACCGTCAAAAAGTTCCAGCATTTTCCGCTCGGCATAATTATATTCAATCTGAAAAGCATCTGCACCCGATTGCTGTGTTGCCGCATATAATTTGTCAATAAACTTCTGCATATCCATTATTTCTGCCCTCCGACCGTTAACGCTTTTACCCTGATTGTCGGCTGCCCGACGGTTGTCGGAACACTGCCGGAAACCGAACCGCACATCCCGCAGGCATAAGCCATATTGTTGCCAACCATGTCAATATTGGGCAAAATCTGCGAACCGTAACCGACAAGCTTAGCCCCTTTTACCTGCTTGGTAATCTTTCCTTTTTCAATCAGATACGCCTCATCAACTGAAAAGTTAAATTCTCCGGTCGTCGGATGAACCGACCCGCCGCTCATATTCTTGGCAAAAAGTCCGTTTTCCGTTGCGGCTATAATATCTTCTTCCGTTGATTTTCCGTTCAAAATAAGCGTATTACTCATGCGCGACGTCGGAATAAACTTGTAACTCTCCCGTCGCGATGAACCGTTGGAAGGCATTTCCATGCGCCGTCCGCCGAATTTGTCAATCATATAATTTTTCAAAATGCCGTTTTCGATAAGAACCTTGCGCTGGGTCGGCGTCCCTTCGTCATCAATGTTAATCGACCCCCAGGCATTGGGAATTGTCGCATCATCAACCGCCGTCACAACGTCCGAGGCAATTTTTTGCCCCAGCTTGCCGGAAAACTCGGACGAACCGGTCGCTACTTTGGTTGCCTCCAAACTGTGTCCGCAAGCCTCATGAAAAATCACGCCGCCAAACTCATTGCCAATCACCACCGGCATCATTCCGGTCGGGCAAGCCTGAGCATCCAGCTTGTTCACGGCACGGCGCACCACATTCTCGGCAATTTCTTCCAGATTATACAAATCAAAAATTTCTGCCCCGAACAAACCGCCGATATTGCTCTCTCCCGCCTGCTCGTTCAGATTATCCCTGCTGGCAATGGCACTCATCACAATCCGCATCCGGTTTTGCTCGTCTTCTGCCCAGACGCCGTCCGAATTTGCCACCAGAATCCGGCGGCTTTTATACCCGCCGCTGACGTCTGTTCTGGAAATCAGCGGACTGGCCGCAAACATCTTCTCCGAAACCTTGCGATAAATCTCAGCCTCCTGAATACGGTCAAACTCAAAAGGAGACTTTTTGATCTTATGCTTGTCTTCAAACGCCAGATCCACCAGATTAATAACCTTCTTCTCGGCTTTTCCGGCAATGGCTGCCGCGGCTTTTCGCGCCGTCTTCAACAAACTTTCCCTGTCCGGCAGATTGGTATAGGCATAGGCCTGAAACACCCCCTTAAAAACTCTGATACCCACGCCGCGGGACAATGTCGCACCGGCAAATTCGACTTTTCCGTCTCCCAAAGCCAGATTTCTGGTTTTGCTGTCTTCGGCAAAAACTTCGGCAAAATCGCCGCCGGTAGACAACGCCTCGTCCAATATTTCCGCAACCAGTTTTTTATCAAGCATAAAAACACTCCTTTCACTATCGTAAAAGGAGTGTACCATACCTGTCAGCAAAATTCCATAAAATTATGACGGAATATTTTTCAAAAACTCCTTCATCTCATTACGGATTGTCTGGTGCAGAAGCATTCCGACATGCCCTCTTTCCGGCACAATCACCAGCTTGGAATTTTTCATGGCCTTATGCAGACGGTAAGCCCCTTTCAGCGGACAGACAAAATCCAGACGGTTATGCACGATAAGCGTGGGTATCCATGAGATTTTCTTAATATTCTTCATCAGCTCGTCGTCTTTAAGATAAAAGCGCTTATTGGCATAATTCATATAAATCCGTGCCGAGGCCACATCTTTTTCATCAGCCTCTTTCGGCACGATACGCGGGTTCAGGCTGCCGAGTATCCGCTCATAAGCGCCGTAATAAGTCAGCGCCTTTTCCTGCTTCTCCTGTTCGCCGGAACTAATCAGTCCGGCATAATAGCTGAGCAGCAAATCATTGTCCGGCACCTGTTCTTCTATCTGCTCCCAAATGTCGGGATAAAAATTCCGGCTTCCCTCTTCTTCCCATTCTTTGTTCTCATTATTGGCCAAAAAGATTTGCGACAATAACAGAGCCTCGACTTTCTCGGGATAAGTTTCGGCAAATTTCAACGCCAGCGTCGATCCCCAGGAACCGCCGCGGACAATCACCTTGTCCTTAATGCCGCAAACATCAAGAATCCGCTTGGCATCATCAATCAGATCGGCGGTGGTGTTCTTGTTCCACTGCCCTTCCGGCTGGCTCATGCCGCATCCGCGCTGGTCAAACATAATCACCTTGTATTTGCGCAAATCAAAGGCCTTGGCATGTCTCGGCTTGCAAAACCCGCCCGGTCCGCCGTGAAAAATCAAAACCGGCTTGCCTTTTTTATTGCCGAACTCCCGATAAAACACGCGGTGCCCGTCTTTTTCCGGCAAATATCCTTCATGAAAAGCCTTCGGTTCAAACCACTTTTTCCAAAACATCTTTCTTCCTCAAATAATTATGTCTCAACGGATATTAAAAACAAATTCCTCCCCAAAAGCAAATAACATTTCTATAACGAATATTTCAAAGCTTACCTTTTCTTTACAAATTGGAACTATAAATAAGGCATGAGGAGAAACATCATGGGCAAAGTTTATAAAAACATTGTAGTTTTAACCGGTGCCGGCATTTCGGCGGAATCCGGACTTGCAACTTTTCGCGCCGCCAACGGCCTGTGGAACAATCATCCGGTGGAAGACGTTGCCACGGTTGAGGCTTTTGCCCGCAATCCGGCCTATGTGCATGATTTTTACAATGAGCTGAAACCTGAACTGCAAAAAGCCAAACCCAATCCGGCCCATCTGGCACTGACCAGACTTCAACAGGAATATCCGGCGCCGGTCAGCATTATAACCCAAAACGTTGACACCCTGCACGAAAAAGCCGGCAGCAAAGACATATATCATATTCACGGCCAAATCAATCAGGCCGTATGCCTGAACTGCGGACAAGTCATGGAAAACTGGGGCGATGTAGACACACAGACAATCTGCCCGCATTGCAGTGTTCAGGGCATGATGAAACCGAATATCGTGTTTTTTGGAGAAAACCTTTTATACATGGACAAAGTTGACCGCCTGCTGGCCGGATGCGATTTGTTTATTTCGGTCGGCACTTCGGGCGTTGTGTTTCCTGCCGCGGCCTTTGTGCAAATTGCCAAACTTCACGGCGCCGAAACTTATGAGTTCAATCTGGAAAGAACCTCCAACAATTTTTACTTTGACCACCATATTTACGGCAAAGCCGGCGAGACGCTCCCGTCTTTTGTTGACAGCCTGCTGAAAACGACGGCGGAATAAAAAAAAGCAGCCTGCTGAAAACAAGCTGCTTTTGAACTAATCTATATACAAAACCTTATAAACATCGTCCTGATTAAGCGTATCCGTAATCTCAACGCAACGTTTAACGGCTTTGTTTGTTTTTTGGGAAACCAGCAAAAAACACTGTGTATCCCTGACCGGTGCGGTATTATAAAGCGGCTGAGAATAAGTGCCGGTCACCACATAACTGCCGATTGTCGACCCCACCAGTCCGGCAAAAAAGCTGTCCAACCGGTCATGATGATAATCATGAATCACATGAACAGGCCGGTGATGCCTCTCCGCTGCCGGAGGACGCGGACGATGATGCCCGCTCCCCCAATGTCCCCACCAGGCATTGGCATTTGACACCGCAAAAACCATTGCCATAAACACAATCAAAAACTTTTTCATTGCTTATCTTCTTTCCGTCCGGTCATCAATCTTCAGGCGGCGGCAGAGGCATATCGTCAGGAGCCGGAGGCGGCGGCGGAAAATCTCCTGCATGTTCAGGATGCGGACGCGGTCCTTTGTGCATTTTTTTGCCTTTTTTCATCTTGTCTTTTATTTTTTTCCATTTTTCATGGCGTTCGGTTTTAATCTTTTCAAACTTTGCTTTCTGCTCCGGTGTCAAAATGGCTTCAAACTCTTTCATGTTTTCCTGCCGCAAATCATCCATCTTCTTGCGGATATCTTTCATCTCATCCATCAACGGCTTTACCTTCTTACGCCCTTCCTGATGAATTTTCTTGGCCTGAGCCTGCTGTTCTGCCGTCAGCCCCAGTTCCTGAGCCAGCTTGTTTTCCATCTGTTCCATTCTCTGCTCATGCCGCGGGCCTTCTGCCGGCGGCACCGGCTTTTTCTCTTGGGCATATGCCCCGGCGGCACCAAGCATTATGGCGGCGGCACATACGGAATACAACCATTTTTTCATATCTGTTCTCCTTTCAAAAATTGTAATTTTTCACTAAGAATTTTTCGGGCGTTAAAAAGTCTGGACTTGATTGTTCCGACCGGTTCGCCGGTCTTTTTGGCAATCTGTTCATAACTGAGCTCCTCAAATTCAAACCAGACAACCGTCTGCCGGAGTTTCTTAGGCAGGGAATCAACTGCTTTCAAAATCAGCTTCTGACGCTTTTTGGCGTCAACCGCTTCTTCTTGCGATACCGCATCGGCACAGCAGCTTTCCAAAACCTCGTCATCACCGCTCTGCGTTACGCTTTGCCGATATTGCTTCGACTTGAAATAATCGCGGCAGACATTGGCTGTCAGCATTGAAATCCACTGCGCAAACTTTCCCTGTTCCTGATACTTGTCCAGATTCTGCCAGGTTTTGATATAAACTTCCTGTTCCAGATCCTCATTATTCGAGCCGGTCAGCTTGCGGATAATCGCCTTAACGCGGTTGCGGTTTTCTAAAATAATCTGCTTCATGAACTTTTACCCGACCATCAACAAGCCAAACTCATCGGTCGGCAACCCCAAATCCTCAATCACCGATCCGTTCTCCGTCAAATATATCTCACGTTCCAGATTATCAAAGCTATACTCGACATAAGTATATTTCTGCGGATAGAAATGACCGGCCATAAACACCAGAGCCAGCATGGCAGCAAAAGCCTTAATCCGGTTATTGCGCCTTTTTCTGGCAAAATAAAGCGGCTTGGCTTCTTTCAGCAGTTTAGAAATCTCGTCCATTTTTTCCTCCTTACATAAGGTATAACGAAAACACCTTTCCCAAGGTTCAAAAAATTTATAAAAAAAAATCGCACTGCCCCGAAAGCAGCGCAATTTTCTAAATCCGGCGGCCGGTGTTTCCCTTGCGGCACAAAGCCACATCCTGCCCGTTCATAACCTTGTCCCATATGGCCTTAACCTGTGCCGGCGAATATTTTTTATAACAAAAATCAGCCTGCAGAAAATCGGCTTTGACCGCAGAAGCCTCTGCTGCCGCGCAAAACGGCTTTTCGGCAAACATCATAATCTGACAATCTTTTGACAATGCCATATATCTTTCACCGTTGCGCGACATCTCAATCCGCCTTTCGCCGCGCGGACAATTTTTGCAGTCATTGCTCCGGATACAAGCCGCACTGGTAAACAACGGCACATCCTGATAAACAACCAAAACGACCGGCAGCGGTGCCGACAACGCCACGTTCTGCCAATTAGCCGGCGTATCTTCCAAAGCCAAAGTCACACGGCCGGCACCGGCTGATTTTGCCTCCTGAACGGCCTGCGTGTTCATCATATATAACGAGGTATCAAAACTCAAATCAATACCGTTGCGCGGCAATACTTGCAATCCCCAGTAATTGCCGATTTCCCATTTTTTATACCCCTGCCCCAAAAGTTTGGCAATCAACGGTTCAAACTGCTTCGGATGACGGCAAACCGCCGGCAATGCCAGACGCACTTTATTTTTTGGCAGATTTTTCAAAGCCGAAGAATCAAAATCCGGTGACAACAGAACAATAATCTCATCCGCCTCCGCCAAATTCAGCAAAGCGATATTTTCCGGTGCATCCGTTTTGACAATTTTCTTTGCCGAATGCGGTAAAGCCCGCCCATCGGTTGCCGGTAACGTTCCGCGTTTTTCCGGCAGAACGATTTTGTCATACAACGAACGGCGCAACTCATTAAGAAGCGACACCGGCACAAAAAGGCTGTCCGGATTGTCAACATCCAGTCCGGCAAGTTCAAAACACGTCTCTCCTGTTTTGCCAAAAGCTTTTTCTAAAGCCGCGGTCGTTTTTTCCGGTTGCGCCGCCGGCAAAAATTCTCCCGAAACTTCCGCCGTAAAACCATTGGCGCCGGCCATAACCTTATCTTTCCGTACTGCCACGGAAACTTGCAGCGGATACCGCGGCTTAAACGCGCCTGATTTCGGCTTTTCATAAGGATAAGCGCCCTTCACCGCCGTAGCGGAAGCCAGATAAACCGCATAACCTTTCTTTAAGGCCGGCGCTTTGGACGGGAGCATAATCTCAACCGCCTGTCCGGCCTCGGCCTCAAAAACGTTCTTACCGTTAATGCGCAAATTCTGCAAAGAAAAACCAAACGGCTTTTCCTCCCCCGGAACATCAATCTGAATCCCGTCAAAACGAGAAATTTTGTGCGCCGGCGTCAAGAGCATCCGCCCGTTCTGAACAACCGAAACTTTGCCGATAAAAAGCCCTCTGTGCCCCACATAATCCCGATCGATCACGTCTTTGCTCTTGCCGTTAAAATGAAAGCGGCACCACGGGCGCGAAAAAATCTGCCTGATATTTTCCTCTTTTTGCGCCTCTGCCCCCTTGCCGTCAAGAATATTCCGGTAATAATCCGTCACCGCCGCCACATACAACGCCGTCTTCTTGCGGCCTTCAATCTTCAGAGACGTTACCGGCATTTTCAACACGTCTTCCCGCAGCGCCATGTCTTTCATTGAAAAATAATGCTTCTCGCCGCTTTCTCCGTCAAACAATGCCCGACACGGATACAAACATTTGCCGCGATTGGCGCTTTTGCCGCTCTCCATGGAAGAAAACAAACATAACCCGCTGTACGAATAACATAACGCGCCATGAATAAAAGCCTCTGTTTCCAGCCCCGGAACAGCGGCAATCTCCTTAATCTCCGGCAAAGACAGCTCTCTCGCAACCACCACGCGCGAAAAACCGAGTTTTTGCAAAGCCAGAGCCCCTTCTTTGTTATGAACGGCCATCTGCGTGCTGGCATGCATCTCCAACTCAGGATACTGTTCCCGCACAATCCGTGCCGTCCCCAGATCCTGAATAATCACGGCATCAACGTGGCAACGCGAACAAATGTCCAGCGTTTTTAATAAATCCGGCAGCTCGTTTTCCTGCACCAGCGTATTAACCGCCGCAAAAACCTTACGCCCCAGATGATGCGCATAACCGACAAAATCCCGCAGGTTTTCTTCATTAAAATTGGCAGCGGTCGCCCGAGCCGAAAACTGCTGCAAACCAAGATACACGGCATCTGCGCCATAATAAAGAGCGGCATAACCGGCCTCAATGTCACCGGCCGGAGCCAGAAGTTCTTTTTTCATTTCAGTCCTTTACTTTTTCTTTTTAACCGCGCCGATAAGCAAATTAACCCCATAAGCCAGTCCGGCAACAATCGTTTTCTTTTCTCTTTGCCGCAACGACGACCAGAAATTAAGCACGCTGCGCCAAAAACCGGATTTGCTCTTTCCGGCAGGCTGCTTTGCCTCATCCTTTGCCGGCACGGAAAGCTTCAGCGGCCTGACCTCGGCACGAAAAGGCTCCAGCATTGCCGCAATCTCCGCATCCGGCATATAAGCGCCGTGAATCCTTTTTAAGGTTCCGTCCGCCGACAAAAACAAAGCGTCGCCACGGCCGATAAGATCTTCGGCACCGCCGGTATCCAGAATGGTACGTGAATCTGCCGCACTTGCAACTTTATAAGCCAGTCTAGTCGGAAAATTTGCCTTCAATACGCCGGTAACAACATCTACCGACGGCCGCTGCGTGGCTAAAATCAGATGAATCCCGCAGGCTCTGGCTTTTTGCGCCAGCCGCTGCACAGAGAGCCCCACGCTCTTGTCCGCTGCCATTAAATCGGCAAACTCATCAATCACGCAAACAATATAAGGCATCTTGCCGCCGCGTTCATTATATTCGGCAATATTCTTAACCATATTGGCAGCCAGTTCATCATAACGGCG
>CABUWG010000038.1 GCA_902495305.1 uncultured Pseudomonadota bacterium | reverse complement strand
TATTTTAGCTCCTTGATTTTGTTAAAACAAAACCGCCTTTAATTTTAAAGGCGGGGAGCTAACAAACTGTCAAGTTACAGTCGCCGTTATTCGTTGCGCAAGCGCACTTATTTCCGGCACTCCCCACATTGAGGAACTAAACTTGAGATGTTTGTTAGACACCACAGCCCGTCTCCGGACTGCGGGATTTATATTAAACGAATCTAAGCTTTTTGCAAGAAATAATTTACAGAAGGTTTTTAACGGCACGTTTGGCAGAGAGGACGGCACCGTTCAGGCAACAGGGATAATTTTTCAATGTCCAATCTCCGGCCAGCATCATATTGTCATAATCCGTCCGGCAATTTTGCGGGCGTTTGGCATTATTTTTTTGATCCTGTGCGATAGTGGCAAATTTATAATCCCTGACCCGATAAGCCGGCAGAAAAAACGGCGTTTGATTGCGCAAGGCATTAATCTCCAGCCATATCCGGCGGGCAAAATCTTCTTTATTACCTATCTTTCCCTGAAAATTGCTTATCGTTACGGCCAACGTGTTCCCGCTTACAAAAGCCCAGTCGGCCTGTGCGTTCACCAATCCCAGCACGCCTTTTTCCCCCGGCAGCCACAAGCGTGTGCTGACACGGTAAAAAACATTGACAATCCGGTTGTACTCAAAAACGTTACCTCCGAAAATTTTATGATAAGCCCGAGAATCCAATGCCGAAATAATTTTTTCATCCTGCGCAACCGTGACCTCGCCGCGGTTAAAAACCAACTTTTCAATCCGGCCTTTCCCCTCTGTTTTTTGCAACCGCCAGCCGGTTTTCAATTCATCAACAAAAGGCAGAAAAGAATTGACCAAGTCCGGCGTCAGATTATTGCAGGAATAAAACAAACGGGTTTGCCACGGCGTATACGGAAACAAAGCCGCAGCCACTCTTCCCAAACTGCGCCAATCCAGTTTTTCCGCCGCGGTATTAAACACCGAAAGCAGGATGTGCCGCATAAAGCGCAGAGGGTTATAGCTTAATTTTTGTTTGGAAAAATCATAAAAAGGAATACGGCAGACATTTTCCCGTCCGCGATAAAAGCGCCGGATTTCACGGTTGGCGCCGAGAATGCCATGCGCCGCGTTGTCCAGCTCGATTTCCCATTCTTTATCATAACAGCTGAAAGCCCGACCGCCGGCGTGCGGAGCGGCTTCATAAACGATGGTCCGGATTTGCGGGGACTTTTGCCTGAGATAATAAGCGCAGGCCAAACCGGCAATACCGCCGCCGAGGATATGAACCTTTTGTACCGCGCCGCGCTTCATTTTTTGAAGTAAGCCCGCAGAGCCAGCGACAGTTTTTTGAACTTGCCGAGCGACGGCTTGGGTGAAATAACTTCCCAGCCGCGGTTTTCCATCATGTCAAAATAGCGGCGATAGATGCTTTCTATCATGCGGACATGGCGGCTGATTTTTTTATCCAGCTGCGGAATCAGTTTGTCGGCCTTATCATAATTGTCTTTGGCCTGACGCGCCAGTTCTTCCCGTGCGACCACCAGATTTTTATCCACGACCACGCTCATCGGATCGGTTATCGTAATCTGGGCTTTTTCCAGATATTCTTTGGGAATGTACAGGCGGTTGTTGAGGGCGTCTTCTTTGACATCGCGCAAGATGTTGGTAATTTGCAGCGCATTGCCCAGAGAAGTGGCAAGATCATTGATAATCTGCTCGTCCTTGCAGCCGAGAATCCGCAAGGTCAGACTTCCGGGGACGCCGGCAACACCGCGGCAATAGCGGTAAAACTTGTTTAAATCCGGCGCCTGAACCGGATTGGGCACATCCATGCCGATACTGTCAATCAGGTGCAAAAATTCTTCTTTCGGCAGCTTAAAGCGCATACAGTTTTTATAAATTTTGCGGCCAATCTCAGTGGTCGGGACTTTCTTGTCAAAGATATTGTCCATTTCTTCGCGCCAGGCTTGCAACAGGTCTATCTTCTCGGCCATCGGGGCATTGCCGTCGACAATGTCATCAATATGGCGGCAGAAGGCATAAATCGTATACATGGCGTTGCGCTGTGCCGTCGGCAGAAACCTCATGCTCCAAAAAAAAGAGGTGCCTGACTTTTTTACAATCTGTTTGATGTTGTTCATATAGCAGTCCTTGATATTTTTGTTTTGGTAAACAGGGCGCGGAAAACACCGCTGATTACCGCACGCATCCAGTCTATTTTAGACAGTTTGACGTTTTTTTGCAAGACATCCTTCTTGTTTAGCTTTTTTAGCATGATATTGGTTAAGGAAAGGATAACGCATATTTGCATTCTCAGGCGCAGGCTGCGGGTGATGGCCGGCAAAAGCGCCGCGTCTTTGAGCATTTTTTCCAGCCGTGCGACGATTTCGGCAATCAGCTTTTTCAACTCCGGAGAAGATTTGTTCTGTTGCAAATCGTCTGCCGAAACCTGATATTTCTGCATCAGTTCAGACGGCAGATATATGCGGTTTTGCACGAGCAAATCATATTTGATGTCCTGAATATGGTTGGCAATTTGCAGAACCGTGCACAAAACGCCGGAAGGCATATACGTCGAGAGGTTTTCATCATGGACGGCCAGCATAAAACGCCCGACCGGCGCCGCCGAATAGCGGCAATATTCCAAAAGCTGCTCCCAAGTTTCATAGACATGGCCGCGGCTGTCCTGCCGAAAGGCCGTCAGCAAATCCGTAAACAATGACGTATCCAGCAGTTCTTCACAAAAAGTCCGGCGCAAAGCAGACAAAAACAAAAGGTCATCCGGCACTTCCTTCTGATAACCGAGAAAAATGTCTTCCGCCTCGCTGAGTTTGGCAAGTTTCTGGCGGGCAGATAAATCCGGCGCGTCGGCAATGTCATCACAATAGCGGGCTGCGCGGTAATAGGCGTTGACTAACGGGCGGAGCGAGGATTTTATCAATAATCCGGCAACCGGAAAGTTCTCGTCTTTTTGCTGTTTGGAACGTTTTTTCATTTTATGACCTCCAGCCATGGTACAATGTCTGTCAGTGCCCGCTGCGTATAGGCTTTTTTGCGGTCCAGCCCTTTGAGCTTGCGGAATTTGCCGTTCGCCGTCGTCTCGCCCGAGATGGTCGGGAAAATTCCGAAGTTAATGTTCATCGGCTGATAATCCTCCGTATTGGTATCATCAATCAAGTGAGCCAGCATGGCGCCGAATGCCGTGGTACGCGGCGGCAAAACAGGTTCTTTACTCTGCAGGCGACAGGCCGCGAAGTAACCGGCCAGATAGCCGGTGCAGGCGTTTTCAATATAGCCTTCGCTGCCGGTAATCTGTCCGGCAAAGCGGATATGCGGCAGGGTTTTAAGGCACAAAAAGCTGTCCAGAAGTTCCGGACTTTTGATAAAGGTATTTTTATGGATGCCGCCCAAGCGGGCAAATTCGGCATTTTCCAAGCCGGGAATCGTCCTGAAAATCCGCTGCTGTTCACCGTATTTGAGCTTGGTCTGGAAACCGACCATGTTGCGCAGCGTGTCTTCTTTGTTATCCTGCCGCAGCTGGACAACGGCATAGGGTTTGGCCGCGGCGTTCGGATTGGTCAGGCCGACGGGCTTCATCGGACCGTACAGCAACGTGTCTTCACCGCGGGACGCCATGACCTCAATCGGCAGGCAGCCTTCAAAAAACGACACTTTTTCCCAGTCATGAAAGCTCACCTGTTCAGCATTTTTCAAGTCTTCAATAAAGCGGTAATACTGCTCTTTGTCCAGCGGGCAGTTGATGTAGTCAAACTTGTCGCCCTTATCGTAGCGCGACTGATACCAGGCTTTGGAAAAATCTATACTCTCTTTATAAATAACCGGCGCAATGGCATCATAAAAAGACAGCGAGCCGTTGCCGATGTGCTTTAAGATATCCGCAATCAGGGAATCGCTCGTCAGTGGTCCGGAAGCGACAATAACCTCGCCCCACTCTGCCGGCGGCAAAGCCGTAACTTCTTCATGCACAAATTCTATCAACGGATGGGATTTTAACTTTTCCGTTACAAGTGCCGAAAAGGCATCACGGTCAACGGCCAGAGCGCCGCCGGCCGGAACTTTTGAGGCATCGGCGCATTGCATAATCAAAGAGCCGGCCAGACGCATTTCCTGATGCATCAGCCCGACGGCATTATGCTCGCTGTCATCCGAGCGCAACGAATTAGAGCAGACAAGTTCGGCGCAGCCGGGATTTTTGTGCGCCGGAGAAAATTTTTGCGGCTTCATCTCATGGAGAATCACTTTTATCCCGCGAGAGGCCAGCTGCCAGGCGGCTTCCGAACCGGCAAGTCCGGCGCCGATGATATGTACGGTATTTTTTTCCATCCTCATTTCCTTGTAAGTTTGGTTAAAATACACTCATTTATTCACAAAATCAAATAGATTTCTTAATAAATGTTGCTTATAAATTGATAACCGCTAAAAAAGGGTATAAAGTTTGGTTAGTTTGTTACAAAGATATTCGGGAACGGTTATATGAAACATTCGGCACTTATATTTGCACTTGCGGGGCTGCTGGCGGCAGAAGCCCGTGCCGATGTGTCTTTTGACCCGATGATGTTCTCCAGCGAACAAGAAGCCGAAGCCGCCGCTTTTCAGATTAAGCCGCCGTCAAAAGACGACGTCAAGGGCGATGCCCTGCAGCAAATCAAAGCCCGCCGCCGGCAGACGCAGCCTTTGCAGACGCCTGTGCCGGCCGCCGCCCAGCCGCAACCCAAATTAATGGACGAATCCGACCTTGATTTTCCCGAAGACGATGCCGAGGTTCAAGAGGACGGCGCCATTGCCCCGAGAATCCAGCTGCCGCAGGACAAACCGGCGGCGTTGTCCCGAATAAAAGCGCCGGCGCCGCAAAGCGAACTGCAGACTCCGCCCGATACATCGCAAGGGCTGGTCGACGCCATTGCCGACAAAGACGCGGCGAAAAAAATTGATTTGACGCCAAGCCTTCCGCAAAGCGTGGAAAAAACCTGGATCGGCAAGATTACCGAAAAAGCCGCGGAAGAGCTTTCGACCTCGGCCGAAAAGAAAAATGACAGCGATGCAAGCCTGAAAGAGCTGATGCAGACTTCCGCCAAAACCCAGAACAAGCGTTCAAACGCTTCTGTTTTTGATATTTCCGGCGTTATGCTCAGAATGTCAAAGGAACAGGTTGAGCGGATTATGCAGAACCGCGGTTTTCAGAAGGTTCATGAAAAGTTTGAGATTCCGAACTTTATCCGCTGGCGCAATGAAGAAAAATGCCGCAACAGCGGTGTGGTCGGTTATGAGCGGCTGGCAAACTGCGTGGCCGAGACGGCAAAAAAAGACGGACACCGTTATACCGATACGCTCAAATTCAGCAAATTTGACACCAAAGAGCATATCAGCGTGCATTTTACCAGCAACTTTACCCGTAACAAAGTTTATAAAATCACTTATAAAAGCATGTCGCAGACCATTACCGGCAACAGCCCGAAGGCCATTTATCTCCGCAACATCAAGATTTATGACTTTTGGAAAAAGGTCAACCAAAAATACGGAACGCCCGACAACAAGGACGAGGTTATCTGGGGAATGGGCGGCACAAAGCCCTATTTGCAGGCCTCTTCCGGTTATCTGCTGCTGGAAGACCCTATGTTGAGAGAACTGGACTTTACCAGAATGTCGCGCGAAGACCAGCGTTATATGAACACGGATTTGTACAATTTTTAACCAGAGGAAGAGATGAACAACGATATTAACGATACATTGATTGCCGAACTTATCTGTACAAGAATCAGCCATGACCTGATCGGAAACATCGGAGCGGTGGCTAATGCCGTGGAACTGCTGGAGGAAGGCGATATGGATTTTCTGGATGACATCAAGTCTATCTTAAAAGTCAGTTCATCCGTCCTTTCGGCGCGGCAAAAGTTTTTTCGCATGGCTTTCGGGCTGGAAAACGCCAATTTGGAAAATATGCCGCTGGTCAGAAAAACAACGGAGGAATATTTGGCAACGCTCGGCAACCGGAATTTTCCGATAGAATTGCAGATGGCCGTTCAAGACCCGAAATTTTCCCGTCCGGCAATGGTCGGCACCATGGTTCTGGCCGATACGATTATCAAAGGCGGCTGGATTAAGATAGAAGAAAGAAACGGAAAATTATACATCGGTTCTCACAGCGACGCCGAGCCGTCAAAAGAAAAAACGTCCGCGCTGAGAAACATCTGCGAGGGCAAGGACTGCGAAATTTCCGCCCAGTTTGCACCGGTGTTTTACTTAAAGAAAATTTTAAACTTTGCCGGTTATAATCTGGCGTTTATTGAAGACGGCGTATTAGGTTTGGTTATGGGTTAAAGGTGGTATCGTGAAGTGTATTATTGCTGACGATTCAAAAATTATCCGGATGGTGTTGTCCAAGATTTTTTCCAATCTCGGACTGAGCGTTCTGGAAGCCGAAGACGGCGAAGAAGTATTGGAACTCTGCCAAAAGGAAGAGCCGGCTCTGATTGTGATGGACTGGCGGCTGCCGATTATTGACGGGATTGACGTATTATACAAGATCCGCGGCGAATATAAAATCCGCCAACCCAGAATTATTTTCTGTTCATCAATCACTGATGAAGACAAAATCCGCGAAGCTTTGGACGGCGGCGCCGATGATTATCTGATGAAGCCGTTTGACGAAGAGATTATTGTCAGCAAACTCAAAATTCTGGGAATGATTAAGGAATAAACATGAACAAAAGCGATTTTGATTATCTGTTGAAGGTTCTTAAGGAAAATGCCGGTTGGGATTTTTCGGAAGAGGAATATTTTATTTTAGATAAAAAAATCACCAATTTTGTTCGGGAAAAAGGGTATGCCGCGGTGGAAGAACTGATTGATGAGGTTCGTATCGGGCAAAAGTCTTTTATCAACCAGCTGATTGAATCTCTTACGCTGCTCGGCACCAGCTTTTATCGGGACTACAGCGTGTTCCGGCAATTCGGGGACAATATTCTGCCTTATTTGCGCGAATATAACCGCGGCGTGAAAAAGCTCAGGGTTTGGAGCGCAGGCTGCTCAACCGGTCAGGAAACGTATTCCATTGCCATTTCGATCAAAAACAAGCTGCTGAATGTATCGGACTGGGACATTGACATTATCGGAACAGACATTTCGGAACAGGCCATTGTCAAAGCCAAAAACGGCAGTTATAACCAGTTTGAGATTCAAATGGGGATGAATGCCCGCAAGATTATTGACAATTTTCATTATGAAAAAGACAACTGGCTGATAAATGACGATATTGCGTCTATGGTCAGCTTTAAGAAAAACAATCTGCTTGACGACTTTTCATTGTCCAAAAAATTTGACGTGATTTTCTGCCGTTACGTCTTGTCTATGTTTACCAAAGAATATCAGAAAAAAATTGTCCGCAATATGTTTAACGTTCAAACGCCGAACGGTTTGTTTTATGTCGGCAAAGCAGAAAAAATCGAGGGGATTGAAGAATTTTATTCCAAAGTTCCGGGGTTTGACGGACTTTATCAGGCCAGAAGCGTTGACAAGGTGCAAAAACTGACCGCTCCGGCCAAAGAATCTGCCGCAGCAGCCGGAAAGCCGGAAATGCCGAGTTTTGTCCGGCCGGACAAACTGATTAAACGTCCGACCATTTCATCCCTGCTAAGAAAATAAGTATATCATCCATTTCTAATGGTACAGAAGAATTATTATCATTTCTAAAAGAGCAATTGTTCTTAATGCCATCAGATTAATCAGGACGTTAAATGTATAAACCGCCCTATTTCAAGTTGCAAGGCTAACAGACCTTTTGACGGAAAAGTCAATGGTTTAACCTGTGCCATAAGATAATAAAAAAGCGCTATATTTATAGCGCTTTTTATTTTTTGATTTAGAAATTGGCAATTCTGGCCAAAGCTTCTTCCACTTTGCTCTTGTTTTCCAGCGCTTCGGCCTGACGGCGTTTTTCTTCTTCAACGACCGCGGTCGGCGCTCTTTCAACAAAGCCGGGATTTTGCAATTTGCGCGCGTAGCCTTCCAAGTCTTTATTCAGCTTATCCAGCTCTTTTTTCAAACGCTCTTTTTCTGCCGTAAAGTCAACAACGCCTTTCAACGGGAGCAGAATTGTCGTTTCTTTGAATACACTCTGGACCATATCTTTGCTGACTTCGGCGTCTTTGGCAAAGCATTCCAGCTTTTCCAATCTGGCAAGGGAGCTGATAATATTGTTAAAGTTTTGCAGATTTGCACAAGAAGCTGCATTGGCATCTTTCAGGTATACCGTCAACTTGGCGGCGGCCGGCAAGTTCATTTCAGCCCGCAGAGAACGGACCGCAGAAATTAAGTCAATTGCCCAGTCGATTTCGGCCATAGCCGCGGCATCAATTTTTTCCTGTGACGGCCAAGCGGCATGAATTAATTTGGTGTCGCGTTTGTCTGACGTGTTGTTCCACAGTTCCGTTGTAATAAACGGCATAAACGGATGCAAAATAACCAGAATCCGATCCAAAACCCAAGCGAAAGTATTGCGGGTTTCGGCTTTTTCCTGCTCATTTTCCCCATAGAAAATCGGCTTAATCATCTCAATATACCAGTCGCAGAAAGCTCCCCAGACAAACTGGTAAACGGCATTGGCGGCATCAGAGAAACGAAAGTTATTGAGATTTTCCGTGACCTCTTTTGAGGCTTCTTTCACCTTAGCGACAATCCATTTATTAACCGCATGCTTAACGCCGTTTTCATCAAATGCCGCACGATTTTCAAAGCAGTGGTTCATTTCGCCGAAGCGGGCGGCGTTCCACAATTTAGTGGCAAAGTTACGATATCCGGCAATACGGTTCTCGCTCATATTGATGTCGCGTCCCTGCGTTTCCATGGCTGCCATGAAAAAGCGCAAAGCATCGGCGCCGTATTTTTCAATGGTATCCATCGGGTCAACGGTGTTGCCTTTGGACTTGGACATTTTCTGCCCTTTTTCATCACGAACCAGACCATGGATATAACATTTTTTGAACGGAACATTCTTCATCATATACATGCTCATCATCATCATTCTGGCAACCCAGAAGAAGATAATGTCAAAACCGGTTACCAAAACCGACGTCGGGTAGAAGGTATCGAGATATTCGGTTTTATCCGGCCAGCCCAAAGTTGAAAAAGCCCATAATCCGGATGAGAACCAAGTATCAAGCACGTCGGTTTCGCGCGTTAACTCAACGCTTTTGCCATAGTGTTTATCTGCGGCGGCCTGCGCTTCGGCCTCATTCTCCTCACAGAAAATCTCGCCGTCCGGACCGTACCAAATCGGCATTTGGTGTCCCCACCACAATTGGCGGGAAATACACCACGGCTGGATATTGCGCATCCATTCAAAATATGTTTTTTCGTAAGACTTCGGCACAAATTCCATTTCACCGTTTTCAACAACGCGAATCGCCTCTTTGGCCAAGGTCGGCGCATCAACAAACCACTGGTCGGTCATTAACGGCTCAATGACAACGCCGGAGCGGTCGCCGTAAGGGATAACCATCGGGTGGTCCTCAATCTTTTCCATCAGGCCGAGTTCTTCCAGTTTTTCTATTGTCTTTTTGCGTGCCGTCTGAGTATCCATTCCAGGGAAAGGCGTATTTTCGTTCAAAGTTGCGTCTTCGTTCAGAATATTAATCATCGGCAGATTATGGCGTTTGCCGACCTCAAAGTCGTTAAAGTCATGCGCCGGCGTAATCTTGACTGCACCGGTTCCTTTTTCAGGATCGGCATGTTCATCGCCGACAATCGGAATCGGACGGTTGACAATCGGCAGAATTGCATTTTTGCCAATCAGGTGTTTGAGTTTTTCATTTTCTTTGCTGACGGCAACGGCGGTATCTCCGAACATGGTTTCCGGACGCGTGGTGGCAATATGGATAAACTCTCCGGTTTCACCTTCAATCGGGTATTTGTAGTAATACATTTTGCCGACGGTTTCTTTTTGGACAACCTCCAAATCGGAGACGGCCGTCATAAATTTGGAATCCCAGTTGACCAGTTTTTTGGCCTTATAAATCAAGCCGTCTTTATACAAGTTGACAAAGATTTTGCGAACGGCACGGCTCAGGCCTTCGTCCATGGTAAAACGTTCGCGGCTCCAATCGCAGGAAGCGCCCAGACGACGCAGCTGTTTGCAGATTGTGCCGCCGGATTGTTCACGCCATTTCCAAACTGTTTCAATAAACTTGTCACGGCCAAGGTCATGACGGGTTATTCCCTCTTTTGCCAGATTGCGCTCAACAACCATCTGGGTTGCAATACCGGCATGGTCGGTCCCCGGCTGCCACAAAACTTTTTTGCCCAACATGCGGTTATAACGAATCAGAATATCCTGCAACGTGTCGTCCAAGGCGTGTCCCATGTGCAAAACGCCAGTAACGTTCGGCGGCGGAATAACAACGGCAAAAGCGTCTTTATTGCTGCGCATATCGGGTTTGAAATCACCGCTGTTTTCCCAATCGGCATAAATTTTTTCTTCAAAATCTTTTGGATTATAAGTTTTTTCCAACATTATTATTTTCCCTAAATTTCTTTATTCTATGACATAAAAAAGCGACAAAAGCCCTCAAAAATCAATTTGGGGGCAAAAAGGACGGAGGTCGGCGCCAATGGCTCAGCTTCGGCCAACCTTTACCATCACTCGTTCAATTTCTTTCTTGACCACGCCTTCAACAACCGCCGGCAGGTTGGCATCCAGCCAGACTTTGGTTTGGCGGGCAACTTCCTTAGAAACCAAATCATACAAATCTATATTGTTTTTAGCGCCCGAAACCCAATCGGCAACCAAGCCCTGCAACGTGACTTTCAGCACATCTTCCAAGGTTTGTGAGGCATTGCCCAATCTGATGTTTTCCGATACAGGTGCAATTCCGAGGGACGACGGCCGAACGGCTTCCGGAGCCGGTGTTTTTTCTTTGGCAAAAAGTTTGGCAAAATTGTTAATGATATTTGCCGAAACATCTGCAACATCTTCATCAACGGCAGGAACATTTTCAATGGCCGGTTCTCTCGGCATTTCCGGTTCAACAACAGCCGGCTGCGGTGTCGGAGCCGGTGCCTCAATTTGCGGTTCCGGCATTATCACGGGCATGTCTGCCGGTGCAGCTGTTTCTACAGGCTCGACAGCGTTTTCAACAACGGGCTCGGCAACGGCATCAGCCATTTCGGTTTTGCCTTCCGCAGGTTCAGGCCACGACATTTCCGCAACGGCATTTTCCGGCACGGTAAAAGTTTGTTCTGTTTCAGGCTGATATTCCGAATCGGCGGCAACAGCCGTATCATCAGGATATTCTGCCTCTGCGGCGTTTTCCGACGGAATCGGAAGTTCGGGAATATCTGCTTTTTCAGAAGCAGGTTCTTCATAATACGGTTCAGATTCCACATCTATTACCGCGTCATTTTGTTCTTCTTCGTTGATTTCTGCCTGAACATTTTGTTCAATCAACTGATCAAAGCCGACATCAGGTTCATCGGCTTCATCCATTTCCGGTTCCGGCAGGTCATCGCCTTTGTCATCAACAATTTCAGGCGTCAAATCTACTCCGGCGAGTTCATCCGCCAAGTTAATTTCTTCGACGGCCGGTGTCGTTTCGGCGGGAGAATCCATTTGTACGGGTTCGACGGCCATATCAGGCGAAAGTTCCAGAATGTCGCCGTCTTCAAGTTTGAGTTCGCTCAGGTCGAGGTCTGATTTTTCAATATCAAGAGAATCCGTAAAAACCGGTTCTGCCGGAACAACTTTTTCTTCTTCAACCGGATGCGGTTCTGGCGGCGTAAAGCCGGAAGCTGAAGGTGCAACAGGATTTTCGCCTTCAACCAAAATATTTTTGATTGAGGACAAGATTTCGTTCATTGACATTTCGTCTTGTTGTTCGGCCATTTCTCTCACCAATTCTGTTTTTTATAAAAACACCAACCTTGCGGGCTGACACTCAATTTTTACTTATTTTAACATATTATATTAGATTCCAACTGTAAATATGTTTTATTGTTTTTTTTGAATATCAGCGCGGCAAGGCAATTTTTTAGTCATCAACAGATATAGAAAGCCATTTGTCCCGTGTTTCTTTGTAGAACTTCTTGGCATCATAATATTCAACGTCAAGATTCAGGTTGCGTGCCGTTAATTTGCCCATGGCCTGCAACAAAGACATGGCCGAAACATAGTAGTTGCGGCGGGCTTTTACCTGCTCAACGTTAGAGTTTAACAGCTCCTGATAAGCGTCCAATACGTCAAGAATCGTCCGGTTGCCGAGAGCTTCTTCTTTCTGGACGCCGTCCAAGGCAATCTCGTTGGCTTTAATCTGGTCTTTGATTGACGACAACATGGCTTTGTTGGCCAGCATATATTCCCAAGCACTGGTGACGCTTTCCGTTACGCTGCGTTCAGCCTCGGCAACCTGCTCGCGCGCCTGCCATTTTTGATATTTGCTCTGGCGGATTTTGGCACGGGTTTCGCCGGAACTGTACAACGGAACGGTCATATTGACGCTCCATTCCAGATTATCAACCTCGCTGTCATTGGGCAAGATGTCAATATCGCCTCTGGTTTTGGAGGCTTCGCCGTCCAAAGTAATGCTCGGCAGCAAAGCGCCGGTTTGGGTTTTGACGTCATATTCTTTTGCTTCCAGATAATTTTTGGCCTGCAAAATCGAATAGTTGTGGACTTTGGCATATTCCAAGGCTTCTTCAAAACTTGCCGGCAAAAACTTGTCCAGACTTTCCGGCGCCTTCAAATCCTCGGGGCGGACACCGATAATACGGGCATAATTAGCACGGGAAGCCTGCAGCGTTCCTTCCGAGCTGATGCGATCGGCCTTGGCCTGCGAATGACGGGCACGCGCTTGAGAAACGTCCGTACGGGTGACTTCGCCGACGTTAAAACGCTGGATTGTTTCATCAAGGCGTTTTTTCAGAAGTTTTTCATTGTTTTTTTGCAAATCTACAATAGCCGTATCGCGCAAGACGTCAAGATAAGCGGTCGAGGCATCAAGGAACACCGTTTGCTCAACGTTAAAAAGGTTGTCTTGCTGGGAACGCACGATTTTATCAGCCGACTTGACCGAGTTGACGGTTTGAAGACCGCTGAACAACGGCTGCGAAACTTTGGCCGCAATCACTTTCTGTTTGGTACGGCTGGCATCTCCCGGCTGGTTGCTGTCGACATCGGCATCAGCATAACTGCCCTGAAGATAAATGTTCGGACGGTAGCCGGATTTTGCAATTGCAACGTTTTCATCTATGGAACGGAGATATGCCCGCTGTGCCTGCAATGTCGGGTTGCTGCGATAAGCATCGCTCAAGGCCTCAAAAATATCCTGAGCGCAAGCAACGCCCGGAATTGCAGCCGCCATCAGAAGGCTGCACAAAAAAGTCTTTTTCATGAATTTTACCTCTTATACATCTATATTCTTAGCGGGATTATATTCAAAAAACAATATTTTGCAACTTTATTTTCACGACGAAATGATTAAATGTGTACTATTGTGGATGTATAATTTTATGATTATATCTTTCATTAACCATATTTCAAACAATTGCAAATATTGTTATGGGTAGGAAATGTTATCAATGACCCAGAGGAGAGAGATTTTGAGCAAAAAAGATACGACAATCATTAATGAAATCGATAAAGCGCGGCTGAAGCTTTCGATTGAACATTATATTAAGTATTTTATCGGCAAACGGACCTGCGAAATCAACAAAGAAGAAGCTTTACTGGCGATTTCTCTGGCCGTGCGCGAATTTGCCATGGACAAGATGTATGAAACCATTGCCCGTTATAACAAGGCAAATTCCAAAAGGATTTATTATCTCTCCGTCGAATACCTCATCGGCCGTTCTTTAGAAAACAATCTGCACAATCTCGGCCTTTTTAATATTATGAAAAATATTAAGATTGACGGTTTTCCCGAGATTTCAATGGCAGAAATTTTTGACACGGAATATGATCCGGCACTCGGAAACGGCGGTCTCGGCCGGCTGGCAGCCTGCTATCTTGACTCCATGGCTTCGCTCGGCATTCCGGGGTTTGGCTATGGTATTGACTATAACTTCGGCTTGTTCAAACAAAAATTTGAGAACGGTTATCAGATTGAACAGGCAGACAGCTGGGCGGCAGAATTTTCTCCCTGGCAGTTTGCCCGTCCGGACAGAACCGTCAAAATTCCGCTTTACGGCGAGGTTGAGACTTTCCGCGACCCTTCAGGAAAAGAAAACTATATTTGGATGAATACCAATACCCTTTACGGCGTGCCTTATGACTTTCCGATTGTCGGGTATAACGGAAAATCAGTCAATTACCTGCGTCTTTTTTCAGCCAAGACCGACGACGAACTCGATATTAATATCTTTAATGAAGGCGGCTATATTGAAGCCGTGAAAGAAAAAATCGAGACAGAAACGATTTCTAAAGTGCTTTATCCGTCCGATGCCGTCGAATCCGGCAAGGAACTGCGCCTTAAACAACAATATTTCTTTGTATCCTGTGCCATGCAGGATATTGTCCGCCGCTTTTTGGAAAAGAGTAATGACTTTAAGCAAATGCCCGATCAGGTTTGCGTTCAACTGAACGATACGCATCCGGCTCTGGCTATTGCCGAACTGATGCGGCTGCTGGTGGACGTTCACGGACAGGAATGGGACGATGCATGGAATATCGTGACTAAGATTTTTGCCTATACCAATCACACTCTGCTGCCGGAGGCTCTGGAAACCTGGCCGGCACGCTACTTTAAGCGTTTGTTGCCGCGGCATTTGCAGATTATTTATGAAATCAACCGCCGCTTTATGAATTTTGCCCGCGAAAAATTCGGTGACGATCCGTATAAGCTCGGCCGCGTTTCTATTGTTTCCGGCGACGGCGACAATCAGATTATCCGTATGGCCAACTTGTCCATTGTCGGTTCTTTCTCGGTCAACGGCGTGGCCAAGCTGCACTCCGAGCTGGTTAAGACCAAGCTGGTGCCGGAATTTTACGAACTCTGGCCGGAGAAGTTCGGCAACGTAACCAACGGCATCACGCCGCGCCGCTGGCTGTTGCATGCCAACACGGCTTTGGCTGACTTAATCAGCTCAAAAATCGGCGAAGATTGGATTACCAATCTTGACCTGCTCGAAGGGGTTCAGGATTTTGTAAAAGACAAGAAGTTTGTGCAGGAATTTATTAATGTAAAAATGGCAAACAAAGAAAAACTGGCCAAGATTATCTTCAAAACCTGCGGCGTGATTGTCGACCCGAACAGCATGTTTATTGTTCATGCCAAACGCATTCACGAATACAAACGCCAGTTGATGACCATTCTGCAAGTCATCGGCGACTATCTGGCTATCATTAAAGACAACTTCCACCCAACCGTCAAAAAGACTTATATCTTTGCCGGAAAGGCTGCGCCGTCTTATAATTTTGCCAAGCTCATTATCAAGCTCATTAACAATGTGGCCGATGTGGTCAATAATGACCCGCGGGTTAATGATATGATCAAGGTCGTCTTTATGCCGGACTATAAAGTTTCTCTTGCCGAGGTTCTGATTCCCGCTGCCAATGTCAGCGTTCAGTCCTCTACCGCCGGTTTTGAAGCCAGCGGCACCGGCAATATGAAATTTGCTTTGAACGGCGCCCTGACCGTCGGCACTTATGACGGCGCCAATATCGAAATCCGCGAAGCCGTCGGAGAAGACAATTTCTATCTCTTCGGCCTAAAGGAAGAACAGATTCAGGAAATGCGCCAGAACAATTCTTACAATCCGGCGGATTATGCCGAAAAATCGCCCTATATCAAGCGGATTATGAACGCCTTGAACTCTAACATGTTCTGCGAAAAAGATTATGTCCTGCTGTTTAAGGTTATTTATGAAGAACTGATGAATCGCGATTATTACTTTGTTTTGGCTGATCTTGAAGATTTTGCAAAATCTATCCATCAAATGGAAAAAGATTTTCAGAACAAAGAGGCCTGGGCGAAAAAAGCCATTCTTAACGTGGCCCGTATCGGCAGGTTCTCCAGTGACCGCGCGGTTATGGATTATGCCAACAACATCTGGCATATCAAACCCGTCGCATAAAATCTTTCTGCTTAACAAACCCCGTACTTTTTTAAGTGCGGGGTTTTTGTATATATTAAGAAACGCTTATATAATTTTCTTCCAACCGTTTGTATTTGTTCAATTAAATCACAAAAACGAGTTCAAAATCACTTTATTTCAGCAAAAATGAATATAAAATATTATATCTCATCCCTTTGATTTTACTAAAATTATACAAAATACCCCTCTAACTTCTTAGCATCTATTGACATTGCGCTTATTTTGTGTTACAGTAATGCTTGATAACACTCCTCCCAAGTGTTTCTCTCCGACTCCCTTTTTTTCATCGGCTCGGGAGCCGGAGGTCGGGAGGCCGACAGCCATCAACTGTCTGCTCACTGCCCTGAGGACCGCGATGCTATGACGGGGTGTGTGAGAGAAAAAGTGCTTTGAAAGATTTGTCATTCTCGGGCTTGACCCGAGAATCCATAAAGATAAAAGCACTGTGCTTGTCATGAGATGGATTGCCGGATCAAGTCCGGCAATGACCTGCACGGCAGGCGCGCGGCGGGTTGTCGGCAATGTGCCCTGAGGACCGCGATGCTATGACGGGGTGTGTGGTGGAGTATGTGCTCTGAAAAAAGAATTTTTATTATGGGGAGACGGGCTAATGAAAAGTATTAACATAATGCTACACATGAAACTTAGAAATGCGGTTTGTACCGCAGCTTTATTGGCTTTTCTTCCCTCCTCCTTTCTGGCCGTTTCTCCGGCTCAGGCCGGCGTTTGCTTCCTGCCCGACTGTGCCTTGGAGCCGGTATTGGCAGAATGTATTGACTGTGAATGGTGTGAAGACCGCGGCTATCATTTTGACTGTCCGGACGGTACGGCACCGGATTATTCCCAAACATGCTCCCGTGACGAGAGTTATACCAAATGTACCGAGGAGCAATATTGCAAAAACAAAGGAT
>CABUWG010000037.1 GCA_902495305.1 uncultured Pseudomonadota bacterium | reverse complement strand
GATATCGATCTTCTAGCAGTTCTTGTTCTTACGGATATGAGACAGCTTCCAAATCTTGTTCCTGTGGTGCAACTTCCGGAACCTGCTATAAATGCAAGGCTAAACCCGCTGAGCCGGCTCATGATCCTGATGATTGCAAAACCGGAAACCATAAATCAGGTACGGTTTCCAAAACAGGGTGGTGTGATTGTGAAGGAAGCTGTACTTATGATGCAACAAAGTATATCTGGTGCGGAGACGAATATTCTTGTACAACCTATGGAGGATATGAGAAATATATTTATACGAATTATTATCACGTTGACGGTCCGTTCTCGGGTGATGCTACAGTGACAGAAACTGATTGTCAGGCAAAACGGGCAACAAAGTCAAATTGGTGTTCTGGTTAATTTTGTCTTTGACTAATTCTTCATCGGTTATGAGGTGGCAGAATTGCGGGCAGGGAACATCTTTTTTTTCAGGTAAGGAAGAAGTTGAACTTCTTGCGTTAACCGGATAAAGAAATAAACAAAGGAAAAGTATGCTGCAAAAGTTTTTCATGGTTAATCTTTCTCTTGTTTGGGCATTTTGATTACATAGTAACCGGAACGTTGAGATTCTTCTTTTATATTGAAATTCCGTTCTTGAACTTTATATCCCTGATATAGAGGATCCCATTCCATGATTTCATATTCGATGATACTTTTTTTCTCAAAAGCATAATTGTTATAGCATTCATATTTAATGAAATTCTTTTTGTTTTCCAGTAATTTACACTCCTGAATGGTCACTGTGCCATGGAGATTGTCCTGAATTATTAAGATGGGGGAAAGCAAAATGCGCCAACAGTTAGTGCATATAGGGTATATTGTTTCATAAAAGCGCCAATCCACAAATTTTTCATCGGTCATGAGGTGGCAGAATTGCGGACAGGGAACATCTTTTTTTTCAGGCAATGAAGAAGTTGAACTTCTTGTGTTAACCGGATAAAGAAATAAACAAAGGAAAAGTATGCTGTAAAAGTTTTTCATGGTTAATTGTCTTTTGTTTTTTTGAATAATGTTATGATGAATAATATGACCAAACCAATCAAAAGCAAAATGTCGATTATTGTTATTGTGAATTCCATATTAGGGGTGTTTGCAAGCTTGTCATTTAAAGCCAGAGGGGTGTGCAGGAAGAAGACGGCTAGCAAGTAACCGCCTAATATGGCTAACAGACTGGATGTTTTGGGGGATCTTTGTATAAAATTTTGAAGGCCGGCGGAGGGCTTTAAGCATATGACTATAAATGTTAAGGGTAAAAAAATTAAGAATAATACCGCAAAAATTGTGCGAAACTGCGGCAAAATCAAAGTGAAAAAAGAGGAAGCCAGAAAATATAAACCACATAGCGTTAGAATTTGTAAAAATTTGTTTTTCATGGTTAATCTTTCTCTTGTTTGGGAATTTTAATTAAGTAGTGCTGAGCACTTTGAGATTCGCCTTTTATATCAAAATTACGTTGCTGAACAAAATATCCTTGAAAAAGGGGATCCCATTCCATGATTTCATATTCAGTCATGCTTTTTCCTTCTAAGGCAAAGTTGTCATAACATTCATATTTGATGAAATTTTTTTTGTTTTCTAATAACTTGCATTCCTGAAGGATAATAGTTCCCAAATGATTGTCTTGGATTATCAAAATGGGTGAAAGTAAAGTTCGCCAACTTGTTTTTCCAAAAACCTGTAAAGTTTCATAAAAGCGCCAATCGACAAATTCTTCATCGGTCATGAGGTGGCAGAATTGGGGGCAGGGAGCGTCTTTTTTTTCAGGCAATGAAGAAGTTGAACTTCTTGCGTTAACCGGATAAAGAAATAAACAAAGGAAAAGTATGCTGTAAAAGTTTTTCATGATCAGTCTTTCTCTTGTTTGGGACTGTCAATGAGGTAAGTTTGTCTACTTACATGGCGACCATCTATTTCGAAATCATTTCGTGTTACAACATAGGCCTTGAAAGTGGGATCCCATCTTTCAATTTTGAATTCAAATATGTCTGTTATTCCGGGTGTATAAATATTTGTGCATTTATATTTGATGAAATTTTTTTGGTTTTTTAGCAATTTACAATTTTGTAGTTCTACTGTACCAAAGAAATTATCTTGGATAATTAGATTGGGTGTAATAATCAGTCGCCAGCAATTACGACACAAAGGATTTAAGGTGTAGTAGAATCTATAGTCAGCGAATTCTTCAGTAGTAGAGATGCGGAGAGTTGGCGGATTCAGAGGAAGATCTTCTCCATCAACTTGGGCATGTGATTTTATCGGAAACAAATTTAGTAAAATAACAAAAAGGTAAAGTAATTTTTTCATGGATATTCTCACTATTTTTAATAATTTAGCATAATAATATACAAGCATAATAAATTTGTCATTAGTTTATTTTATAAAATATCCTTTTTGACATTGCTCATATACCCATTCGTTTCTTTGTTTGAGGTCAGGGCGTTTGGAATCATCCCGCATTAATGCGTTGCAGAATTTTTCTTTATCGGATTGCCTTGCTGCGTTATGCAATTTTCTGATTTGAGGCCTTTGTTTGTTAAAAGCATTAGATTGATAATGTACTTCCATTAAGGCACGTTGTATGTCTGGGCTCATGCGGTTATAGTTCGGAAAACCTCTGCTTAATTCTTCTTCCCGAACAGCTAAATCGTGGTCGAGCAATTTTTCACAGTATTCCGGAGATAGTCTTAAATTGGTTTTGTCTTTATAAAATGAGGCGGTTTTTCCTCTTCCATAAGGTAGAGTGGTGAGGTAAGCAGTGTCGGCGTTGATTTTTTCATCACTGGCCAACATATTCGTGGTTTTATCCAACCAAGGATATTCAGTCATGTTTTTTTCCGGTTTAGGTTCCATGTGTCCATCGCAAAAAGTGGTGTACCCATAAATATCACGGTATGGATGTTCTTTCGGTTCTTCTGCATCTCTTAAAAAAGGTTTCATTTTAGCCATTTCGGCACTGGGTTTTTTTAGATTGTGTTCAGCATATTTTTTGTTATCCAAAGCCGAAGAATGCATGCGAGCAGCGGCGTTGGGGATTGAGCCGGAAAGTGAAGCATATCCCTGAATCTGCGGCTGTTGTGGGTGGAATGACTGTTGGGGCTGAAACGGTTGTTGAAACTGTTGAGCCGCCGGCTGTCGGGGTTGTGTATAAGGATTGGGGGAATCCTCGGAGGGAACATAGGTCCTTTGATCAGGACGAGATGGCGTGAACCAGTCGTATTTCTGGTTGGGGTCAAGGTAGTAGTATTTTCCTTCTCCTGGTTTGGGTTCTACATTTTTGAACGGGCGTCTTCCCTGCATGACGTCCAGCAAATATTGTTCATGTTCTTTCATTTGACAATTTCCTTATGATAATGAAAAAGGGAGCTGAGGCTCCCTGAAGTTTAAAACAAAAAAAGACCAAACGAAAGATCGTTCAGTCTGACTATATGACGGATACACATATCCGCCATATGAAAAATAATACATGTCGGTGTCACTAATGTCAATATGGTTTCATATGGACTGTGGATAAGGCGCTAATATTCCACGCGATTTAAGTATAACCCGCAGGCCGGAGCGTTGGGGCCGGCCATGCGCCTGTCGCAGGCTTCCAGAATTGTTTTAATATCTTCCGGCTGCCGGCTGCCGTCACCGACTTCGCGCAAGGTGCCGACCATATTTCTGACCTGATGGTGCAAAAAAGAGCGGGCTTCAACGATGAAGATGATTTCTTCGCCGTGTTGTTCAATATCCAGCCGGTCAAGGGTTTTTACCGGAGATTTGGCCTGACAGGCGGCGGCGCGGAAAGAAGTAAAGTCATGCCTGCCGAGCAGGTATTGCGCGCCTTGCCGCATTTTTTCCGTATCCAACGGAACAGGAACCCACCAAACGCGGTTTTTTTCAATGGCCGGCGGGGCTTTGCGGTTTAAGATACGATAGATGTAGCCGCGGCCTTTGGCAGAAAAGCGGGCGTGAAAATCAGAGGAGACTTTCTCAACTTCCAGCACGGAAACCGGGGCTTCTCTTAAACGCAGGTGAGCGTTATAAGCCTCGCGCATGCGAAAAGTATCCCAGTCTTTTTCAACATCAAAATGGGCGACCTGTTTGAGGGCGTGGACTCCGGCATCGGTTCTGCCGGCGCCGGCGACTTCGGTTTTGGTGCCGGTAAAAGCGAAAAGAGCATTTTCCAAATGCTCTTGTACGCTCGGACCGTCCAATTGTCTTTGCCAGCCCAGTAAATTTGTGCCGTCATATTCTACGGTGATTTTATAACGCATTATTCGGCGGCGACTTTCAGGGCTTCGTTGTTATCCTGCATAAAAAAACCGAGTTTTTGCTGAACTCCCCAGATGACGCGCAAGGCTGCCAGAGCGTTTTCTCCGGTAATGCGCGGGGTTTCTTTGCCGTTGATGCAGTTGACGAAGTGGTTTAATTCTGCCTGAAGCGGCTGGTTGGTCGGAATAAACAACTGCTCGACGCTGCCTTTCAAGCCATAATGCATCCATTCCGGAATTTCTTCCTGATTGACATAGGGCATGCGTCCCTGAGTGTGAACGTTAATGCTCTGATTGATGAAGTCCATGTCAATGTAGTTGGTATCGGTTGTCACGGTCATGGTTCTGACGCGGGCCTGAGTGATGCGGCTGGCCGTTATGTTGGCCGTGACGCCGTTTTCAAATTCAAGCAATGCGGTGATGTAGTCTTTGCCGGAAGCATGGTCAGGCGTTTTAACCGATACGGCATTGATGTTTTTGACCGGTGACTGAACCAGAGAGAGAATAATCTCGGCATCGTGAATCATCAGATCCATGGCAACGTCAACGTCAGTGATACGGCCGGAAGCGGCAGACATGCGTTGTGCCGTCAGCGAGCGAATCTTAGACGTGTCGGAAAGCAGGCGGTGCATTTGTTCAACCGCCGGATTGAACTGTTCAATATGGCCGACGAGCAGCGTGACGTTATTGTCTTTGGCCGCCTTAATCAGACGGTTGCATTCTTCTTCCGTGGTGGCCAGCGGTTTTTCCATCATGCAGTGGATTTTGCGTGTTAAGAAGAATTCGCCGACATCGGCATGGGTGACGGAAGTGGTTACAACGCTAACGGCGTCAACATTGGCCGCGACTTCTTCCATGGAAGAAAAAGCCCTGATGCCGAAAGTTTCTGCCGCGGCTTTGGCGGCGTCGGGAAAAATGTCATAAACGCCGACGAGTTCAACATTGTTCAGGGTCTTATAAGTCTTGATATGGTTCTTGCCCATCATGCCAGCGCCAATTACTGCCACTCTAATTTTATCAGTCATAAAATTTGCCTCTATATTTGTTTTTGGATTAATTTTAGTTTACATATACCAATAAATTTGATAAAAAGCTTTTAAATTCTTGTTACATATTGTTACAATCGTTATTAAAGGATGTCCGCGCTCATGAAAATTTCTCGTTTCTATCTCTTTATTCCGGCTGTGTTTTCTTTGCTTTTGGCCGGTTGTGCCAGTGACGAACCCAAGTGGGGTACCGAAAAAATCGAGGTGGAGGAAATGCCTTTTGCCATGGAACCGGAAAAGGTTAACGGCCGGCTGGACGTGTATTCTTCCATGGCGCGGGCGGTGAAATACAATGTTGACGTTACCTCCCAGAATATGCGGAAAAAGCTGGGGAATCCGAGCAAACTGACGGCGCGTGAGTTGTTGAACAGTGTGAACGGTGCGGTGAGCGGCGAGGAGAATCCTTTGTATAATTCTATTCGTCTTTTGGACTTTTCGGTGTTGTTTGCAGTGGCGAATCTGGAAGAAAGCGATGCTGCCAGAAACGAGACCGTTTATGCCAGAGCGTCACAGTATCTGGCGCTGGCTGCCATCCGCTCTCACCAAAACGCCTTGTTCTCCGTCAAAAAAATTGCCGAGATTGACCGCCTGTTGAAAAAACAGCAGAAGAATCTGGCGAATCTGAATGCCAAACTGGAGAAAAAAGGCAGCTTGAGCGAGGAAGAAAAAGAGTATAAAAAAGGTCTGGACGTGGCTGTTTATGAGCTTGTGAACTTTAAAAAGCAGTTGCAGCAGAATGTTGATGACTATGAAAAGCTGGTTAAGTTTGACGGTAAAAAGCTTGAGCTGGAAGGCCGCCGTTTTTACGAACTGGAAGATTTTGACCGCAATTATGTGCTGGATGTTTTTCAGAAATCGGCAGCGGGGAATCGGGAAGAGTTTCGTCTGGATAATGCGCCGGTGACGTTTGAAATTGTTCGAGCCAATATCTTTAAGGCTTATCCGCAGGTTGAGCGTTTGCAGGTCAACGGGTATGAGGCCAAAGATCCCATTTATATTAACAGTCTGGTTGAGCGGGCGAAAAATACGGCCGAGAATTTGGTGAGCGCGGCGCTTGGCTATGCACGGGTCGACAGTCAGAAAGTGCAGGAAAAAGATTTTGTTCGCCGCAAAGTTCTGGATGAACTCGGGATTGCGATTTTTGTTCAGAACGAGATTGCTTATAATATGGTGAAGTCGGCTTCCGGAGATTATGAAATTGTGGCTGAAAAGGTTAAGAATCTGAAGCAGGAAATCAGGGAGCAGGAGCGGAATTATAATCTGACTCCGGACGAAAAACTGGAGGTGTTGAACCTGAAGCTGAAACTGATGGAGGCCGAAAGCAAAGAAAGCCAGGTTTTGGCGGAAAGAGCCGTTGCGCTCAGGACATTATACTTTTATGCCGGATTTTCGCCCTTTAATCAAAAGCTGATGAAAAAAGACATCCGTCACATTGTGATTGCCCTGAAGGCGGCATTTAATCAGGATTTGGTGCAGATGCTGGCTAACTCTCCCAAAGCAGAGAAAAAGCAGCCTAAGCCGGATACGGAATGGAGCAAGAACGAAAACTGGCTGGAAGACGTTGTGGAAAATGAAAAAGTGGTTCTGCCGCCCAAAAAGGCCGTCAGCCGTCCGGCAGCCTTGAAAGCCGCGACTGCTCCGGCAGCTTTGTACGGTGCGGATGCGAACGGACGCAAGATTATGCAGCTGGGCGCTTTTTCGGAATGTGACAATGCCGAGAAAGCATGGAAGAATTTGCAGCTGGCTTATCCGGAACTGGCCAAATTGCAGGGACAGGTTGAAACCGTGTCTGTCGACGGCAGAGAAGTTCACCGGCTGATTGTGCGTTCCGAGAACGGCGGCATGGTCGGAATTTGCAATAAACTGCGTCAGGCCGGGCGGGGCTGTATTTTGCGGTAGATTAAAACTTGCAAAAGATTGAAACACGGTCTATGATAGTTTTAAGTGCTTTGGCGGAACAATGCAGGCTGAATGATGACTGATGATCAGGAAACAGATAAAAAAGATTTGGAAGTTTTGAAGCAGAAGATTCAAAGCTCAAAGATTGCGTATGAGCGTTCAGCCAGTGCAGCGGACAACGAAAGCGACATGACTTTTGAGTGGAGCGCGGTATCGGCCACAAAGCCCAATCCGGGAGCCAAAAGAGCGGAAGAGCGTTTGTACAAGCCGCTTTCCAAGATCGAATTTTCCGGCAAAAAACTGGAAGACGGAAATTTTGCCGGCGAGAATTTGGAAAATGCCAATTTTTCTTGTGCGGATTTGAGCGGAACGGATTTGTCCGGTTCTAATTTGCGGGGCGTGGACTTTTCGGGTTCTAATCTGAGCGGCGCCAACTTATCGGGAGCCGATTTGACCGGAGCCGTGTTGTCCGGTGCCGTTTTGAAGAACACCAATTTTACCGGCGCAAACCTTTCCGGCATTAAGTTTGAAGATATTGATATTGAAGACGCCATTCTGCTTGATATTAAAATTGATGACTGGGCGTTGGAAGATTTTCAGGCGCTGATTGAGTTTTTGGCCAAGTATTATCCGCATAAGCTGAAACTGACATTATTGAATCTGACGCTGTTGGATTTGTCGCGCATTGATTTGAGCAAAGTTGATTTGCGGGGCGTGGATTTTACCGGATGTGATTTGACCGGCGTGGATTTGTGGGGGCTTGATCTGAGCCAGTGTATTATTACGCCGGAACAAATTGCTCAGGCGCTGGGACGTGCACCGACACCGGCAGAAATGAAAATGCTGTTGGCGCCGAAAAACAAGGCCAAGAAAAAAGGCTGGAATGTGGATTTTGAAGATTTCTTTAATAACCGCAAAGAATTTGGCGTGATTGACACGACAAAGATGAAAGGAACAAAAATTTCCGATATGATGAAGATGGGGCAGAAGCTCATGAAAAAAATGGGCTACGGACAGGCGCCGGAGCCGACTGATGCGGAGATTATATCGGAAATTCAGAAAGAAAAAGCCGAGAAAGAGAAATCACACAATGCCGAACTGCGCGAGGTTATTGAGGCCAGAAAACGCGAGGCTCTTGAACAGATGAAGCAGCAAAAAGAAAAAAAACGCGATTATGTGCCCGAGCCGGTCAGGGAAGAAAAAACGGCCGAGACGGAGATACCGGTTCAAAAACGGGAAGTTAAAGAGAAGAAGAAGGTTCATATTCACGGCAAAGAATTTGATGCGGCAACGTTGGGGCGAATCAAGTCTTCAATGGGTAACCACAGGTCTTAGTTTTTGGACAAATATTGACAGCCTGTTTCCCTTGTAGTAAAGTAAATACAAGGGAGTTTTTTTTATGTATCATTACAGTGAAGCCGAGTTGAGGCAGGAGATTGCCGAATATATCCGGAGCGGGTGTTATCCGTTTTGCCGGCGTGCCGCTTTTGCCGATAAGGTTGAAAAGCTGCTGGCTGATGATATTGCCGAGCTGAAGAAAATAAACAAAGCTTATAAACGGCCTTTTTTGTGCGTGGATTATGATAAGATTGTTTCCCGCCGTTATTCCGGCCTTAACCGGCGTTATTATAATTCAAACCTGATGCGGGAGGCTTTTAAGGTCTGGGGGCTGCGCAGTCTGGCTTATTTGCGCGAAGCCGGCGTTTTGCTGCCGGCAGACAAAAGAACGCGCGGCCGCGGCCTGTATGTTCAAAATATGGAGATGCTGGGCAAGGAAATTTGCGGCTGTTATGTGGGGAGTTTTCACGGCGCTTCGGCTTTGTTCTATTATGCGGCAAAATCTCCGGCTTCTTCGGTTATGAATTTTTATCATGAGGCCGGACATAATCTGCAAAACCTGCTGGGGATGAAGTCTTGGAAAGGGCAGGATGATTATTTGCAATATAAGTGTGAGGTTCATGCGGAAGTCTTTGCTTCGGCAATGATGGTTTTGCGCGCCAAAACAGAGTAAGAGCGGCGTCAGGCAGAAGAATTTGTGATGAAGAAGGCAATGAACAGTGCCGAGTTCGGCGGCGGATATGATGTTTTGTATAATTCTTATGCCGTGGTCAAGCAGCTTGTACCGGCCTTAAGAAAGCTTGACCGGCGCATGTTGGAAAGGGCGGGCGGCGGAATTGACATGATCAAGACGGCCCGGCTGGCTCAGAGGATGGTTGACAAATATGCTTATTTGCGGCTGGAGTTTGAGAACTATTTTGTCTTTCGGGAGCAAAACAAGGGTTTATACAGGTTTAAGCCGGAGCAGGCAAGATGGTATAAAGATTGTATGGAAGCGCGGGCAAACCGCAAGTTTGACCGGACGTCGGAGCTGGAAAATATTTATATCGGTTTGCAAAAAGCCCGTTCAGAACAAGAGAAAGCTGCGGTCTTTCAAGAGGAGTATTTGTTTTGCGACGAAGATATCAGGGCTTTCCGGCAGTTGTATTTCCGGCATAACCGGCGGGGGCGGTATTATGAAATGCTTAAGAGGACGGAACAGGCTTTGAAGCCGGAAAATTTGTGGAAAAAGGTCAAGCAGAAAGTCAGAAGCCTGCACAGGGGAAGTTTGCGCGGAGGACGTGACTGATGATAACAGGTTATTCTGATGCGGATATTTTGAAAGACATTGAAAACTATATCAAAAGCGGAATGCGGCCGCTGGCTTATGAACCGCAGTATCTGCCCAAAGTCCGCGAATTTATCGGTGATGATGCCGAACGGCTGGAAAAGCTGATGAATCAAAACGGGCACAGGACTTTTTTGCTGGAAATGCGGGAATATGTTGACATTGCAAATTCCGGACGGAAAGTCCGGGCTTTTCAGGATGAAAAACTGCTGGCTGCGGCGGAGAAGGTCTTTGGGGCCGAAACGGAAGAAATACTGAGTAAACTTAATGTTCGTTGGGAAGAAGACGGAAAAATAAATTACGGGCGTGAGATGCACCGGCTGGGCAAAGATGCCTTTGGCGGTTTGTGCAGGGCATTTTATCCTGATAATCATACAAACAACGTTTCGGTTGTATTTGTCGGTACAAACGAAATAGTGCCGGAAGAAGAATTGTGGATGTTTTATCATGAATGCGGCCATGCTTTGCAAAAGAACTTATGCGAATATGCCAATAAAGATTTTCAGATGGTCTGGCAGTTTCAGAACAGCGGGATGAAATTCGGGACGGATGGTGAGCTGAGAAAAAAATATGATGAAGCAGCCGGTTATTTGTGTTATTTTAAGGAAGCTCATGCCGAAACTTTTTCAATGACGGTAACGATGCTGAAAGCCGGAGATGAAAGCGAATTTCAATTTTTTAAACGCCGGAGTCTGGAAAAAGCCTGTTTCAGGTTGTCGGGCGGTGCAGGAAGAGGGAAAAAGGCATGGTATAATTGTTATCCGGCGGTTACGGCCGTGTGCCGGCATTTGGACAAGCTCGGGGCCGAAGGGCGCAAGAAGTTTTTAGATACCGAAGGCAAAGTTGATTTTTTGAAGGTTAATGCTTATACGGCCAAAGCTGTTAATGCTACAATGTATGGCAAAAGAGAGTTTTGGGATTATTCCGCCGGCAAAGGAGAAGACAATGCCAGATGGCGGCGGGAAAGCCGGGAAACAGAGGTTCTGAAAAAGCAGTTTCCCAGAAGGTTTTGGCCGGACTTTTTTTTAATTCTTAAAACGCTCCGACATCCGGAAGAAGCTTATCGTTTTATTGCCAAGCAAGGGAAAAATTTACAGTTTAATGCCGAGAAAAGGCGGTTGGCGGCACTTTTTCTAAAACATAATCCGCTGCCGCCGGCCGAGGCAAAGTATTATGCAAAAAAAGACCTCGGACGGTGAAAATTGTGCTGTTAATTTCTAAATATTCGTTTATGATAAGCGCAGTTTTAATTTTAAGAATCGATGAGAGAAATGGAAGATACGCTTTTTTCGGCACAAATCAAGCGTCCGCTGGCTGACCGCCTGCGCCCGCAGGCTTTGACGGAAGTCGTGGGGCAGGATCATATTGTCGGCGATAATGCACCGCTCGGGCGGATGATCAAGTCGGGCAAGATTACGTCTTTTATTCTCTGGGGGCCTCCGGGCTGCGGCAAAACGACAATTGCCCGTTTGATTGCCGAGCATACCAATCTTTATTTTGAACAGATTTCCGCCGTTTTTTCCGGCGTGGCCGATTTGAAGCGGGTGTTTACTTATGCGCAGGAACGGCGGGCGAATCAGGGAAAAGGCACGCTTTTGTTTGTGGATGAAATTCACAGGTTTAACAAATCGCAGCAGGACGGTTTTTTGCCTTATGTGGAAGACGGGACAATTATTCTGGTCGGCGCTACGACCGAGAATCCGTCTTTTGAGTTGAATGCCGCACTTTTGTCCCGGTGTCAGGTGTTTGTGCTGAACCGGCTGAACGAAGATAATTTTGAAGAGCTTTTGCAGCGCGCGGAGCGTGAGTTGGGCAAAAAACTGCCGGTAGACGAAGAGGCGCGCAGTTTTATGAAAGAAACTGCCGACGGTGACGGGCGCTATATTTTGAATTTGGCGGAAAGCGTTTGGGCTTATGCCCAGCCGGGGGAGATTTTTGACAAAGACAGCATTGTCAAGATTATCCGGTCGCGGGCGCCAATTTATGACAAGGGGCGGGACGGGCATTATAATCTGATTTCCGCCGTTCACAAGTCATTGCGCGGAACGGACGTGGACGCGGCGCTGTATTGGGTGGCGCGGATGATTGAGGGCGGCGAGGATCCGAAATATATTTTGCGGCGGCTGACCCGTTTTGCGGTGGAAGATGTTTCTCTGGCTGATCCGAATGCGGTAACGCAGGCGATTGCCTGCTGGGAGACTTATGACCGTCTGGGGTCGCCGGAAGGGGATCTGGCGGTTTTTCAGCTGACGGCTTATCTGGCAACGGCGCCGAAATCGGTCGGCGTGTACAAGGCGATGTATGCGGCCAAAGATCTGGCGCGCAAAACCGGTTCTTTGATGCCGCCGAAAAATATTTTGAATGCGCCGACAAAACTGATGAAGCAGCTTGGTTACAGTGACGGATATGAGTATGATCCCGATACGGAAGACGGTTTTTCCGGCGCTAATTATTTTCCGGAAGGGGTTAAGCGAGTTAAGCTGTATCATCCGGTGGAGCGCGGTTTTGAACGCGAGATTAAGAAGCGGGTAGATTATTTTGACAATCTGCGGCGCGAAAAACAGAAGAAAAAACAGGAAAATCATAAGGAAGATTAAGGCAGGATTATGGCAGTCGAATTGATAAAGGTTAAAGAAGCCGATGACGGCATGCGGCTGAACCGCTGGTTTATGAAATATTATCCCAAGCTCAGTCTCGGGCATTTGCAAAAGCTTTTGCGGACAAAACAGATTAAAGTAGACGGCAAAAAGGCCGAAACCTCGCTGAAGCTTGCTGCCGGTGCGGAGATTCGCGTTCCGCCGCTGCATCTGGATGAAGCCGAGGCGCCCAGACAAAACCGAATCAGCAAGAAAGACGCCGATTTTGTTTTGAGTATGGTTATTTATAAGGACAACAATATTCTGGTTTTGAACAAACCGTCGGGGATTGCGGTGCAAGGCGGGACAAACACAGGCTTTCATATTGACGGGCTGTTGGACGCCCTGAAATTTGAGCAGGAGGAAAAGCCCAAGCTGGTGCACCGGATTGACAAGAATACCAGCGGAATTTTGGTTTTGGCACGCAACCGCAAATATGCCGATTTGCTGACGCGGGCTTTTCGCGGGCATGACTTGCAAAAAACGTATCTGGCGCTGGTGCGGGGGTGCCCGTTGCAAATGAGCGGCGAGATAAGAGCGCCGTTGGAGAAGATTGGCGAAAAGGTGATGGTTGCGGAAGGTGGCAAGCCGGCCGTAACGGAATATGACGTTTTGGATACCGTCGGTGACAAGTTTGCATTGATTGAGGCAAGGCCGCTGACCGGCAGGACGCACCAGATCAGGGCGCATTTGGAATATTTGGGAACGCCGATTGCCGGTGATGACAAGTATTTTGGCTCGGAAAGGGTGCGGTTGTCCAGTGTCGGCGATAAACTTCATTTACATGCATACAAAATTGATTTATCGTGCCTATATAATAAAAAAATGGTGGTTTCGGCACCGCTGCCGGAGCATTTTCGCGAAAGTCTTAACAATTTGGGTATAAATTTCAAGGAGTAACATAATGGTCAAGTTTTTTAAAGTACTGCTGGGCATTGTGCTCGCACTGATAATTATTGTATTGGTCGGCGGTTTTATTTTTATCAAAACCTTTGATTTGAATAAATATAAGCCTTATGTTACCGAACTTGCCAAGAAAGAAACCGGTCGGGAAGTGACAATCGGAAATGCGTCGCTGGGGATTTCTTTATCTCCGACGTTGGTTCTTAATGACGTTACCATGGCTAACGCTCCCTGGGCAGCGGAGCCGAAAATGGTGAAAGTCGGCGAGCTGGAGGTTAAGCTTTCGGTTTTGCCGCTTTTGAAAAAACAAATTGTTATTGATAAAGTTGCTCTGCTGAATACGGAAATTTTTCTGACGGAAGCTGCGGACGGAAAACAAAACTGGGTTTTGGAGCTGCCGGCAAAGGACAAACCGTCGGCAGAGTCTGCAACGGTAGCTGAAACTCAGCCGGTTTCTGCTGACAAAGAAACCAAAAAGGTGAATTCCGGTGCCGCGGCGCTGGCCGGATTTGCCGCTAAAGACGTGGTGATTGAAAATGCCGTCGTTAAGTATAACAACCAGAAAAACAAGCAGAATATGGATGTGACAGTCAATAAGATTACGCTGAATGCCGAAAGCATGGACAGCAATATCAATATGACTTTTGACGTTGTCTATAATCAGCAGAAAATTGCCGGCGAAGTGAGTTCCGGTTCTGTTAATTCCTTGTTGAAAGGCGAGGGCGATTTTCCGGTTAAGGCCGCGGTACAGGCTTATGGCGTTGATCTGAAAGTTGACGGTGCATTGCAGAATGTGTTGAAAAATCTTGGTTTCGGCATGAATGTCAATCTTTACAATCCGGCAGGGAACTTCGGTGCGCCGGAAACAACGCTGATTGCAAAGGTTTCGGGCAATTTGAAGGAAGTGATGGCGGACATTTCCAGCCTGAATGTGGTGAACAATGTTATTACCGGACGGATTAAGGCCGATATCGCCAATAAAGTGCCGATGATTTGGGCTGATTTGAAAAGCGATAAAATCAATTTGATGAATTTTTCCAAGAACAGCAACATGGCATGGCAGATGCCGGAGCTGATTGCTTCGGCGCAGGCCAGCGATTTGGTGCCTGACGAAGCTGTTCCGTTTGCCGTGTTGAAAAGCGTGAATGCCGATGTTAAGCTGAATGTCGCCCAATTGATTATTGATCAGGCGATGCAGGCCGACAATGTTTCTCTGACGGCAAAATTGCAGAACGGTTTGTTGAACGTGCAGCCTTTGACGCTGAATTTCGGCGGCGGGGAAATTGATGCTTCTCTGAGTGCAAATGCGTCTAACGATAATATTGCCGTCAAACTGACCAGCAAAAATATGAAACTGCAGAATTTGCATCAGGATTTTGTTGTTAAAAATGCCAAGAGTTTTGGTATTGTTTCGGGCGGGAATCTGGACTTGGATATTAACCTGTCCGGTTCGGGCAAGACTTATCGCCAGCTGGTTAACAATCTGAACGGCAAAGTCATTGCAATTGCCGGAGAGAGCGTTATTCAGACCGGAAAACTTGACTTTCTGGCCGGAAACTTTATTACGCAGCTGTTGAACACGCTGAACTTGTCTTCTGACAAGGTTCGGAACATTGACATGACCTGTGCAGTGGTACGGGCTGATATCGGCGGCGGAAAAGCAGTCTTTCCGAAAGGTATTGCGTTGAATGCCAAGCAGTTGAATCTGGTCAGCGACGGCAGCATTAATCTGGTGAATGACAAGATTGATTTTGGTATCCGTCCGTTCTCGGGAAAAGTGGTTGATACCAATCTGGTTCAGGCTTTGTCTTCTTTCATTAAGGTTAAAGGCACTTTGAGTGATCCGAAAATTGCTCTGGATGACGCGCAGGCCGTGCAGGCTTTGATTGGTGTTGCCGCAACCGGCGGTACGGCTTATCTGGGGTCTAAGCTGGTTATGGATGCCGACAGTTCGCCTTGTTATACAGCTTTGGCCGGTACGCCGTATCAAAGCCGTTTTCCGGCACCATCCAAGGCTTCTCAGGCAACGCAGGATTTGTATCAGGGCACACAAAAAGCCATTGATGACAGCGTTAAAGATATTAAAGGCGCAGCCAAAGATATCTTGGGCATTTTGAGCGGCAAAAAGAAATAGGAGCCGGTGAACGATGAGTGACTATTTGAACAAGGCTGCGGCCGAGATCGGCAAAAGCCGCAAAGAGGTGATTGACCGGCTGGTGGTATTTTCGCAAACGGATTTGCTGTTGTTCTGGGGGCATGAAAAAGACCTGATTGAACGGCAGGAAAAAATCTGGGGACCGATACTGCAATGGGCTAACAATGAGATTAATGTCGAGTTTGTGAAAACCCAGGGGTTAGATGTTCCGGAGAACAAGGCTTCGGGAGAAAAGCTGAAGGATTATCTGAACAGTTTTTCTGACAAGGAGCTGGCTGCTTTTTATGTGGCTGCTCTGAACATGAAGTCGGTATTGCTGGCAATTGCGCTGGTGAAAAAGCGCCTTTCGGCGGATGAGGCCTTTAATGCGGCTTTTTTGGATGAACTTTGGCAGGCGGAAAGCTGGGGTGTGGAAAAAGAAGCCGAGAAGCGCCGTGCCGAGCTCAAGAAAGAGCTTTATGAAATTGAGGATTTCTTAAAATAACAAAAGGAGCCGTTTGGCTCCTTTTAGGACTTTACTGATGAATAAGGAAGTTTATATCAAAATTGAAGGTCGGGTGCAGGGGATTGGTTTTCGATGGTGGGCTGTGCACAAAGCCGAAGAGATCAGCGGGATATCCGGCTGGGTCAGAAATGCGGCGGACGGGTCGGTGGAGATTTTGATGCGCGGCGAAGAAGAAAATATCGATGCGATGATTTTGGCCTGTCATAAAGGGCCTGCGCTGGCCAGAGTGGACAGGGTGTCTTTTATTGTCGGAAGAATCAGCAGCTGGCTGCCGCCGATTGAAGACGGAAAGTTTGTGCGAAGTTATTGATGTAGTCATAAGTTCAGCTTGGAAAAATGATGTTGATGCATATTTTTTGAGTATCTGAAAACTGATTGGGAGAAAAAATATGCGTGTTGAGAAAACCCGTGAAAATCTGCGGGAGTGTTTGTGTCTGCATTGTCCGTCTTATACAACGGTGTGTAAAATGAAGAATATGCCCGAGAATTTGATTAAAATGCTGGAGCCGATTGATGATATTGAGCATTTTGAGGGAATGTATTGCGCGTTTGACCACAGCCATTGTATTCATGAAGACCGCGGGTGCATTTGTGAAAAGTGCGAAGTTCATAAAAAGTATGATTTGAAAAAAGAGGATTATTGCCTGAAAGACGGCGGGATGTAAAAATGCGGTGTTTGTCGAAAATACCGGTGTTCTTAAAAACTTGGTGCCGTTTATTATTGACAGGAATAGGCAAAGAAAAAGTCCGGCTTTAAAACCGGACTTTTTTGTTTTGCTATTTTAGCAGCATGGATTGCTCATAGCGGTACGAGCAGCAGTGCAGGCATTGTAGTCTTTGTATCCGGTACTGCTGCAGTCAAAATATGTTTCTTTGGTTTCTTTAGTGTTACCGCTGTATGTGGTGCAATAATATTTTCTGCTGCTTCGAATATATTGTGTTTCGCTGCCGTTCCAATGGGTATCGCACCATCCGGCGCAGGCTGTAATTTTTGAGGTCTCGGTTCCTGGTTTGCAATCATCAGGATCATGAGCCGGCTCAGCAGGTTTAGCCTTGCATTTATAGCAGGTTCCGGAAGTATCTCCGCAGGAACAAGATTTGGAAGCTGTCTCATATCCGTAAGAACAAGAACTGCTAGAAGATCGATATCCTGACGGGCAGGAATAAGAATGATAATGCTTTTCACATCCATAACAGCTGTTTCCGCATTCGGTCGACCCGACATAAACCT
>CABUWG010000036.1 GCA_902495305.1 uncultured Pseudomonadota bacterium | reverse complement strand
GTTCTTTTATCAGCCATGGCCTGATTCTGCCGCGTCCCAATTCCAAATCCTCTATATATTCGGTCGGGACTTTTAATTTCTTGCTGACTTTTTTTAACGTAATCTCATCTTTTCGCCTTTCGCAGTAAAAGGCGAAACCCAGCGTCCGGTGTATCGCTTTCAGCGGATTTGTCGCTCTGGATTGATATTTTATATTTTTCATTATTTTTTTAGCTCCACTATTTTGTTAAAACAAAATCCGCCTAAAAAATAGGCGGATGGAGCTCAAAAACTGTACTAGAACAGTCGTGGGTATTCGTTACGCAAGCGCACTTATTTGACCACACTCCACCCAAAGTGGAATTAAATCTAGTAAGATGTTTTTGAGACACCACAGTCTGTCTCCGGACTGCGAGGTTTATCATAATGTAACAAGAAAAATTTGCAAGCGGATTTTTGAGGGAGGGAAGAAGCTTCGGCAAGCAAGGGGCTATGTTTCTTATTTTTGAGGATTGCTCAGATATTGAATGTCAAAGGTGATTGTTTCCGGCTGTTTTTCTGTTGCGGAAGTACCGGAAATTTCTGAAATTCCGATATTATTATAGGCGACGACATTAATAACCGGCACATTGAACAATGTGAAAAATCCGTGCAGGTTGCTTAAAATAATCCGGTTTTTTATCTCCAACGAGGTTTTATGCAAAAAGTCCTTAAAATACGGCGACCAAGCCGGTGTGCCGAAGTTGCCGTATATAACCAGAGGTTCGTCACGCAGCGACACAAACTCGGTCAGATTGTCAAAAACGCCTTTTTGTTCGGAAATCTTCATTCCGGAAAAGTCAACCCGAACCAGAGTTAATCTGGAATTTTCCGAGCGGTATGCCGTATAACGGGCCGAATAGCGCGGGCTGAGCTTGACCTTGCCATAGCTTTCTGCCGTCATATCGGGAATTTCCGTTAATACGCCGGCGGCTGTGTGCTTTTGCGGCTCGGAATAATCAAGGAGAAAAGTTTTATCCGCGGCATCAACTTTGGTGTTAATGAAAATATTGGACGCGGAAGATATATAAGCATAACCAAACAGCAACAAAACCAGCGACAGAATCGCAAAAAGGACTCTGCGGCAATAAAGTGCAAAAAACAGTATAAAAATGTTAAAAAGATAAAGCTGAAAGAAATAATTTTTGATAAAAAAGGATAAATTTCCGATACCGTCAAAAGAGTTTAATACTGCGATTATTCCCAAGATTATCAAGGAAACAGCAATAAACATATTTTCGCGGCGGCGCTTTTTCTTTTGACTAAAATATCCCATTTTAACTTATTTTGTTGTTTTTTTGTCGTTATTAATATAATGTATTACGTGTCAGATAGTAATAGCTAAAATTTATTTTGTAAATGGTGTAAAATAAAAAATGCTAAAACAGATAATAAATACATTTTCTTTAGACAATGTAACCCATTTTATCTCTCTTAAATTAAACAGCTTTGAAGATTTGCTGAACCAGTATTTTTCTCACAGCGCAAACATAAAATTATTATCTGTCGTCATGATGGCCATCGGCGGAATTTTATTTCTGTTCTGGCTGGCAATTGTTATTGCAAAGTATCTCGGACTGGCCGCCAACGAGGCTGCCGCCCAATCCCGACAAAAAAGAAAACAAGAAAAAATCACAGCGGCAAAGCAGGCAGCCGAAGACGAAAGCATTGCGGACGAGCGCCTGTTTGAAGAAGAGGCGGAAAGAGAAGAAGATGAGCGCAGCCGCAAAGCCGTGGAAGAATTGATCCGTGCCGAACTTGAAAAAAAGATGGCAGAAGAAAAGAAACAGGCTGTGGAAAAACAGCGCAAAGAGATTAAGGCCGCGGCGGAAAAAAAGGATAATGTTCTGGATTTGGACTGGAAAAAAGGCAAACTGGCCAATTTGGAAAGTATGGCTGAAAAAGCCGACGTCAGCTCAAACCTTAAATATCAGCAAAGCAAAAAACAGCTTTCGGAGCTTCTCGGGCTGATTGTCGATATGCTCGGACGCAATGTTGACGGCCTGAAAATCGCCCAGACAATCATGTACCGCAACATGAACCAAAATTCAGAAGACGACATTTTGCAAACGGTTGACGCGGTAAAGGACTTTATTGCCCTTTGCATTAATAAAAAATTTGACAAACTGGTTTCTAAAACCAAGCTTCCGAAAGTTGAAGAAGCGTTGTATCATCTGGCAAACGGCGACACGTCTTATGCTCTGGCGCTGATAGAAACATTGATGGACAACAATATTGAAGCGGCGGCGGCTTTGTCGAACGGTGAAAAAAGAAACGAGATTTTTGCCGTTACTTCAAATTATGCCACGATTTTCGGAACGCTTGCCGCGGTTTCCGACGTTCATCTGGCAACAGGCGCATTTGAGCTGGCGATTGAACTGGCGCCGCAAAACATTAATGCCTGGAGCAGAGCCGGCGACATGTATCAGCTGAGCGATGCCGAATCGAAGGCCATTTGGGCCTATACCAATGTTCTTAACCTGAGTGACAATGACCTTAACGAGCGACAGACGGCCAATGCCAATAAAATGTTATCGCAATATTATTACAAACAGGGTGACAGCCTGCAGGCCGCCAAACTTTATAACAACAGCCGCGGCTATTATGATTCCATCGGCATCAACCGTAACCTTGACCGGCAGGAGATTGAGATTGTCCGGCTGATTGAAGATAAGCAGAAAGAAAAGCTGCAGGATACAATTATTGCCGTTTTGAACAACAAAAAGCTGGCGCAGTACAGTTTTGCCTGATTTTTATTTTACGCAGACATCCGGCGCACGCAGATAAACCGGCTTGGGGAAGTCGACTTTTTTGTTATCATACTGCTGCAAGGCGCAGGCTGCCACATTATATACGTCTATTCCCTCTGACATTTTAATACTATGCAAACTCAGGCCGCTCGGCTGCATCAGGAAGCGTTCCGTACCGTCACCGATAATCGTTACTTTTCTGCCGCCTTTGAGCTGAGCCAAAATGTCTTCCCTTGTGCCGGCAGACGGCGGAGTCAGGCGTTTGAGCCCGCTGTCAAAAATCTGATAATAAAAATCTTCGCGTTTGGTTTCAATAACCACAAGGTTCTTTTCGGCAATTTCATCACAGGAAAGTTCCGGCAGATAAGCATCAAACGCCGAAACGCCGGCAACCTGAAGTTCCGGACAAGCCAGTCCGAAAGCGCGGGCGGCGGAAATGCTTGCCCTGACGCCGGTAAATGAGCCGGGGCCGGTACAAACCGCCAGCAAGCCCAAGTCTGAAAAAGAAAGCTTTTGCGCCTCCAAAATATTTTTGATTTGCGGAATCAATACCTCGGCTTGTCCGAACTCCATTGCCTGCGACCAGCGCGAAAGCGTTTTTCCGTCCTGAAGCAGGATGACGGAACAAGCTGCCGCAGTTGTATCAAAAGCCAAAGTATACATTTTTTCCACTTCCTTAAAAATTACATTTCTCAAATGTTATTTTATATTATAGAATCGCAAAAGAAACAATGACTTTTGTGTGAAAAAATGAATAAAAATCTTTTAATTGACATGTTTTATGCGGCACCGGAATTCTGGTACGTTCTGGGCGGGGTTTTTCTGGCAATGTCTGCTTCTCTTTGCGTTTTGGGCATTCGGGTTTTGAAAGCACGGCAGCACAACTACTTTTTGAACCGTGACCGCGAGCGTTATGCCGAAACGCTTTATGCCTCCAAAGACGGCTATTTTGCCTTTGTTTATCCGGACGAAAAAATCAATGATCCGCGCAAAAACATTGTGGAACATTGTTCCCGCCGTCTGGCCGTGATTATGAATATGCCGCAGGGAACCAATGCGTCTTTTGAAGATATCTTAAAAAACTTTTATAAAGACGATGCCAAAAAGATTGTGAAATATGTTGAAATGCTCAAAGAAGACGGCGTTTCTTTTGAAGACGACTTTGAGCTCAAGAACTCTCCCAAACGGCTGCGCCTTTCCGGCTCCAAAATCAACGGACTGGACGGCAATACCTACTGCGACATGATTTGGTTTCGGGACATCAGTTTTGAAATTAACCGGATTGCCAAGCTGGAGCAGGACAAAAACACCATTTTGCGCAAGCTCGGAAAATATGAAGACCTTATCAACAACATCCCTTATCCGGTCTGGCTCAGGAATGAATCTCTGGGGCTGGAAATCATTAATAAAAAATACATGAATTTTGTTGACGTCAACAATCAGGCCGAGGTTTTGGGCGAGGGCATAGAAATCAACAGCGTGACGGGAGAAAGCATTTCCAAGGCACTGGCGCAGGATGCCCGCAGCACAAACGTTCCGCAAAGCCATTTGGTGACCGTCATCAAAGACGGCGAGCGCCTTTGTATGGAGGCTTATGAAACGCCTTTTCATTTTGAGCAGGACCTTAATCAGATTTGCACGGCCGGCGCCCTGATTGACCGGACAGAGCTTGATACCCTGAAGAGGGATTTGAAAACCCACCAAAGCACACAGCTCGAAATTCTCGGCGCTCTGGACAAGGCTTTTGCGGTTTTTGACAACAAATTTGTTTTGTCGTCTTATAACAGCGCATTCGGCGACCTCTGGAAGCTGACGCCGGAATGGCTGGAGCAACAGCCGACGTACACCATGTTTCTGGATATGCTGCATGACAAAAAACTCCTGCCGGAAGTCACTGACCTCAGCGCCTTTAAAGACTCGGAACAAAAGGCTTTTTCTTCAATCATCGAGCCGTTGAACGATTATTTGTTTTTGCCGGACGGCAGGACGCTGCGGCGCGTCCGTTCTCCGAATCCGCTCGGAGGATTGGTTTTTGCCTATGAAGACGTTTCTGACAATCTGGCAACGACCCGCGCTTACAACCTTTTGAAGCTGGTGCAAAAAGAAAGCCTGAACAATTTATTTGACGCCGTGGTTATTTTTGCATCTGACGGCCGTTTAAATTTTTATAATGAAGCTTATATCAAATTATGGCAAGTCGAGGAATCTCTCCTGAAACGCAAACCGGGGATTCCGGAGCTTATCGAGTCGCAGCGGCCTTTCTTTAGTCAGGCCGAGGACTGGAAGCGGCTTAAAGAAGATATTTTAGAGCATATCATTGACGTCACAACGCCCAAAATAGAACTTGTCCGCGATGACGGCGAACATATTGCCGTATTATCCAAAACTCTTCCGGATGATTCTATTATGATTACATACCAAAAATTATAGTTTTTTTTGAATATTTTTCGTAAAAGAGCGGAATAAGTTGACAGAAAATATTTTTTGTGTCAAATTATATAACTGTAGCGGGGAGCAATTTGTGAAAGCTACAAAATTTAAGGGGAAAACAGAATGAATGACAAATCATCCAATTCCAACTTAGAATGGAAAAAAACAGGATTTGATTTCAACGAAAAACTTACTCTTAAAACCAACGTTGCCAAAGCTGTTGCAGAAAGCCGAAAAGACAAAAATTCCGGTTTGCGGCGTTTTACTCCCGGAAATATCTCTCTTCCGAACGGAATCAGCAAAATCAGAAAAAGAATCAAAAGCGTCTATGACGAAGATGATGAAGACGAGGACAGTTATTACAGTTCCGTCAATATTCAGATGTTTCATTCTTTTGACGACAACAAAGAAAGTTCTTCCTTAATGGGAGCGCTGGCTGATGAAGAAAAGCAGATTATCCGCCGGCAGGAAACGCAGAACATGATGAGTCTGAATCAGGAAACAGGAAAAATCAATGCCTTGCTGCAGGCGAATCAGCTGATGAAGGAAAACGGCATGAAAGGCCTTGATAAAAAGGTTATGGCCCAAAACTTTCAGGAACTGACCGTCAATACTGATTTTACCAGCAAAGCGATTAATGAAGACCTGAGAAAAAAGCTCAAGCTTAAAGGCCGCATGATCAAAGATGAGAAAGCCCTCAAGCTGCTGAACGGCGCCAAGCAGGTGAAGATGTTTGCCGGAGAAAAATCTCTGGAAGGCATGAAAGTCGACGATGTTGCCAATATCGGCGAAAAGAAGCGCTCTGCTCAGGAAACGGCCAAACTCATTTTGAACAAAACCGGCCGCGTTGACGTTAAGGGAAAGACAATAAAAAATCCGCAGAAGGCCATTGGCAAAGACAAAAAGAAAGAAGCCGAGATTGCCAGACAGATGAAGCAAAACATCCGCTGGTCCGACCTTCAAAAATAATTTGCCCCAAACCGGAAAGCTTTTTCCGGCATGAGGAGAACTCCCGCAAAAATACTCCGCGTTTCTCACACGGAAAAGTTTTTTAACCCCCGAAAACTATGACAATCTTTTCATAAAATGCTTGTAAGCCGCAGACAGCTGTTTGAACTTTTCTTCAGCGTCTTTGTCTTCCCGATTGAGATCCGGATGATATTTTTTCACCAGTTTTTTATATTGCTTCTTCAAAGTCGTCAGACTGAGTTCCGGCGCTTTCAATTCTAATATTTTCAGATATTTGCGTTCTTCTTCGCTCAGATAGATTTCTTCTTCATCGTAGCCGGCAAAAGATTTTTCGCCAAACATCCCGTCCGGAAATTCCGCAAAATCGTAACCAAAGTTATATTTGACGCGGGAGCCGAAATTTTTGAAGCTGAAACGGCGTTTGCGCTCGGCTTCTTCCTTTTGGGAACCGGCATCGGCTTCCCCGTCATAATAGTTCCATTTGGCATTGTATTCCTGCACATGCTCCAGACAAAACCAATAATACTCCTTAAGGCTGCGGTCTTTGGGCGCACGGTATTCTCCGCATTTGCTGCAGCCCGGATGGTCACAGCGGCGGGTTGTGCCTTCTTCATTTTGCGGCGCAAAGTATTTTCTGGTTCTTTTGGTCTTTTTTATCATGGCATTAAAAAAATTTCAGGTTACATAAACGATGTTTATATACCATCGGCGCCAAGATAACAATGAAAATTTTGCTAAAAATAATTCAGCAGAACATAAAACAAAACCGCCATCGGCCCCCAATATATAACGGAGGATTTGCGAAATTGCGCGCCTTTCTTCAGATCTTTTGTTTCCAGCAGATAAGCCAGTTCCTCCGGCGAAGGAAGGTCTACCGGCCGGTACTGCCCCAAATCCAAGCCGCCGGATTTGAGCTGCTCCAGCAGGTTGTCATTGTCAGAATGAACGCGGGACGAGAAATCCGTCAAATTCAGATAATCGCTCCAAGCGGCAAAGATATTAATGTCCGGACAGAAATCCTGAAGAACCATGACGGCTCTTTGCAGTTTGTATTCTTCCGGACGGACCGGTTTCTGCTGTCGGCTGATAAAATTCAGCAAGTAGTTTTTGAGCTCCGGCGTTACGGGATAGACAGCGTCAAAATCCAAAAAAGCAACTCGGGAGTTGTCACCGGTGCACAAACTGCGCCAATAAGACACAAACAATGATTTTTCAAAAAACAAATATGCGAACAATCGCGACAGATTTTCCTGTTCCGCTGCCGAGAGAATCCGTTTTGAACGCGCCGGAATGTCAAAACAAAGATAAAGCTTGTCTTTTGTGGTTTTCAGCCAGTCTATTTCATAGGGACAAAAAGAGGCGAATCCGGCCGAAGCCTCGCAGAGGAGTTCCATCTCAGAGGCTCGGAAACGCATATCATAAACCGTGTCCAGACGCCGTTCAAAAACCTTATATTGCGCCCGCAGTTCAGGATAATCGCGGCGGACGATTTCGCGAAACAGCGAAAGGTAAAACTTTTTATCTTCGGATCCGGCTGCCTGACGATACAGCACATCTCCGGCAAAGTGTTTGTCCGATACCGGAAAGACATAAACCGGCGCGGCAAAAATATCCTGCCGTGAAGCGGCTTCTTCATAAAGGGCAAAAAACAACGGATTTTGACTATAAATCAGAAAGTTGTGCAAATGCTGGATGTTGTCTCCGTTCAGCCGGCGGCGAAAAAAACGGGCCAGCGGCAGAGCATAACTGAAGGTTTGCAGGCCTTCGATGACAAACAGGCAGTCAAACCGAGCCAAACGGATTGCTAACCGTTGTTTTTTTATGAATTGTAAAAATTTATTTATCATTTTATAATACTCGCAAATTTGGATTAATAAGAGGTTAAAATGCCAGAGTTACCAGAAGTCGAAACGATTATGCAGGCTCTTGCCAAAGGCATCGGCAAGACTAATATAATCAGCGTTGACGTACGCAACAACCGGCTCCGGCAAAAAATTCCCGACGAGCTGGCCGAAAAAATCAGCGGTGCGGCAATCGTTGATTATCAGAGGATTGCAAAATATATTGTAATTCATCTTAATAACGGCCTCAGTCTGATCTGGCACATGGGCATGAGCGGAAAAGTCAAGATTTCCGACGAACGGCCGGCGCAATTTGACAAACATGACCATGTGATTATCGAAACGGCCAAAGGCTGGATTGTTTATAACGACACGCGGCGTTTCGGGGTTTTGACTTATTGCGAAACGGAGAAGCTCCGGCAGAATCCGCTTTTTAAAAATTCCGGCATTGATCCTTTTGCCAAAGAACTGGACGGGGAATATCTTTTTGCGCGGCTGCAAAAGAAAAAGAGCCCGATTAAGACGGCGCTGCTTGATCAGGGCATTATTTGCGGAATCGGCAACATTTATGCCTCGGAGATTTTGTTTATGTCCGGCATTTCCCCGCTGCGGCCGGCTGATAAGATCAACCGCAAAGAAGCCGGCGTTTTAGTTGCAAACACGCGTGAAGTTTTGAAAAAAGCCATTGCCGCCGGCGGTTCGACCATTCATGATTATAAACGGCCGGACGGCAGTCTGGGATATTTTCAGAATATGCACTGCGTATACGGCAAGGCCGGACAGCCTTGTCCGGGGTGTACCTGCAATCCGGCCAAGACCGGCGGGATTAAAAAAATCGTTCAAACGGGAAGATCAACATTTTATTGTGAAAGCAAACAAAAATGACAATACAAAACAAACTAAAATTCTTTTTTGTTTTTTGCCTTTTATGTTACGGCAGTCCGGCAACAGCGGCGACTTTTATTGACGGGCTGGAAGACGTGCCGGTCATGGAAGGCCTGACGCAGGAAAAAAATGACGCCATTGCTTTCGGCAATGAAGAAAGCCGGCTGGTAGAAGCGGTTCTGACTTCTGCCAAAACGCCTTTCGGCAAAGTAAAAACGTTTTATCGCGACACCCTGCCCCAGCTCGGCTGGAAATGTACCGGAGAATCGGCCGCAAAAATCAGTTTTTACCGTGAAGGCGAGGTTTTGGAAATTACCAGAGAATCCGCTCAACCGCTGCGTGTTTTTATTACCGTCAAGAGCAAAAGTTAGGTGAAAAATGGAATATATTATTGCTGAAGAAAAAAATAATGCCGGCATTATTACCCTCAACCGGCCGTCTGCACTGAATGCGGTTTGTCTGGACATGCTGAAAGAAATTGCCGCACAGGTTGAACTTTATGACCGGAACGAGGGAATCGGCGCCATTATCCTGCGCGGAAGCGACAAGGCTTTTGCCGCGGGAATCGACCTCAACGAGATTAATGACCGGAAAGAAGAAAACCTGCGTTTTTTGGACGAGTATATGCAGACGTTTGAGCGAATCAGAAAATGCAAAAAACCGATTATTGCCGCCATTGCCGGATATGCTCTGGGAATCGGCTGTGAACTTGCCATGGCCTGCGATATTTTGCTGGCGGCGGACAATGCCCGTTTCGGGCAGCCGGAAATTACGCTCGGCTGTATTGCCGGCTTTGGCGGAATCCAGATGCTGACACATGCCGTCGGCAAAGCCAAAGCCATGGAGATGGTTTTAACCGGCCGCGCCATGACCGCCGAAGAAGCCGAAAGGACGGGACTCGTCAGCAGAATTGTGCCGCTGCCCGATTTATTTGAAGAAGCACAAACGACTGCTGAAAAAATTGCGTCAATGCCGGCAGAGGCCGTCATTCTGGCAAAAGACTCCGTTAATCATGCGCAAAATGCCGGACTCGACGACGGAATCGGTTATGATGCCAGAAACAGCCGGATTTGCCTTTCTTCGCAGGATTTTGCCGAATCTTTGCAGGCTTTTATTGAAAAAAGGCCGCCAAACTTCCGGAATCGCTAAATTTTGCAAAATTATTATTGACTTATGCGGTGCTTAGAGTTTATAAGTGTTACAAAATTTGAAAAAATTTGTAGTTAACTTTATTTGAAACAGGAATAAATAATATGGCCAATCATAAATCGGCAAAAACCAGAATTAACAGAAACAATAAAAGAAACGTTATTAACGGTGCCCGCAGAAGCCGCGTTCGTACTTTTGTGAAAAAAGTTGAAGCCGCTATTGCTGAGAATAATAAAGAAGTTGCCGTTGCAAACTTCAAAGTTGCAGAATCCGAACTGATGAAAGCTGTTCGTAAAAGTGTTTTGAAAATGAACACCGCTGCACGCACTGTTTCCCGTCTTTCTAAAAAAATCAAAGCCCTTTAATCCGGCTTATTTTTGAAAGAATTTTAACAGACCGAATCCGCCTTAAGTTAACTGCTTGAGGAATTTTTGGTCTGTTTTTTTATGCAAAAAGCCAAGGAATCTGCGCGACTCTGCAGAATCTGCTTGTCAAGAAAATTAATTGCAATGTTCGTGTTTTGTTTTGTTGTAATTATTTTTTTTCGTGTTAGGCTTCGGTTAAATTTTGAAACAAAGATGTTTTGAAAAATTTAGAATCCGGCAAACAGCAGAGAGACTAAAAAAGAAAACAGTTTTTGTTTTGAGATGTAAAAAGATTGTTTGAATTTTGGGAATCCGCAAATAACAGAGAAACTAAAAAAGAGAACAGTTTTTTATTTTGAGATGCAAAAAGATTGTTTGAATTTTAGAATCCGCAAATAACAGAGAGACTAAAAAAGAGAACAGTTTTTTATTTTGAAATAGTAAAAAGATTGTTTGAATTTTGGGAATCCGCAAATAACAGAGAAACTAAAAAAGAGAACAGTTTTTTTGAGAAAGTTAAAATTTGGAATCCGGAAAATTGAACAGAAATAATGTTTGGATTTGAAAGATGCAAATTTAACCGAAGTTTCAGAAAAAATTTTGATATGGGGATGTCAAAATTTTATAAAGGCGAAAAACATTGTCACCGGCCTTAACTTTTCTGAAACTGAGATTATATCGGAAAGCCCTCGTTTTTGTTTTACGAAATACGTCGGTTCAAATAAAATTATTTGATATTTTATAATGGGGAGAGACAATGGCTGAAGAAGCATTATTAGACACTGAGAACTCGGTACAGGACCAATGGGGTCAGATTTGCAGCCAACTGAAAGGCGAAGTCGGTGAGACGGCCTTTGAGAGCTGGCTGAAACCGCTGACGCCGGGCTCTTTTAACAACGGTGTTATGAATATTTGCGTGCCTACCAGATTTATGAGAAACTGGGTTATTACTCACTACAGCGAGAGAATCCACAAAATCTGGGAAAAGAAAAATCCGGCAATCCGTGAAATCAATTTCGTGGTTCAAGCCGTTCAGGAAAACGGTGCCGCTTCGGCCGGAACAGGGATGTATACCCCCTCCTGCCGCTCGCTCCTGAAAAAGATTTCTTCCAGCCCTGCACCACAAAACATTTATCAATCCGGCATCAATTCTTTGAACGCCAACAGCAATGAATTTGTCGCCGGCAATACAGACCAGTCAATTTCTGTTCCGTTAAACCCGCAATTTACTTTTGACAATTTTGTTGTCGGCAAAACAAATGAATTTGCTTATGCCGCCGCCCGCAAAGTTGCCGAATCCAGAAACGTTTCTTTCAATCCGCTGTTTCTTTATTCCGGCGTCGGACTGGGCAAGACCCACCTGATGCACGCGATTGCATGGCATATCAAACAGCAGGATCCGACCCGCAATATCGTTTATCTGTCTGCTGAAAAATTTATGTACAAATTTGTTCGGGCATTGCGTTACAAAGATACAACCGCTTTCAAAGAACAGTTCCGTTCCGTTGACGTTTTGATGGTTGACGACGTGCAGTTTATGGGCGGAAAAGATACGACTCAGGAAGAGTTTTTCTATACCTTCAATTCTCTGATTGAAGAAGGCCGCCAGATTATTATTTCAGCCGATAAATCTCCGGCTGATCTGGAAGGAATCGAAACGCGTCTGCGCTCCCGTCTCGGCTGCGGGCTGGTCGCTGACATTCATCCGACGGATTTTGACCTGAGAATCGGCATTTTGGAAAACAAAGCCCGCCAGCTCGGCGTTGAACTGCCGCAAAAAGTTTCAGAATTTCTGGCTCAGAAGATCACGTCAAACATTCGTGAGCTCGAAGGCGCTTTGCGGCGCGTGGTTGCGCATTCCCAGCTGCTTTCCGACAAAGAAATTACGCTGGACATGACTCAGGATGTTTTGAAAGACATGCTGCGGTCTTATGACAAGCGCACGACGATTGACGAGATTCAGAAAAAAGTTGCCGAATACTTCAACATTTCAGTTAAAGAAATGCAGTCTTCCCGCAGAGCCCGTACCGTTGCCCGCCCGCGCCAAATTGCCATGTATCTGGCCAAACAGCTGACTTCCCGCTCCCTGCCGGAAATCGGACGCAAGTTTGACCGTGACCATACAACGGTTATGCATGCCGTCCGCAAAGTCGAGGAGTTGGTTCTGGAGGACTCTTCTCTGGCAGAAAATGTTGATACCTTGAGAAGAATTCTCGAAGCCTAAACATAAATTTTACAAAAAAAACGCCGCTCAAAATTTGTTCTGTTTTGAGCGGCATTTTTTTACCCAGAGATGGCGGTCGGGAGGCCGTACCAGCGGGTGAGGCTTGAATTGTCAGCACACGTCCTGAACATTACATTGTTATGGCAGGGTTTAGGAAAAATAGTAAATTGAACGTGCAAAACCGGCGCGCAGCGGCAAAAACGCCGAATCCGCAAAAAAATTGTTGACGACTCCGTGTTTGGGCTTCTTATTTTGCAAGTTTGTGATAGACTTTAGGAAAAATTTTCTTATAGGAAGCTAAAATGAAATTTACTATTGAACGCGCAAGTTTATTAAAAACGCTCAGCCATATGCAGAGCATTGTTGAAAAAAGAAACACCATTCCGGTTCTTTCCAATGTGAGAATCGAAGCTTTGAGCAGTGAAATCAGCTTCAAAGCAACGGATATGGATACCGAGATTACCGAAATTGTCGAAGCAACCATCAGTGAAGCCGGCGCAACAACCGCTCCCGCTCATATGTTGTACGACATTGTCCGCAAGCTTTCTGACGGCTCGGAAGTCGAGATTACTTTTCCTGACGAAAAAGGCCAGTTGACCATTGCGTCCGGCCGTTCCAAGTTTGCTTTGTCAACAATCGGGGTAGAAGACTTTCCGGTTATTTCCGGCGACAAACTGCCGATTAATTTTGAGATGGACAAAGACGAGCTGAAAGACGTTATTGACAGAACAAAATTTGCCGTATCTACCGAAGAAACAAGATATTATCTGAACGGCGTTTATATGCATGCCAAGAAAGAAGGCGAGGCAAAAGTTTTGCGCGCCGTTGCAACTGACGGACACCGTCTGGCCTGCGTCGAATCGCCGCTGCCGGAAGGCGCCGAAGAATTGGCCGGCGTTATTATTCCGCGCAAAACCATCACAGAAATCAGAAAACTTCTGGATGACAATAATGCAGAAAAAGTCAGTGTTTCGATGTCTGACAACAAAGTCCGTTTTGCATTAGCGGATGTTACCCTGACATCCAAGCTGATTGACGGGACTTATCCGGATTATGAACGCGTTATTCCGACGGATAATGACAAGAATTTGGAGATTGGCGTCAAAGAGCTTTCTTCCGCTGTTGACCGCGTTTCGGTCGTTGCCGAAAGAACTCGTGCGATTAAGATGTTAACCGGTTCCAACAAAGTAACCATTATTACATCAAGCCCCGATCTCGGCAGCGCTTCTGAAGATTTGGAAGCCAAATACGAAGGGGAATCGCTTGAGATTGGTTATAATTTCCGTTATCTGCTTGATATTCTGCAAGAGATTAAAGGTGATGCGGTTCGGATTTCCTTTACCGACGGGACCTCTCCTTCCGTTATTCATGATACGTCGGATTCCAGCGCCATTTATGTTTTGATGCCGATGAGAGTATAAGTTGGCAGAATGAACGTTCCGGCTTTAAAAATCCAGAATCAGACAGTTGAAAAGTCAGGTGTTACGCGCCTGACTTTAACTGATTTCAGGAACTATCCGTTTTTGCGGATAGAAGCGCCGCTGACGCCGGTTATCGTGACCGGAGAAAACGGCACCGGCAAAACCAACATTCTGGAAGCAATTTCTTTTTTGACGCCGGGGCGGGGACTGCGCGGCGCCAGACTGGCCGATATTAAGCGGATTACGCCGGCATTGGTGACCAGCGAATATCAACCGACGGAAATTGCCAACACGAGCTGGGCGGTTTCGGCAACAATTCAAAAAGGTTATGACGAGATTGACATCGGGACGGCGGCAGAAAAATCTTTGCGCGAAACCAATGAAGATGACGTTAAAAGTTTTGAGCGCAGAATCGTTAAAATAAACAATCAAAAAGTATCTTCGCAAGCCGAACTCGGCGAGCATTTTTCCGCCGTCTGGCTCACGCCGCAGATGGACCGGCTTTTTCGGGGCGGATCGCAGCCAAGACGCAGTTTTCTTGACCGCTTGGTGTATGCCTTTGATTTGGAGCACGCCAAACGCACGGCTTCTTTTGAGCATTTGTATCGGGAATGGTATCAGCTGTTGAAATCCGGACGGCATGACAACACGTGGCTGGCTTCTCTTGAAGAGCAGATGGCCGGTCTCGGGGTTGCCATTGCGGCGGCGCGGCGGGAGCAGATTGCCAAGCTTAATTCTTTTATTGAGCATGAGCCGGACGATGTTTTTCCGAATGTCAGCATGGAGCTGGACGGCAAGATTGAAAAAATGCTCGACAAAATGCCGGCGGTGGAGGTGGAAGACTCTTATATGCAAATGTTGAAAAGCCAGCGCAGGAACGTGCTTTATAATGACACTGTCGACGGTGTCAACCGGACAGACTTTAAGGTCTTTTACAAAAAGAAAAGAATGCCTGCAGATTTGTGCTCGACCGGCGAGCAGAAGTCGCTTCTTATCAGCATTATTCTGGCGCAAAGCAAATGCCAGACGCTGCATCAGGGATTTGCTCCGGTGCTGCTGCTTGACGAGGTTGTGGCTCATCTGGACGACGTTAAGAGAGAAGCTTTGCTGGAAAAAATTCGGGAACTGCACGTTCAGGCCTGGATTACATCTACCGATCCGGTGCTTTTTGCGTCGCTGAAAGACGAGTCGTTGTTTCTTAGCGTGAAGAACAATCAGGCTTCGCCCTTATAATTTCTTGACTCTTCTTTGTTTTTACTTACAATAAATAAAAAATAATTTTTATTTGTATAATTAAAATTTAATGCTTATGAATACGATAATGTGGATTGCGCTCAATTTTATTGTGTTTTGCACTTTTCCGATATGTAATGATAACAGAATCGACTACAGAAAATGCTCCAACAACAGAATCATTGCCGGCAGAATCATTCAGGTCATGGGATTGGCCTGTCTTATCATTTTTCCCTCAGAAATGTGGAAGAATGAGCTTTTGAGCAGAGGCTGGCCATTAGATATCTATTACTATCTTTGTAATCTGCTTATCATACTGTTTGGATTTGCATGCAGTTTTGGCGGATGGCGTTTGATCATTTATATGCTAAACACCACGGAAACTAATTTGACCAAGAAAATTATGGGCTACAAAGAATGAAAAAAATCCGTCAGTTTTAAACTGGCGGATTTTAGCATTTTAAACCGCCTGAGCTGCTGAAATCTTCGGGGCTATGCGATATTCTTTGAAAGGGGGAAGATTGTTGATTTTTTCTTTATACGTCCGGCTCAATTCTGACAAACGCACACAACCGTTGCGAATGCTGACCAACGGGTTGACAATCCGGTTTTTGAGAAATACCGGTTCAATATCCTCATTTGCATAATTGGCAAAGCGTTCCGGCTCACGCTGCAAAAGCGAATAGTAATAATGCAGCTTGCTGTCTTTGGGCAATGCAGCTTCTATTTTGGCAATGATATAATCATCATCAAATTCATAAAAATCAGACATAGAAACACAGCCCTGTTCTATGGCTCTGCGAAACATTTGCGCCGATACGGAAAACATAACGGCAGAAGCCAGACCGCTCCAACAATTTTCGTTCAGCCAGCTAAAAGCATTGGCATAGTGCAAAGCGGCCTCGGGGCTGGCAAAAACAAAAGAACCGTCATATATTTTCAGCGAACTGACAATGTGACGGATTTGTTCCAAATCAAGCTGCCGGAAAATATAAGCCTGCCGCAAAGCGTAATCCAGACGGTCGGCACAAATATCCGGAAGATTATTTTCTTTCAGCGGAAAGCGGCTGTCGTCCAAAATATAATCAACATCAAATCCGTGATGTTGCAAAATGGCGGCAAGAGAAGAACTTTTGACAAAAGAATTGTGAATTTTATCTTGTCCGTTCTGCAACTTTTGGCTTTTATTATCTTTTGAGATATAATCGATTGTGTGAGAGAAAGCAGAATGCGAAACATCATGCAGCAGGCCGGCAATTTGTTCTTCCAAAGTTGCGCCGGCACGGCGAAGCAGCATAAACACGCCGACAGAATGAGCCCAGCGGCTGTTCTGCTCATGATGAAAACCGGCAACGGCAGGATAATATCCGGCAGAAGAAATATGTTTGAGGCGGGTGAGTTCCGGTGCGGACAACAACTGTAACAAAACCGGCTCAGTCACTTCTGTTTCGCCAAAAACAATGTCGGATAATTTCATTTGCATTCCCCCAATTCAACTTTGTTTTATCTTAGCGGCGGAATCGGACTCCTGTCAAGAATATTTGGAAAATTTGTCAAAATATTTACTTTTTAAGTTGACATTTTGCACTAAAACGTTAATATGCAAATAACAAATAACGTTCTTACCGGAAGTATATTCATGAAAAAAATCCTGTTAATGACATTTTTTACTCTGGCCGGCGCTATGGGCTTTGCTGGTGAAAGCCGCGCTTTGACGCCTTATATCGGGTTGGATTATATGTATTCCGATTACGGATTTGACTTTGGTAAAAATCAGGACGGCCGCTGGCTTGAACACAAGTTTAACGGCGGGGCCGCTTCTTTGGGCGTCAAACTGACCAATAATCTGGCTTTTGAAGGGTTTTATCAGCTGACGGAAAACGGTCATTCCTACACTTCTAATTTTATTACGGCCGGCGACCGTTTGGAAACAAAGATGAGACTGCGCGCCTATGGCGTGGATTTGGTTCGCGACATTGTTAACATGGACGTTTTAGAAATTCTCGGTTCCATCGGTGTGGCAAAATATGAAATGGACAGCACCAGAAAGTATACTTTAGGCGGTGTTACCGAAAGAGAAAAAATTAATAAAGATTTTGAGGCTTTGCGTCTGGGTGTCGGCGCTCAGCTGAATATTACGCCGCATTATTCCATTCGCGGAATGTTTCGTTACTCTCTGACAAACATTACCGAAATTGATGACATTAAAGAATTTACCATCGGTGCAAGAGTTTATTTTTAAAAATCGCAGGGCTGAATTTCAGCCCTTTTTCATATCATTGCATAACAAAGTCTTATACCATAAAAAAAATCCCCCTGTCGGAGGATTTTTATGGCGCAAGCGGCGGGACTACTCTCTCTTCGTTCGAGTTGCACAGGCGCAATTTTTGCCTAACGGCAAAACCGGCGGCACCCCCGTTCCGCCTATTGCTGGTAGTCGAACCCACATTTCCGTTGGTTCGAGCCCTTGCTCCTGCCACAAAAAAATCCCCCTGGCGGAGGATTTTTTTATGGCGCAAGCGGCGGGACTCGAACCCACTACCCACAGTTTAGGAAACTGTTGCTCTATCCTGATGAGCTACGCCTGCGTACCTTAGTTAGTTATAATGAAATCTTTACAACATTTCAATAAAAAAACTATTGCAAAAATTTTTAGTTTAATATAAGTTAGCGTCAGTTTGGATAGATGGCCGAGTGGTCGAAGGCGCACGATTGGAAATCGTGTGTACCCCCAAAGGGTACCGTGGGTTCGAATCCCACTCTATCCGCCATTAAAAAAATGCTACCCTTGTGGTGGCTTTTTTTATGGC
>CABUWG010000035.1 GCA_902495305.1 uncultured Pseudomonadota bacterium | reverse complement strand
GCTGTGCAGATCATCCTGAGCGGAGCGAAGGATCCAGTAAAATAAATTAGCCTTATCACTCGACTGGATTCTTCGTTGCACTCAGAATGACATTATAGTCACTATATCACAAAGAAACACGAAAGTCAATATATAATGAAAGATAGGATGGGGATTTTGGCTAGGGAAGCAGGAAAAAGCGGGAGAAATTTGGCTAAAGGCGAAAAAGCTTATCTGCCGGAAAAATAACATAAAAAAAACCTCCCGCAATCCGGCAGGAGGTCTGAGAGCTGAAAAGCCGATTAAGCGTGAGAAGAAATCCAGGATTCCAAAGCGGCTTTAGAATTCAATCCGACTTTAGTATCAACCTGTTTTCCGTCTTTGAACAAAAACATGGTCGGAATACTGCGGATTCCATATTGTGCAGCCGTATTCGGAGCTTCATCCACATTCATCTTGCAAATTTTCACCGTATCGCCCATAGATTTGGAAACCTCTTCCAAAATCGGACCGAGCTGGCGGCAGGGGCCACACCATTCTGCCCAAAAATCCACCAACACCAAACCTTTGGACTTCAAAACTTCAGCATCAAACTGACTGTCGACTATAGACTGCATTAGACTTTCCTTTCTTCATATAGTTTTACGTTTCTTCTAATATAGTAAATCTTTTTTCAATATTAAAGAGGAATCACACAAAATTCAAATTTATTCTGCCAAAGGCATCAAATCGGCGGTATCCGTCCATAAGATCAGCGGAATAATTTCTTTTTCGGGATAAATCCGCGCCAGCAAATCTTTATAAGCCTGCATCTGCTTCCGATAAGCCGACGGAATATCTTTAACAGACTTCGCTGCCGGACGGTTGGTTTTATAATCCACCAGCAACACTCTGTCTTTTTCAATCACCAGCCTGTCAACCTGTCCGGAAATAATCCGGCCGCCGACCTCGCCCATAATCGGAACCTCGGCTTTTGACTCGGCAGAAAAAACCGCCGAAAATTCCGGATTTTCCAGCAGCCGCACAACCTCACGGGCAATTCTCTCTTTTTCCGCCGCCGGCAGATCCGGTGCATTCTTTTCCAAATAATCATCAATAATGCCACAACCGTCCTTGGCATAAACTTCCGGCAAAAACTGCAAAAGCTTGTGAATAATCAATCCGCGGCGATACCGGCTTTTTCCATGGCTTCCGATCGGCGAGGCCAGCGCTGGTTCTTCTTCGTCTTCCTCAAGTTTTGACGGACTCAGCGGTTTTGCCAGTGCGCTCTCCGCTTCCGGCTTTTCATCAAGCCACGTTGCCGTGCATTCCGGATAAACCGGCTTTTCCGATACTTTTTTGGGCTTGGGTTCAAATGCCTGCGAACATTCATAGGCAATAATGCCGCCTCGTTCCGCCGTTCCGATTTCCTTCAGCGATTTTTCACAAATCTTATACCACGATTCCTCATGCGGCTTGAAACGCTCGCTGTTATAATAGCCGCAAACGGCCAGCAGATCTTCTGCTCTGGTCAAAGCCACATACAAAAGCCGCCGGTATTCCTGTAAGGCATTCTGCTTTTCAGCCTCTTTTATCTTGACGCAATTGTCATCATAATCCTGCGCCGACAACGGATAATAAAACAAATCGTCCCACAACATGCCGCCGGAATTTTTCACACTGACAACCCGTACCGTATCCGGCAAAATCACAATCGGCGCCTGCAACCCCTTTGAACCGTGAACTGTCATAATCCGCACCGCGTCTGCTTCGCTCTGCTCCAGCTCACGCTTAATCTCCACTTCATCGCCGCCAATCCAGTCAATAAACCCCTGCAACGTCGGAATATGCTCCTGTTCATAAGCAATCGTCAAATTCATAAACTCGTCTATGCCGTCTTCAGCTTCATACCCCAGTCGGGATATAAACTTCTTCCGTCCGCCGAGCCGGTTTAAAACCTCGGCATAAATTTCAAACGGCCGCAAAAATCCGGCACGGGAACTCAGCTTTTGCAAACACTGATAAACGTCGCCATAAACCGGTTCGTCTTTCAAACGGCTCCACAGGCTCACGCCTTTGCCGCGTTCACAACACAATTTTTCCAAATCTTTGTCTTCCAGCCCGAACAAAGGAGATTTCAGGACTTCGGCCAAAGTCAGATCATCTGTCGGCAGCAGCAAAAACTTGCCGAGCGAAACCAAATCCTGTACGGCAATCTGTTCCAAAAGCTTAATCTTGTCCACGCCGGCAATATTAACGCCGGCATTTTTACAGGCGCGCACCAACTCTTCCACAAAACGGTTGCGCCGCTGAACCAGAATCATAAAATCCTTATATCTGACCGGACGCTTTTGCGACTTCAGTTCCTGACCGCTTTCAACCATCTGCTTAATTCGTTCGGCAATTTGTCCGGCCAGCCGCGAACTTGTCGATTCGACACTCACGCGCTCCATTGACGGCAGCCAGACATCTTTGTTCTCGCCCTCTTCCGGCTCGACCAGCGGCCAGAGCTCAACCCGTCCGGCTTCTCCCGCCCGAAAAGGAATATGCGTAATATCCTCGCCGTCGTCAGCCACGCCGTCGCGCCCCGGAAGCTGCCGGAACACATGGTTTACCGTTTCCAAAACGGCGGCCGTCGACCGAAAAGACACTTCCAGATTAACCACGTCAAAACCATCAGGCGCTTCTTCCCCGACCAGCTGCGAAAAATAGTGCTGCATCGCGGCAAAACCTTTCGGATCGGCTCCCTGAAAACTGTAAATCGACTGCTTTTTGTCCCCGACCGCAAACACCGTCTTGCACACATTTCCGGCACCGGCATCATCAAAAAAATGCTCGGTCAGCGCCCGTATAATCGCCCATTGGTCGGGCGAAGTATCCTGTGCTTCGTCAATCAGAATGTTGTCTATGCCGCCGTCCAGCTTAAACATTACCCATTGCGAGACGCCTTTGTTCTCAAGCAATTGTCTGGTCGTCACAATCAGGTCTTCATAATCCATTTTGGAACGGCTTTTCTTAAAATGATTATAAGCCGAAATCAAATCTTCCGCCAAAAACAAAACCGCTCTGGTACTGTCCGCCAGTCTGACTGCTGCCAGTTTTTTCCTTAAATCACAAAGTCTTTGGGTTTCGGCATAAAAACAATCTTCAAATTCCGGATATGCCGCCAAAACCGCTTTTGTTGCCGCTTTTGCCGGAATCCCGCCGTCTTTGTTCAAAAAACACGCGGTATAATCATCAAAATCTTCCGGTTGCAGCGGCCGCTCAAGCAAACCGGCAAGCTTTTGAGCTTTTTCTTTCTCCTTAGCACCGCCGCCGGCCCAGCCCTGCATCAGCATAAACGCTTTTTCACGGTCAAATCCGGACAGGAACTCTTCTTTAACCGCGGCTTCGCTGCAATTCTCGGACAAGCCGAGCCGCCGCAAAAGCTCGGCCGCAATCGTGTCAACATTTTGATACCGTACGAGCATTTGCGAAATCTTATTCCGGTTGGCCGCAATCGTATTCATAATCTCGGGAAAAGAAAACTCGCTGACTTTCCTTGTCAAAAAGCTCAGAGCCTGTCCGGCCGGATTTTCCGGTTCTTCTTCAATTTTTTTCAAAAGCTTGGACTGAATATCAGCCAGCGCTTCGGCCGCCGCCCGATCATCCATCACCTCAAAATAGGGCGAAATATGCGCCTCCAGCGGAAAACGCTTCAAAATCTCCTGACAAAAGGCGTGAATGGTCTGAATCTTCATTCCCCCCGGCGTATCCAGTAAAACGGCAAACAGCCGCCGCGCCGCAGCCTCCAGTTTTTCCAGCCGCTCCCGATCTTCCGGCAATTTCCCGAGCAGGGCTTCCAATTCGCTATATAATTCCTGCTGCGGCATAACCGCCCACTTGCTCAGCCTTTCGGAAATACGGCTGCTCATCTCCACCGCCGCCGCCTTGGTATAAGTCAGGCACAAAATCCGCCCCGGATTGCCGCCGCCCAGCAGAATCCGCAAAACCCGGTCAGAAAGAACCTTGGTTTTTCCTGTTCCGGCCGAAGCCTGCACCCATACCGATTTTTTGGGGTTCGCCGCCCGCCGTTGCTGCTCTGTTGCCCGCCGGCTGCGGTTTTGTCTTTCCTGCTCAATCATCATTGTCTTTCACCGACCATTCTTTAATCCGCGCCAAATGTTCATAATCCGAATACTCCGGTATATTTTTCGGATTCGGCTGACATACATAAGCGGTTGATTCAAATTCAAAACAGCTGATATATTCTCTGAGAATTTCCAGATTATCCTGCAAAACCTGCTTAATGTCTTCGGAAATCTCCGTTTCCTGACGTCCCAGCTGCCAATAAATCAGTTTTTCCACTTCTCGCGCCGGAATCCCTGCAAAACCGCCGCCTTCGGCAATCAACCCCTCGATTGGCAGCTGCGGCGCTTTTCCGGTACAAACCTCCTTGACCTTGCGCGCCTTTCCGGTCTTATAATCAATGATGTTGATTTTTCCGTCCTTTGTCAGGTCAACCCGGTCGGCAATGGCTTTTAGCGTAAAATCCCGTCCGGCGGTTTTAATTGTCAAGGCGCCGGAAACTTCGGTATTGACACGGGCAATCTGCGGACGATATTCTTTTTCCTGCTGCAAAAACCAATCAACCGACTTCTCAAAATTCGGCCACCAGAAAGCTCTGGTTTCCTGCGCCACCTTATTTTCGGCAAAATAAGCCTCACCCAGCCGGATTAACTCATCACGGGCGTCTTTGGGCAATTGCTCCGGATATTTATTGTTAAATTCCTGCAAAACCGCATGAACAATCGTACCGTAATCCGAAAAATCAAGTTTCTCTTCCACCTCTTCCAACCGCCTGAGCTTCAGGATATAGCGGGCATAAATCTCATAAGGATCGCGCATCCACTTCTCAATGGCGCTTGCCGACAAGGCATTCGGCCGCAGCCTGACTTCCGGACGCGGTGCCGGCGGTTTGATGCTGATAAACGTTGCAGGCTTGTCCAGTTGCTTGGCCCAATAACCGTAAGGGCTGAGTTCCCTGTCCGTTACCTTTTGCCCGAGCGCTTTCAAAACGGTTTCCAAACGCAGCCACCAGCGCGATTTTACCATCGGCGTCCCTTGCACCCGCTCTGCCCGTGTCAGATAAACCTCTTCGCCGCAAAGCAGCCGGAAAAAATCCAGTGCGGCAATCCCGACGGCCTTTTCCGGCAGCGGAAAACCAAAATCTTTTTTCATCGGGCGCGACATCCACGGATCGGAAGACGCCGTTTTCGGCCAAACGCCCTCATTGACTTCCCCGATAATCGTCACGTCAAAACGGTTCAGCCGTGCTTCAATCGGACCGAGAATTTTCAGACGCGGATGCCCGCCGAATTTCGGCCGCACATTCACGCCGGTCATTAAAGCATCTAACAGTCCGCCGTACTCTTTTGTCTCTATTTCGCCCAGAACCTCGGCATTTTCATACAAATCGGCAATAAACTGCGCGGCAGCCTCGCCGTCGTCCCCCTGCCACAAAATCTGCTCTCCGCTTTTTTGCGGTGTTCCGGCCAACAATTCGGCCGTTTGAATATGACAAGCCAGCAAATCTTTGAAAAGCGCTTTTTTGCCTTGCAGCAGGCTCGACAATTCTTGCAGCCTGCCTGAAACTTCCTGTAAAAAAGCCTCGCAGACATCAGCCTGACCGCCGGCTTTGCGCCACCATTTTTCCAAATCACGCACCTGCAGACGGATATCGGCGGCTTCCTGCCCCATTCTCAACAACGGATGTTTCAACAAAGCCAAAAGCTTAAGGCGCGATTCGCTCTCCGCAGCCTGTGCCGTCAGCCGCAAAAATATGCCTGTCGCCGTCAGGCTGAGCGGACGTCCGGCAGAATCATCAACCATAACGTCCCAGCGTTCCAGTTCCGCTGACACACGCCGTGCCAGATTTCTGTCAGAAGTAACCAGCGCCGCCGTTTTTTCCGGCGTTTCCAATACTTCACGCATAATCAGCGCAATTGCCAGCGCTTCTTCCCGCAAGTCGCCGCAATTAAGCAGATTAATACCGCACCATGCCGTCTCGTCAAAACCTTTCTGCCCGATTTCCAGCCAGCGGTTTGTCACGCGCGCCGGTCTCATCACCTCGGATGCAAAAGCCTCCCGCTCTCCGTTTTCCGGCACTAACACCTCCGTTACCAGCTCCCGCGGCATATCCAGATAATCAAGCAGCTGCTTCAACTCAAATTGCGGATGGGTCTCGTCAAGAGCCGCCCAGCTTTCGTCATCAAGCTTTCTGTCCAGCGCCGAAAGCCACAACTCGCCGTTTGGCAACTCCAGCACGGTTTTTACCATTTTTCTCATCAATGGATAAGTTGCCGTTGTACCGGCAATAACGATTCTTTTTTCCGGACGGTTATGCTGCCAGATATCGCATTGCGCCTCCAGCAAACGGTTACGACGCGTCACCGGATCAATAACCTGCCTTTCTTCCAAAATCAGCGGCCAGAATTCGGTAATAATCTTCAAAAACTTCAGCGTTTCCTGCCAGTGCACGGCATAATCATCCGGCACCAGATTGGCCAGACCGGCAAAATCAAGCTGCTCGTTTTCTGCCAGATCAATCAGTCCGGACAATTCCTGCGCCAGAAAACAGGCCTGATTCAACGACATTTTTTCCATGCCGAAGTCACCGGGTTTTGACATGATGATTTTAGTAAACAAAAGGCTGCGTTCCGTGCCGCCGATGGCCGGAAACATTCCCGACAAATACTCTTTGCTGCCGCCGCCGGTTAAAAACAGTTCGTCTTCTTCAGCTTCGCCTAACGGCATCATTCGGGGCAAAAGCATCGGCGACAGGCCTTCCACCCGCACAAAAGCATCGGCCAGAGCCTTAACCGCCCGCCGATTCGGCAGCAAAAACAGTACATCGGCCAACGCCTGCCGATTCTCCCGATACTCGTCTAAAAACTTTTGCGCCAGAACATCGGTAAAACCGCAACTGGCCGGAACATTATAAATTTTCTTTCTCATAGCGGAAAGTTTAAGCCGGATTCCTGATTAGTCAACAAAAAACCGGCTTTTTTATAAACAACCGCATAAGTTATCAAATTTTGCCAAATAAGGGGGTTGCCATTCTGCAAAGAATAGAATAAAAGAAAAGCAGATAAGGAAACTCAAGTGCAACAGAACTTCAAAGTAAATGATTATGAAAACAACCGTCTGCCCTCCAAGCTGGCGGCGCTTCGTATTGCCGGCGAATATCTGCAAACGCGGATTCGCAACGGCTCCAATCCCAAAATCATTTACGAGCACGGAGTTCATGTTTTTAACGTTGCCAAAATCGCCCGTGCCATTGCCCGCCATACCGGCGGCAGTCTGGATCCGGAAAAAGCATACATCCTCGGACTGCTGCATGACGTCGGCCGGATTAAAGACGAAACCGTCACCAAAATCCCGCACGGCATTGAAGGCTTCCGCTATCTCTCTGAGATCGGATACCCCGGTGCGGCTCCGATTTGTCTGACGCATAATTTTATTGATAAAGACATCAAAGCCGGAGACTACCCGACATACAGCCCCAAACTGTTTGAACAGACCAGAAAATTTTTATCGGAAATCGAATACAATGACTATGACCGCCTGATTCAGCTGGGCGACTTGTTTTCCCGCGGCAAAGAAATTTTGAGCATTCGCCAGCGTCTGGATAAAAACAAGCAATTTTACAAAATCAAAAACCTGTCTTATGAAGACAAGGCCTTTGCATTAAGAGATTATTTTGATGACAAATTCGGAATTGACGTTGAAAAAATCGTGGCCGATACCTTTGACCTGACCAAACACACCAAAGGCGCCGCAACCTTCTTCCTGATTCCGCCGCAATATGCTTACGCGCCGCGCCGTAACTTCAGCTTTGTAAAATAATCCTCGGCAACGGCGGTTGCTTCCGGATTGCCGACATGAAACCATTTTCCCTGATGAATATGGTAACCAAGGCGCTTTTCGCGTTCCAAACGGTCAAAAATATCAATCAGCCAATACCGGCCTTCCGGCTCATTGTCAAAAACCCGCGGATGAACAATCAACACCCCGCCATACAAATAGGCCGCTTTGGCTTCTCTGTCGCGGCGGCGCTCCAAAAAACCGTCCGCGGTAATGTTATAGTCACCGTTTCTGGCCGTGTCATAAGCATTTTCCAGCGGCTGCAACATCAACATCATGTCATGTCTGCTCTCATCCCAGGCCGCAATCATGTCTTTTATCAGGCAATGCCCGTCAGCCTCTGTCCACAAAGCATCACTGTTGACCACCACAAACGCTTCTCTCTTCATTTTAGGCAAAGCATGCTTGATACCGCCGCCGGTTTCCAAAGCCTCTTCTTCTTCAGAAAAAATAAAGTTCAAACCGCCTTTTTGCTGCAAATGCGTCTTAATCATCTCGCCTTTATAACACAGATTAACGACACAATCTTTAATTCCGGCATCTTGCAGCCGCTCGACATTATAATCAATCAGCGCTTTTCCGGCAACTTCCACCAGCGGCTTGGGCTTGTCATCCGTTAACTGCAACATCCTTTTGCCACGGCCGGCCGCCAAAATAAAAGCCTGTGTAATTTTTTCCGCCATTCTTCACATTCCCTTATGCAAAACAGTCTTCAAGCAGCTTGGCAAAAGCCCGTCCGCGATGAGAAACTTTGGCTTTTTCTTCCGGTGTAAAATTGGCAAAAGTCTTGTCAAAACCTTCCGGCATAAATACCGGATCAAACCCAAAACCTTTATCGCCGCTCTTCTCCGGCACAATCCTGCCGTCAACCCGCCCTTCAAAAACTCTGGTTTTCTGCCCCGGCACAGCCAAAGCCAGAACACAGGAAAAATGCGCCGACCAGTCTTCGGCCTGTTTTTCACTCAATTCGCCGATCAGCTTGTCCATTGCCTTGTCAAAATTGCGTTTGCCGTCTGCATCTTTCGGCGCATAACGAGCCGAATAAACCCCCGGCCGCCCGTCCAGCGCATCGACGCACAAACCGGAATCATCTCCCAGACAGGGCAAACCGGAAATTCTTGCCAGCGTTTCTGCCTTCAGGCGGGCATTTTCTTCAAAAGTCGTTCCGGTTTCTTCAACATCAGGCAAAGACAAGTCATCAGCCGACACGACTTCAACCTCAAACGGCGCCAGCATTTCTCTGATTTCAGCCACTTTACCCTGATTATGCGAGGCAATAACAATCTTTTTCAGTTCCATCTATTTCAGTCCCAAAGCTTCTTTCTGTTTGGCAATCAGTTCGGCAATTCCTTTTTTGGCCAGACCGAAAAGTTTGGCATATTGTACTTCGTCAAACGGTTTTTCTTCTGCCGTGCCCTGAATTTCTACAATCTTGCCGCTCTCTGTCAGCACAAAGTTCATATCGGCCTGAGCAGAAGAATCTTCCAAATAGTCAACATCCAGAATTTCTTCCCCGTTATGAATAGCACAGGATACGGCCGCAACAAATTCACGAATGGGATTCACCACCAGCTTTCCGTCTTTGCGCAGTTTTTCAATCGCCAGATACAAGGCCACAAAACCGCCGGTTATAGAAGCCGTCCGCGTTCCGCCATCCGCCTGAATAACATCACAGTCGATACAAAAAGACATGTCTTTCAGCTTTTCCAAATCAACAACCGAACGCAAAGCCCTGCCGACCAGACGCTGAATTTCCTGCGTTCGTCCGGAAGGTTTTGTTGTTTCCCGAGCCACGCGAACCTGCGTCGAACGCGGTAACATCCCGTATTCCGCAGTAATCCAGCCCCGATTTTGGCCTTTTAACCAGGCCGGAACCTTATCCTGCACGCTGGCCGTACAAACCACATGTGTCCCGCCGCACTTGATCAGGCAGGAACCTTCGGCATAAGGATTAAAATTCGGAATAATTTCAACTTTTCTGATTTCGTCAAATTGCCTTTGTGAATGTCTCATTTAATTTTCTCGTCCTATAAACAACTAAACAATTTTACCGGTCTTAAACAGCTTGTAATATTTATAAACGCTGCCGTCTTCCACGTCCCAGCTAAAATCCTTTTCCATCGCGCTGACAGCCATTTGTTTCAGCTTTGCCGGATTCTGTTCAAAAACCTTTATGCTCTTTTCCAGCACATCGGCAAAAGCTTCCACATTATTCGTAAGCTTTTTGGCATCTGCCGCCGACCCGAAGACCTGCTCGTTTTCACCATAAAAGACCAAAGTCCTGAAACCGTCGACACCATCTTCAATCGTATCGACCAGCCCGCCGGTTGACATGGCCACCGGCAATGTTCCTTTTGCCATTGCTTCCATCTGCGTCAGACCGCAAGGCTCAAAACGGCAAGGCATCATGTAAAAATCACTCGCCAGCTGGATAGCATAGGCAAACTCGTCTTTATAACCGCGGAATACAAAAATCCGTCTCGCCGCCTCCGGATTTTCAGCCGCCACCTTGTCTTTCAACTTTGTCAGATATTCAAAATACCGGACATCTCCGGCACCGCCCAAAATCCAAATCGGCGCTTCTTTATACTTATATTTTTTCAAAAACTTCACAATGGCCTCGGCGGCAATATCATAACCTTTCTGTTCCACCAGACGGCTGGTCGCGCAAAACATCGGAATAGAGTCTGACTTTTCCGCCAAATCGGAAATATCCTCAAACTCATAAAAATTCACCAGCGGCAGCATTTTCTGCTTAAAGCCGTCATCCGTCGCCAACTTGGAAAGCAGCTTGATAAATTCTTTTTTATTATGTTTTTTGACGGCAATATTTTTTTCATCATAAAATTCAAATTTTGTACCGTCAAAATAATTGTTGATTCGCTCGATTTTACCAGCCAGCGGTGCAATCAGCTTTTTGTCATATCCGTTGACGATGCCAAAAAAGTTTCCGTTTTTCTGACGTATATCCAACAGCTCGGCAAAATCATACCCGAACTCTTTTTTAGAAACTTCCTGCGCATAGTTTTTTGAAACCGTTACCAGCCGGTCTGCCAGCTGCAAATTGCAACCGGCCTGATTATAAGTTGCATTGACGGCCAGTGTTTTTTCAACCCGCGGATTGCCGTTCCAGCAAGCCGAAGCCGACGAAACAACCGTTTTTACGGCATTTTCATACAAAGAATTAAGAATCTTGACCGTATTTTTATAATCCCAGCCCTGATACCCCATATGATGAATCAAATGGATAATCGGAATATCACAAATTTTGTCGGCCAGAACTTTTTTCAAACAGCCTTTTCCTGCCAGATAAGGAGCCAGATATTTGCACAAGCCGGCTAAGGCACCGCTGTGCCAGTCATTGGCAATCAGAATATTAGGCACATTGAGACCGGAAAATTTCCCGTCCAGAACAGCCTTTAGCAAAACATATACGCTTTTTGAGAAAAAGGCAAAACGCTCGACTTCATCAACACCCTGTTTGTTAAAAACATAACACCCGTCCTGACAACCGGGATTCCGATAATCCGTCGCAATAGAAAAAAACCGCCGATTGGCCAAAAAAATGTAATTGCAACGGCCGTCATCAGCGGTATAAATCTTAACTTTGAACTTGCGGACTACTCTGTTTTTCCCGACAAACGGAACATTTATTTCACCGATTTTTAAAACACCAACCGAACGTCCCTCGGCACCGGTATAAACATTCTGACGCAAACTCGCCTTTTTGTGAGAAGTATCACCGATATAAAGCGGCGTCACGATTCTGATTTTATCGCCGCCGGAAGCAAACGTCCGGTTAAAAGCCTCGGGAAGCTCTGTTGCTACAACGCCTAACCCGCCGACCTTCATAAACGTTGCCGTTTCGGAAGAAATCATCCACGCTTCGATTTCTTTTATTTCAGGCCATTTTTCACCAGAGGCGCATTGCTCTTTTGCAATGTTTTTAATCCTCACTTCCGCGGCATCAATACCATCCGGTGTTTTTTTCAAATAGTCCCGATAATTATGTTGTGACAATAACCTTAAACCTATTTTTCCTTCCACAGGCCTGTACTTCATTTTTTACTCTTTCAACCCGGCAAGACAACACAGCTTCTTATATATTTTCTTCAATAAAAGACTTCTGCTATTGACTTGTCTGCCAATAATTACTAAATATCTTATATATACAATCAATATCCTAAATTTTAAAGAGGAAAAGATGAAAAAAGAAAAAATAGTTGATAACCGGAATCCTGAGGAAAACCAAGCCCCCGAAGACGATATTGACACATTGGAAAACACGGAAGAACAGGCTGCGGAAAACACAGAAGAAGCCATTGATTTCAGTCAGGAAATTGAAAAATTAAAAGCTGAAAATCTTGCATTGAAAAATGAGTTTTTAAGAGCCTATGCCGACGCCGAAAATACCAAAAAACGCTGCACTCAGGAAATTGAAAAAAACACCAAATATGCCATTTCCTCTTTTGCCAAAGACCTGTTAAGCGTTGCCGATAATCTTCATCGCGCAATCGAAGCATTGCCCGAAGCAGAAAAAGCCAAATGCGAAGAAGCCAAAAATCTGCTGAAAGGCGTTGAACTGACAGAAGCCGAATTGATGAAAGTCTTTAACAAATTCGGCGTTCAGAAAGTTGACAGCATGGGAAAAATCTTTGACCCCAATTACCAGCGGGTTATTCAGGAAGTTGAAGATAAAGAAAAACCGGCTGGAACAATTATCGCAGAACTCCAAACCGGCTATATGATTAACGACCGTATCTTGCGTGAAGCCATGGTCGTTGTTACCAAAGGCGGAAAATAATAATCTGAAACCATAACCACAAAAACTCCGGAAACATTTTCCGGAGTTTTTTATGTATTAAGTGACCACAGAGCACGTTTTTTATAAAAACGCGGAGAATGAGCCGAATAATAAGATTCTAGGGCGGAGATAGCAAGCGCTAAGTAAAAACAACCGTTACTCCGGTTGTTTTTGTCTGCAAGCTCTTTAGAACATCTTGGCAAGCAAGGGAAGCGTGAGCAACCGCAGCGCGCTTAGATGCCTAAGGTACATAGAGGTACATGAGCATTTCTCCAGCCCGCGAAATCTGTATTAGTCGACCTTAGGTGCCTGTTTTCAGCCGGCATGTTAGATTAATAATAAGAAAAAACTCTTAAAGCGACAGGAGTGTATAGAGACATACATGACTTAGCTTTAAGAGTTTTTTATGTATTAGTAATCAACAGGACGGCTGAAAACTAAATCATGGCCATACCGCCATTGATATTAATAGTCTGTCCCGTAATATATTGCGCTTCATCAGATGCCAAAAATGCAACAACATTCGCAATATCTTGGGCTTCGCCGAGCTTGCCTTCCGGAATTTTTGCCAACAGGGCTTTCTTAACGTCATCAGGCAAAACATCGGTCATCGGCGTACGGATAAAGCCCGGAGCAATTGAGTTTACGGTAATGCCGCGGGAACCGACTTCCTGAGCCAGACATTTGTTCATGGCAATCATCCCGGCCTTGGAAGCAGAATAGTTAGCCTGTCCTGCGTTTCCGGTAACACCCACAACCGAGGCAATACCGATAATGCGGCCAAAACGGCGCTTCATCATGCCGCGAACAGCTGCTTTTGCCAATTTGAAACCGGCAGAAAGATTAACATCCAAAACCAGCTGCCAGTCTTCGTCACTCATTCTGATAAAGAGATTGTCGCGTGTCAAACCGGCATTGTTTACCAAAATGTCAATGCGTCCGAGTTTTTCTTCAACTTTTTCAACCAAAGACTTAACATCTTCCGGATTGGTCAGGTTGGCGGTAAAAACTTCAACATTGGAACCAAGCTCCTCTTTCAGCTTGAGCATCGGCTCTTCACGCATATCGGTCAAAGCCAGCGTTGCCCCCTGAGCATGCAACGTGCGGGCGATTTTATCACCCAGACCACCGGCGGCACCGGTAATCAGAGCAACTTTTCCATCTAATCTAAACATATATTTTCTCCATAGTGTAATGAGTTAAAAACTTTTTGCGAGTTCTTCGATTTCAGCAGGCGAACCGGCTGATACGGTACAAATTTCTTTATCGCTTCTCTTAATAATTCCCGAAAGCACTTTACCGGCGCCCAGCTCAACGGCATTGGTAACACCCTGTTCTTTCATATAAATAACGGTTTCACGCCAACGGACGGAACCGGTAACCTGCTCAACCAAATGCTTTACGATTTCTTTTTCGTCCGTTACGGCCTCGGCCAATACATTGGCAATCAGCGGAATCTGCGGCTGGTGCGCCTCAACCTCGGCCAGAGCCTTGGCCATGACTTCCGCGGCCGGCGCCATCAAAGGACTGTGAAAAGGTGCGCTGACCGGCAGCTTGATACATCTTTTGGCACCAAAATCCGGCGCAATTTCAACGGCTTTTTCAATCGCCTGAATATGTCCGCTCAAAACGACCTGACCATCGGCATTGTCATTGGCCGCCACACAGGTATATCCGCCTTCGGAACAAGCCTCTGCCAAAGCCACAACGTCTTTGAAAGACACGCCGATAACGGCCGCCATACCGCCCACGCCGACAGGCACGGCTTTTTGCATGGCGTCGCCGCGGGTTCTGAGCAGTCTGGCCGTATCAGCCAGAGAGAAAACGCCGGCCGCACAAGCCGCGGAATACTCGCCGAGGGAATGTCCGGCCACAAAGCTGGCCTTGTCTTTGAGCAAAACGCCAAACTCTTTTTCCAACACTTTGACAACCGCCATTGAATGAGCCATCAAAGCCGGCTGGGCATTAGTCGTCAGCGTCAATTCGCTTTCCGGCCCTTCCGACATAATCTTAAACAAATCTTGCGAAAGAGCGTCGTTAACTTCTTGAAAGACCTCTTTAGCCGACTTAAAATTTTCTGCCAATTCCTTGCCCATGCCCACAAATTGCGAGCCCTGACCCGGGAATACAAAAGCATATTTCATTAAAACCTCTTTATTCTTATTAATATCGCGTTAAGGTTTATCGATTATTGTCATAAAGTCAAGACAAAAACCCATTTTATACTACCGCAAAGGAGCGCACGCCATGTTTGAACTCGTCCCCGGACTTGCCAAAAAAGACCGCATCACCGACCTGAAACTCTGCACCGTTTTGTTTGAAGACAATCGTTTTTACCCGTGGATTTTCTTGGTTCCGAAACGTGAACACGTCAAGAACATGACTTTTCTGAGCATGGAAGACCGTCTGCAGCTGATGCGCGAAATGGCACTTTGCGAAAAGGTTATGGCCGAACTTTTTCCGCATGACCAGACAAATGTCGCCATGATCGGCAACAAAACGCCGCAGCTGCATATTCACATCCTCTGCCGCAAAGACGGTGACCCCGACTGGCCGACCACGGTCTGGAACAACCATTCGGAACCTTACGCGCCGGCAGAAAAACAACAAACAATCAATAAAATCAAAGCCGCAATAGAGAAAGAAAAAACGGCTGAAATTTATTGCCAAAATTAAGGATTCTTTGAGGATTTCCGGCATATAATCCGGTCAAAACAAAGAAAACGGATATCTGACCATGGCCAAGAAAAAGAAAAAAGAAAAAAGTTTTATCGTCAAAACCCTCTGGCGTTTCTGGGGCGCCCTGTTGATTCTGCTTCCGCTGTACGCCTTGCTGAGCTGCGCCTTTTATCATATTGACGACAATTCTTTTCTGCTGGCCTCCGCCGCACCGGTCAAAAACTTTTTCGGCCGCGGCGGTGCAGATACGGCGGCTTTTATCTTCAATTATTTCGGCATTGCGCTTTTTCCGTTTTTATGCGCCGCCCTCTTCTGGGGATTTGGCCTGATACGATTGAAAAAGCTGGAATTTGCGATTTACCGTTCTTTGTCTTTTATCTTCGGTATTTTAACTTTCTCCATGTTTTTGAGCCTGTTGCCCGACGTTACCGGAACTTTCCGGCTCGGCGGCACGGTTGGCAGTTTGTTTGCCGGACATACGCTGACCTTGTTCAAAAAGTTTTATGTCTATGGCTACGCCGATTGGATTTTCGGCACGGTACTATTGCTGTTTTCAATATTCTTCTTTAACTTTGCCGCCGGAATCACCTATCGCAACTGGTTTGCCCTCGGCCACCGCATTGCCGGCTGGATTAAAACCGCCGCTTTATGGACGGCTGCCGCCTTCCGTTATATCTTCAGTTTTGCCCCGCAATACCGTACGGAAAATCTGACCGGACCGGAAAAAGAAAAATCCCCGCGCCGCAGGAAGGAAAAAGCTGCCAAAGAAGAGAAAAAAGAGCCGGGATTTGAAAAGTCCAAACCCTATACGCCGGAACCTGCCGGTGACAATTATCAATATCCGAGCATGGATATCTTGTCCAAACCCAAGGAGAAAAACACCCATACCGTCAGCCAGAAGGAGCTGGATAAAATCGCACTTGATTTGGAAAACGTCCTGCAGGAATTCGGCATTAACGGCAAAATCGTCAAAATCCGCCCCGGACCGGTTGTCACGCTTTATGAACTTGAACCGGCCCCCGGCACAAAAACTGCCCGCGTTATCAGTCTGGCAGATGACATTGCAAGGTCAATGAGCGCCGTTTCCGTCCGCATTGCCGTTGTCCCGGGCAGCAACACCATTGGTATTGAAATGCCGAACCCGACCCGTGAAATCGTTTATCTGCGTGAGCTGCTCGACAGTGACGAATTCCAAAGTAGCAAAGGTGCACTGACCGTTACGCTCGGCAAAGACATCGGCGGCAAAAACATCTATGCCGACCTTGCCAAAATGCCGCACCTGCTGGTTGCCGGTACGACCGGTTCAGGTAAATCCGTCGGTGTCAACACCATGATTCTGTCGCTGTTGTACAAAATGCGTCCCGATGAATGCAAACTCATCATGATTGACCCGAAAATGCTTGAATTTTCATTGTATAACGGCATTCCACATTTGTTAACGCCGGTAATTACCGATCCCGCCAAAGCGGTTATCGGCTTAAAATGGGCGGTTAAAGAAATGGAAGACCGCTATCGTGCCATGGCTCAGCTCAATGTCCGCAATATTTCCGGCTATAATCAGAAACTGCGCGAGCTCAAAGCCAGCGGACAAAAAATAAAACGCACCATTCAGACCGGATTTGATGCCGAAACCGGCGCGCCGATTTATGAAGAACAGGATCTGGATTTAACGCCGCTGCCTTACATCGTCATTATCGTTGATGAAATGGCCGACCTCATGCTTGTTGCCGGCAAAGAAGTCGAAGCGGCCATCCAGCGGCTGGCTCAGATGGCCCGTGCCGCGGGATTGCACCTGATTATGTCCACCCAGCGCCCGTCTGTTGACGTCATCACCGGTACAATCAAAGCCAACTTCCCGACCCGTATCAGTTTTCAGGTCACATCCAAAATCGACAGCCGTACTATTTTGGGCGAGCAAGGCGCCGAACAATTGCTCGGCATGGGCGATATGCTGTATATGCCGGCCGGACAACGCCCGTTGCGTGTTCATGCCGGATTCGTCAAAGACAGCGAAATTGAAAGCATTGTCGAATTCCTGAAATCGCAAAAAGCGCCGGAGTATGTTGAAGGCGTAACCGAAGGGCAGCTGAACGAGAAAGACAGCGGCGCCGTTTTTGACAAAGGCAGTTTCGGCGGAGGCACCGGCGGCGGAGAAGACGATTTGTATGCTCAGGCCGTTGCCATCGTCAAAAATGATAAAAAAACCTCCATCAGCTATGTCCAACGCCGCTTACGCATTGGATATAACAAAGCGGCAACCCTGATTGAACGCATGGAAGAAGACGGCATTATCAGCGCTCCCGACCATGCCGGCAAACGTGAAATTCTGGAAGGATAAAGCGATTTCATAAAAAAAACATTGCTTAAGGAAAGCCAATGAACTATGAATTCAAAATCAATAAAAAGCGTTTCCTAGAAGTAATTCGTCTCGCTGCTTTTTCTGCCCTATGCACAGGCTTTCTTTCTATCCACTATGTAACGTCAAACAAAGATATTATATCAGCTGTTCTTTTTACCACTATATTTTTATCCACTTTATATTTATGTATAAAAATGTTTCAGTTAGGAAACAGAAAAGAACCGCTATTAATTGCAACACCTCAGGGGATTATTGAAAAATTCTTTGGCTACGGCTTCATCTCTTATTCTGAAATCAAAAACATTGAACTCATAAATGATAAAAAACATACGAAAATTGAAATCAAAATTACAAACGCTAATAACATTCTTCAAAGACTAAATAAAAAACAACAAATTAAAGCAAAAAAAGCTCTTAACAAAAATTACATTCAAATCCCTACTCTTTTCTTTGAAGACGATCCGAAAGAAATTGCCAACACCCTCCGCAATGCATTAAATGACTACCAACGCCAAGAAATAATGGCAAATAATAATTAACTGCGGTGACCCGCCCTTCGCGAACAACTTCTTAATCTTTGGAGCACATCCTTCCGTCCGGCACAATTGGGTGCCCTTTGCGAATAGCTTAGGTTTTGGAGCAAAAACCGAAAGTGAAGCACG
>CABUWG010000034.1 GCA_902495305.1 uncultured Pseudomonadota bacterium | reverse complement strand
TTCACTATGTCTTATAACTCCCTCGCTCAACAGCCCTGCAAGCCTCCGCTCCAGCGCCGTCCCGCTCGGTGATTGACCTTATAACCCCCCTCTTCCCCATTGTCAATAACTTTTTTTCACAAAAATTGCATTTTTTGTTAGTATTTTATTAATTCTTTGAAAAAACGTTAAAAATTTTTTTAATTTTTTTTGAGACAATGGTTTTGATGATTTATTTTCTATTTTTTAACCTTATGAGGCGTACAATTATAGAGAATAACACAATTAAGAGATTAAACAAGGTACCAATTATGTTAAAAAACAATATATTAGTATTTACTTTAGTATTAATACTTTCAGCCTGTGCTTCTGACAAGCCCAGACTTTTGGGTATGGACGGCAGCGAGATTCCGCCGGCTTTTGCCAATTTCCCCGATATGCCGTTTCCGGATAAAGCATATATTGATCTGGAACAAACAAAGGCTTTGGGCAGCGGAGAAAACTGGATTGGGAGTCTGGTTTATGACGTGCCTTACAATGCCAGCAGCGTTTTTGACTTTTATGTTCTTGAAATGCCCAAGTTAAAATGGATTGAAGTGGCAACAGTCAGAGCAAAAATCAGCCATATGACCTATGTCAGAAACAATCGCGCCGTACAGATTCTGATTCAGCAGGACGGCAGTGATGATTCTGTGGTGACGGTTACGGCGATTCCGAATCAGAGCAATATAAATTAAGGAATCGGGCATGAAGCTTACGTTTTTTACTTTTGGCGGCGGACAATTCTGGGAAGACGTCTTCTTTTATCAGAAGTGGCGAATCCAGCGCAACCTCGAGTCTAAAAAATACCGCCTGCTGGATGCCTGGGATATTGAACGGCATCGCGGTACTTTTGAGGAATGCCGAAAAGCTTTTGTTAAATTTATTGACGTTTATCAGCTGCCCCGCCAAAAAGGGCCGATGATTATTATGCTTCACGGGTTTGCCGAAAGTAAAAACGTTTTTCGCCCGCTTTGGCGCAAGGCCTTGAAAAAAGGATATTTAGTTGCAGCCATAAACTATCCGTCCACGGAAAAAAAGATTGACGGCCATGTTAAGCAGCTTTTGTTTATGATGAATCATATGGAAGATGTGAACGAAGTTTATTTTGTGGCGAAAGGAATCGGAGCGGTTATTCTGCGCAAGCTGTTGGCCGTCAGTGCTCCGTGGAAAGAAAAAATCCGCGTTAAGAGAATCGTGATGGTGTGTCCGGCGAATCAGGGCAGCGCTTTTATTACGGCTCTTGGCAAAAATAAACTTTTGAGATGGATTTTCGGTCCGATAACGGAAGAAATGAGCATACAAAAAGCACGGCGGATACCGAATCTGCCGGAAGGAATCGATTGCGGCATCATTTATTGCAATCCTCTGCTTAAAAAGATTGTGCGTTTTCTGCCCGACAAGCTGGCGGCGATTCTTCCGACCAAAGACGAATCCAAGTTGCCCGGCGTTAAAAGCATGGTCGAAATTAAAAACAGCAATTTTAATGTATTTAACAACCGGAGAGTTTCCTGCGCGGTTTTGAACTTTCTGGGCAAAGGCCGTTTCAAATAGGCAAAAAATCAAGAAACTGTAACATTATTTTTATAAAATTTATGGTATACTATAATTAAAGTAACGGACTGAAAGCGACTGAGATGAAGACAATTGCAGGATATTTGGGATTAATCGGCATATGCGCCCTGTTGTACCGGTTTGATTTTTTTACATGGATTTCAGGAACCGGCTTTTTGGTCTTTGTCTTTATTGTTATTGCCGTATTGTTCGTGATTGCGTTCAGAGTTTTAGGGAATCCGTTTAAACAGGGGGAGAATCGAGATGAAAATAAATAGAATTTTGCCCCTGCTCTGCTGTTTGTTTGCCGCGTTTTTTGTACTGCCGACATGTGATGTTAATGCCAGAGAAATGTGCAAAGACGGCCAGTATGAGTATAAAGACACCAACAGCGGTGAGATTATGTGTCAGGAGAATCAGGTTGGTGAAGAAGGGAAAAACCGCGGCTGCGAGGATTTGAACGATCGTTTAGGCGATGCGGAAAAATGTATGTTCTGTCCGCTTTTTAAGGTTTTATACGGGGCGGCTCATACAATGGCAGAATCGGCGACCAATACGCTGGCCAAACCAATCAGCACGGCTTTGGTTGTGGCTTTTGCCGTTTATATTGCCTTTTCGGCTCTGGGATATGTCAGTTCTTTTACCAAGCAGGATGCGCCCAAGTACCTGACCGGCCTTCTGACAATGGCATTTAAGGTTTTGGTGGTTTTTCTGCTGCTGGGTAATGTGGAGGAGCTTTACACGCTTTTTATCAATCCGCTCTTAATGGCCGGACTGGACTTTGGCGGCAATATGCTGTTTGGCGAGGGGGCGAATACGATGGCGGAATGTAAGGCCGGCGCTTCCGGCACGTTGACGGGAATCCTGCCGGACGGGCTTTATCAAGGGCTGGAATGCTACATTAAGGCAATCCAGCGCGAAATTGCTTTCGGACAGGCCGCAGGCGGCGCAATCTGGTGTTTTGGCCTGAAAGAACTGGCCAGTCTGAATATGGGATCCGGCTTCGGAATGTTGGGGCAAGGTGCGATTGTTTACTTGTGCAGTCTGCTTTTATCCTTCGCTTTTGCCTTTTATTTGATTGATACGGTTGTTCAACTTGGCATTTTCGGAGCGCTTTTGTGCTTCCTGATGGCCTGCTGGCCTTTCAAAGTTACGGCAGGATACACATCTGCCGGCTTCAAACTGCTGATGAACGCTTTCTTTGTCTTTATCTTTATGGGTGTTGTGGTAAGCATTAACGTGGTTCTGATTGCTGAATCGCTGACCAACGAAGGCGGTCTCGGGGCATTAAAATCTGCCCTTAACGGTAATGATATTGATACTGTTAAGAAAACGCTGGATTGGAGCTTTGGCGGATTTCTGATTTTGTTATGCTGCACAATCTTCGGATTCAAATTCTGTGCGCAGGCTTCTGCTCTGGCAGGGCAATTTGCCGGCGGCGGCGGTGCCGAAATCGGACGCAACATCGCCGGTATGGCCGGCAGCGCCGTTGTTAAACCGGCCAAAAAAATCGGAAAAGCCGCGGTTGCGCCGATTACCGCTGCAGCTTCGCGGCAGGCCTCAAAGGTCTATGACGGCGTTAAACACGCCGTTGCCCATCCGATTCAGACGGCTCGTGCAGCTTACAAGGGCGGAAAGAACCGTGTTCAGGCGGCCGTGGCTTTTGGAAAGCAAAATGCTGCCCAGAAGGCTTTAGGCATGGACAAATGGGCCAAACCCACGACGCCGGCAGCACAAAACGGCAGTGAGCCTCCCGTACCGGCACAGGACGAAGCAAATTCGCAGAATCCGCAACCTACCGGAAATACACCAAATCCTGCACAGGGAAATAACGGAGCAAATCCGCAGAATCCGTCACCTACCGGAAATAATCAGAATCCGGCACAAGGAAACAATGAGACAAATCCGCAAAATCCGACTGCTCAAAACGGACAATCTCCTCAAGGCGACCCCAATTCCAAGATTTTGGAAGAAGCACGGCAAATGCAGCAAAAAGCTCTGGAAAATTATGAAAAAGCCAAAGCCGAAACGGCGCAAGCCTTTGCCGTTTATAATGACATTGCAGAAAAAACCGCACAGGCACAGCAGGAAGTCAATATGGCTAACGCGGCTTTACAACAGGCAAAAGGGACACCGCAGGAAGGGGCGGCACTGGCAGCATTGCAACAGGCACAAAGCAAATTTGAGGCTTTGCACAGCCAAAGAGCCGCGGCTGAAGCTACGGCAACGGCTTCGCGGCAAAACATGAACAGTCAGGCGGTTTCGTACCATGTCAGCAGTCAGAAAGCCGCAGCTTATGCGGCCGGAAACGGCAACAGTTTTGATGCAGCGAAAGCGGCGGCTGAAGCTTCAGCCAATAATCTGGGACGGATTACCGCGGAAATGGACCGTGTTTTAGAAGCCCAGCCGCGACCGGAGAACACGGGATCGAATCCGGCAAACGTCGGCGGGGCTGACAGCGGCGACTCAACGCTTAACAGCGTGAACCCCGATACTGCCGGCAGCGGCAATTATGATGAAGCCGTTCAAAAAGCCATGCAAGCCGCGGAAGAGCAAAAACGCCTGTATGAAGAAACCAAAAAAGCCGATGAAGCAGCGGCACAAAAACAGGCAAAAATCCAAAGCGAAATGCAACGGACACAGAATGAAATCAATCGTCTGAGCGGCGGTGGCGGCGGCAAAAAGCCGGATAATAACAACAGCGATTCCGACAAACTAAAATCGTTGCAAAATACTATGGAACAACTGAAGAAAGATATGTCGGCTGCACAAACCGAACGAGCTGCCCTCAAGGAAAAAGGCGAAAAAATCGAGAAAAAATTAAAACAACAGGAGCAGGACATTCAGATAATGCGCAACCGCTCAAAAACCGGAACCGACAACGGACAGAATAAAAAGGGATAGAAGATGAAGCTTGGCCGGAACATATTGAAAATGCTCAGGATACTGGTAATCTTATTACCGGTTGCCCTGATGTTGTCTTCTTGTTCCAAAGACGGGCTGGTTGAGCAGAACGATAATCCGGAAGCCGAAGCCGAGCAAATGAAAGGCTGCTGGCAGGAAAGCGTTATCGAGGACCTTTACAATACTATGGGCGAAGTCGCCATGGGCATGTATGAAAAGATTACGCAAGGCGCCATGGCAGCGGTTATGGTCGGTTTTGCCATCTGGTTTGCACTTCGCTTGCTCAAGTTCAGCGGCTCGGTTGCAGAAGAAAATGCAGGACAATTGTGGAACGATATTTTGCGCAAATTGTTTGTGTGCTTTTTTTGCGGGCTAATTGCCTCGTCTACGACCAATATGCTCTATCTGATTAATACTTTTATCTTTCCGATATACAACGCCTTTTTGGAGCTGGGCGCCAAGATCCTCAGCGAGGCGGCCAAAGGGGATACGGAAAAACAGCTTGAGGTTTTGGGCTGGGGATTTGATATTGAAAAAAACGTGATGTGTCAGTTTGAAGGCAGCCGCGAAGCGACCCTGTCAGGTTTTCCCAACTCGACCCTGACGATGATGCAATGCATGATATGCTCGGTCAATGAAAGGCTGACGCTCGGCTATAACCTTGCTTTTCGCGTTTTTCAGGCACCAGGCTTTATGTCTTCCCTTAATGCCCTGATTTTGGTAATTTGTTTTACAATCATCAAGGTTTCTTTTGTCTTCTATCTGGTTGACAATATCTTCAAATTTGCCGTAATCGTCATTATGCTGCCTATTTTGGTAATGGTTTATCCTTTTAAAGACGGTTGGGCGAAATACGGTTTTAAGACTATTCTCACGTCTTCTGCCTTTATGATGGCGATTGCAATTATGATTGCCATGGCGCTGATGGCAATCGTGCAGATTATTAAACAGAATCCGGTCATTTTTAATCCTGACGATCCTTCTGTTCAGCTTAATGAATTTACATCCGTGATGATTGCCCTGCTGCTGATTGCCTTTTTGGTTGTCGGGACAATTAAAGTTGCCAAAGAAGTTACAACCGGTTTGATCGGCGGATCGGTCGACACCAAGTTCCAAGAAAAACTTAAAGGCGTGGCCATGATGTGCGTTCACCTTGTGACCGGCGGACTGACCAAAGGGCTGGCAAAAGTCGGCATGGTGATGAGAGCCAAAGAGCGCTACAATAATTCTGCCTTTGGCAAGGCGATGGAAAAGAGGGCGGAGATTGCCGAAACAATCAACCGCTGGGCCGGGAGGAAAAACTGATGACGACAAGTTGTTCAAAACTCCGAAACCAACTTTTCTGCCGCATGTTTATTACGGCCGTGGTTATTATTGCCTTTGTTTTTCTGGACTGCAATTTTTTTAATCAGGCTCATGCCGGCATTATCGGTGAAGTGTGGGACAGCGGAATCAGATGGTTTAAGGATAAAGTATATGCGGCGTTTTTCAAACCCAACGTGCATTGTCCCAAACAAGACACTCTGGCGGAAAGATACAGTATGTGCTTTGCCTGCATGACCATGAAAGTGCTTTTGGAGAGCTTTATGACGGCCTGCTCGCAAAGTTATTATATTGTCAAAGAAGCCGGCGTGAAGCTGCTGCTTATCGGCACAATGCTCTGGGTTCCCTTTACAGTCATCAAGCAGGTGTCTTCTCTGACCGATCCTGAGGCTCCGTCAATCGTCAATGAGCTCGGAAAATTTACTTTTAAGGTTATTGTCGCTTATATGTTTATTACATCCGGCATTTCGGTTTTGGTCAATCTGGTGATTAATCCGGTTTTGGCAACCGGCGCAGATTTTGCCAATGCCTTTTTGGATTCCGGCCTGCCGTCGCCAACCGAGGATCAGCCGACTTATGTTTATGCCGGCCCGAGCGACATTATTTCTGCCGACGTATTGAACAAAATCATGACTTTTACGGAAGGAATCAGTCGGCGGGTGGCTATTAACATGGTTCTGGGCAACGGACTGACTTGCTTTGCCACAAATGCCGGATTTAAAATCGTCTGGCTGGAAATTCCTGATATCTGGCTTTGGATATGCGGTGCCGTTATCTGGTTTGTCGGGCTGTTGCTGGTCATGTTTGTCAGTTATTATCTTTTGGACATTTGCTTCAAAATCGGGTTTGCCATTCTGGCCTTGCCGATTGTTATCGGATTGTGGCCGTTTGACATTACCAAAAACAAAGTCAGCGTTTGTTTTTCAATCATCATCAGTGCCGCTGCGACTTATGCCTTTTTGTCGCTTATCACGGTTTTTGCCATGGTTATGATTGATCAGGGAATCGGCGGTGTCGATAAACTGTTTGAAGCTTTTGAAAAAGATAACATTCCCTATGTTCAAAACAAGTTTTCACTGACCGGCGGTCCGTTTATTATTTTCTGCATCTGCTTTATTTATGCCGTCAAGCTGATCGGCGGCAATCAGCAGTACACCAAGAAGTTCTTTCCGGATAAAATATTCAAGGGCTACGGACCGATGCACGAATATGCCGCCAAAATTGCAGATTCAATTAAAAATGCCGCCGTTGCGCCGGTCAAGCTGGCCGGAGACATTGCCGTTCATCAAACCGGAAGGCTGGCCGGCGGGGTGGTTAAAGGCGTTATGCATGCGGCAACCGGAAACAAATTCAAGCAAGGGCAAAATATAGTCGGCGGTTCGGCCAAGGCGGCAGGCAGCGTTACCAGTGCCGCGGGAAGCGGCATGAAAGGTGCGGGCGCGGGAATGGAAGCCGCCGGCGGTGCCGCAGAGGCTGCCGGTGCCGGACTGAAAGCGGCCGGAGGAAGCATGAAAGCCGCAGGTGCCGCCATGCAGGCCATTCCGGTTGTCGGAAACGTTGCCGGAGCGGTGGTCGGTGCGGCCGGAACAGCCGTATCGGCAGCGGGAACAGCCGTTTCTGCAGCCGGTAAAGCGGCAAAAGCAGCAGGAAAAGCGACCAAGGCAGCCGGCAATGCCGTAAAACAGACCGGACAGACAATCAAAAAAGCCGGCGACCATGTTAACAAAATGGCAGCGACCGGTGCAAAAAGCAGTAAAGAAGACAAAGAAAAAGAAGAGGAAAAGAAACGGCAAGAGGCTGAGAACAAACCGGCTGAAAGCCCTAAATAACGGAACAAAAAAGATGATGAACCTGTGGAAAATAAAACAGTTTTTTGAGCTGTCAAAAAAAGGAGCCGTGGCCGTGCTGGCCGGCGTGTTCCTGACTGTTTTGTTTTTTGCCGCCCCTGCCGCCGCCGATACCTCATGCCGCGCAGGAACAGAGGCCGACAAGGTTGATGTTTCCGGAATGGAATCGAGGGATCCGTCAGAAACGGTCGGAGAATGTACGCCGCCTAAAAAATGTGACAGCGAAGATTGTGTCGATGCCGCACCGGCAGACGGGATTACCCATGTGTCATCTTATGTCGGCCATCGCGGACAAAACTCTTCCGGCGGAACAAATGTCGGCTCAACTGACCATAAAGGCACCGACTATGCCGCGGCCGGCGGCTCTGCCGTTTATGCCGCCGCTGACGGCACCGTCAGAATCGTAAAGTATAATTGTAAGGTCACTGCGAGCGGAACGGTCATCGGATACGGAAATTATGTTGCCATTGAGCATGATAACGGAATGTGGACGGTTTACGCCCACCTTTCCGCCGCCGGCGTCAGTGTCGGACAAAGGGTGAAAAAAGGACAGGTTATCGGCCTTATCGGAAATACCGGCGGTTCAACCGGCAACCACCTGCATGTGGAGTACCGGCAAGGCGGCTTTAAGGGCGAAGTTATTGACCCGTATCAGGACAATGCAACAAGTTACGGCCTTTGTACGCCGCCGGAGGAATATACCAACAAAGGGACATCAAACAACAACTCACAAATTACGCCGGGAGGAGGGAACGGAAACGGTTCCGGACAAGGCAGCGGAGGAGATTCTGCCGGCGGCGTAACAGCCAACGAGCATACCGACAAAGACTGCAATCCGGCAATTTTTAAGCAGACTTATGAAAAATGTATTTTCTGCAACCTTTTCAAAGTTGCTTTTAACGCCTGCTCCGCCATTGCTAAAAAATCTTTTGAAACCTTTGCCGACCCGGTGGCAACCGTGGTTGCTCTCGGGTTTGCCCTCTGGGTTGCCTTTTTCCTGCTGACTTATTTGTCCGGATTAAAAACAGAAGAGCCTAAACGCTTTTTCAAGAGTCTTTTGCAGCAGGCTTTTGTCGTTTTGTTTGTTTATTTGTTTTTGAAATCCGACTCCGCTTCATTTATGAGCATTGCTCTTGAACCGATTTTTAATACCGGATTTAATCTGGCCCGACTGGCGATGGGAGCATCCATTGACTGCGGCAGCGCAGACGGATATGGCATTATTACCGACGGTGGGCTGCCGGCATCCATGGGCAACAGCATTATCTGTACCATCACAGCCATTCAGGACAAGCTGACCAACCTGATGGCCATGGGAACGTCTTCAATGTGCGTGGCGTTTTATACGAAGGCTTATTTTAACGTCTTTCCGCATCTGGGATATCTGATTGCCGGTCTGGGCATGTGGGTCGGTGCTCTGGTTTTGTTGTTTATCTTTCCGTTTCTGATGCTGGACTCGGTACTGCATATGGGCGTGGCTTGCGCCCTGCTGCCGCTGGCCATCGGCGCTTATGCCTTTAAACCGACCAAAGGTTATGTCGGCAAAATCTGGGAGACTTTCTTGCATGCAATGTTCCAGTTTGTGTTCCTGACCATTGTGATTTTGATTTTGTGCACGGCACTGGAAAATATTATGACCGGCGCCGTATCTGACGAAGAAATTGCACAGGGCTTATGGCAGGTGGCGCTGACGAAGCTGAAATGGATCGGCGTGCCGTTCCTGAAAACCATCTTTGTGATTTTGCTGGGCTGGGCCGTTTTGGGGCAGATTGCTTCTTTTGCACAATCTTTTGCCAGCACGGTTTCCAGTGCCAACGAATCCAGAAAAATCGGAGGTATGGCGGCTTCGGCCGGCAAAGGCCTGTTTAACCGCGTGGCCAAGCCTGCTCTTAAAAGAGTGGGCAGCGATGCGGGCAGTGCTGTCAAAAACGCCGGCAGCGCGGCAAAATCTTTTGCGGCAAAACGCTATACCAATTACAAGGCCAACAAGTTTATGAATGCCGATTATCGGGAGCGCAAGGGTATTGTGGAAGGAAAGGACGAAAACGGCAATACGACTTATACCAAAAACACCAAATCCTGGCTTTTGAGGCGCGATAAACAGACAACTCTGACAATGGCCGGCGACCAGCAGGTTTGGACCAAAGAAAAAAGGCTGTCCGCGTCTACCGTAAAACGGACGGAAACCCGCAATGACATCAAAACCGAAACGATTGTTAAAAACGGCAATATCGTTAGCGAAAAAATTGATTTCAACGATAAAAAATATCAAAACATGCTGGCCGGCGACAGAATAGACATGTCGGCCGTTGAAGAACTTCGCAACAATAACGCCGGCAATATTGACGAGATTAACAAAGCTATTTTGTATCATGCCATGGAAGCCAGAACCCCCGGTGCCGTCAACAGCCATTTTGAGCTGCGGCACATGAAGGACAACGGCCATATTGAGGTTTCTAAAGACGAAAACGGCAATGAGGTCATGAAAATGACAAAAGTTGAAAATAACGGTACGCAGCACATTTATTCCATGGTAACAACCGCTGACGGAAAAGTGACGACGACTTATGAAAAAATCAGAGCCAACAACACTGCCGAAATTTTACGAAGCAACGGCGTGATGAACAAAAAAACGACTTTGACATATGACAAAAATGGAAAAGTCAAGGCCGGAAGCGTCAAAAATTCTTATGCCGCGGCACGGCGCTTTACCAATAACCGGAGCTCCCTGCCGGTTGACGCGTTCGGACGTCTGGCCGGCTATATGCCGCAAAAAGAAGCGCTCGGACTAGATGATGAAGAGTGGAACGAGTTCTGCAACCAGCATTTGAATGAAAGAAAAGTCCGGACGCTCGGCGAATTTGCCGACTGATAAAAACATTTTGGGAATTGTACACAATTTTGTTTTTTTTGTACTATTTTCTTGATTAATTCAACTTTATTGAATATGTTGTCTGTAATAGATTTAATCGTTACACAACAAGAGGTAAAGTTAAATGGAAGAAATTATTTTCCCGAACCAGATCAGAATGTACCGCAGACTTCGCGGCCGTTCCATGCAAGAACTTGCCGACCATTTGTCGGTCAGCCTTTCAGCAATTTCCAAAATTGAAAAAGGATACCGCAGGGTTGATCAGGAGCAGTTGGTTCGTGTAGCCGAATTTTTGGATTGTCCGCTGCAGGATTTGTTCGTGAATGAACAAAATTCCCAGCAGGAAGTTGTTCAGGCCTGGAGACGCGAGCAGGAAAGAAGAAACAAAATCAATGAAAAAACCGGCTTGAAAACACTGGGTGCCGGTCTGAGACAGATCCGCAACGATAAAAATCTGACCTTGATTGAAGTTGCCGAAAGCGCTGACATGACCCTTTCCGTTTATCACAGAATTGAGATGGGACAGCGCGAGGTTTCCGACAAGGAATTCAAAAACATTGCCAAGGCTTTGAGCGTTTCTCCCGATGAACTCAGAGAAAGCATTAAGTCTTTGGAAGACCGCGGCATGCTGGAAGAAATCATTCAGCGCAACGATGCAAAATACAAGCTGCTGTCTTCACCGCGCGGCGCAATTTCCGCTTTCAGCACGCCGAATACGCCCGAGGCATCTAAAATGTCTGTTTACGGCATTGCCGGCAAAAACGGCGACATTATTGTTGATCCGGAGCAGGAGATCAAAAAAGTTGTCCGTCCGTCTCAGCTGATTAACAAAAAAGACGCTTATGCCATCAATTTGTGCACAAGAAGACTGGGCAGCCTGTTGCCGACAAGATCTATTTTGTTTGTTGATCCGCAGGATGTTGTCAGCGTTGGCGACATTGCGTTGTATTATGCCGAAGATGATTCCGCAGAGGCTAAAGTTTTGAGCATTCGCGAGGATGAAAACGGCACGCTTTACGGCCTGCGGTGGAATCCGGACGAGCGGATAGAGATCGGGAATGACGATCTCTCCAGGGTTCATAAAGTGGTTGCAATAACACTTTAGTGCAACAGTTCTTTTCCAGCCCCGTTATTCTTTAATAAACGGGGCTTTTTTATGGGATGACGCGGTTTTTATTAACCTGAAATTTACGAGATTTGCGTTATACTAAAACAGGTATGGAAAAATATTAATTTTTTAGGGCAAAAGCGTTGGCAGAAGAATACAGATCGGGCTTGAACCGACTCAAAAACAAAGCCGGAGACGGAGAAGATCCTGTTCTGGTTGCCCAGCGTTTTTTAAATATTTTCCGGCAGCTGCATATTTTTGATGAAAAAAGGCATGCGGAGTTCAAGGCGCAAATTCTGGCTTTGTCTCCGGATATCCGTGGCGCGTTCGGAATGCTCCCCGGCGGACAAGCCCTGCAGGAATACGCCGATGAAGTTGTCCGAGAAGCCGGCGGCGCGGGAACAATTGCCGAAACAGCCGCTACACCGGCGCAAGGCACAATCTTATCAGCCGCAATGGCCGAGGCCGCACCGTCTGTCCAGCCGCAGCAACCTTCAGCTCCGCAGGGACAAGCCGTTCCGCCGCAGGTCATACCGCAGATTATTCAGGCCGGCGGAGGAAAGATTGTTGCAGACGAAGCTTTTGCCCAGACGCTGGCGCAGGCTTTTGCCAAAGCTTTACAATTTTCCGACAACAACAAAAAAGAAGACATTAAAGAACTTATTTCTGCCATCAGGGAATCGAAAAGTGCCGCTCCGTCCGTACAAACACAGGAAGCGCCTGCACCGGCTGCCGGCGCTGTTCCGGCTCCGGCTGTTGCCGCCGAATCCAAGCTGGTGGCCGATGAAGAATTTGCCCAAACCCTTGCCCGCTCTTTTGCCAAAGCTTTGCAATTTTCCGATGCCAACAAAAAAGAAGACATCAAAGAGCTTATTGCCGCCATCAGGGAATCGAAAACGACAAGTGAGGCTCCGGCCGCGCCTCAGGCTGTTTCGGAATCACAGCCGGTTCGCCTGAGCGCCGACGAATCTTTTGCCCAAATGCTGGCAACGTCTTTTACGCAGGCGTTAGAAACGGCTAATGCCGGAAAAACCGGCGAGATGCAGGAGCTGATTGATGCCATAAAGGGCATTAAGTTTGACATTCCGCAGGTTGTTGCGCCGACAGCCGCACCGGTACAGGAACTTCCTTCTGCGGGTGCTGCTCCGCAGTTGAATATTGACAGCAATTTTGCACAGATTTTAGCCCAGTCTTTCGCTTCGGCGCTTGAAATGTCCAATGCCGGACATAAAGCCGAAATGCAGGAGCTGATTGCCGCCATCAGGGAATCAGGAAGAACAGCCGTACCGGTTCAGGGCGGCGAGCTTCAGCCGAATCAGGCTGTTTTCCAACCGCAGGAGCCTCTGACCGTTATTGCCGACGAACGTTTTGCCCAAAGCATTTCTCAGAGTCTGTCAACGGCATTGGAAACTTTCGGGCAGAATCAGGCCGAAGGCTTTAAGGAGCTGGCACAGGCTTTCAGGGAATCGCAGGCCGAAATCAGACCGGCCGCCGGAGCCGATTTTGCCACTGCCCCGATAAACGGCGGATCAATCAAAGTTGTTGCCGATGAAAATTTTGCAATGACGCTGGCCAAAAGTTTTTCATCAGCCATTGTTTTTTCGGACCAGAAACGGGTTGCGGAAATGGAAAAGCTGGTACAGGCCATTCAAACCAGCCAGCCTCAGGTTGTTTATGCTTCCGGCGAGGCCGTGCAGCCGCAGCAACCTGCGCCGGCCGTCAGCAATGACAATCTGGTCAGAGAGATTACCGAGGCTTTGAGCAATGCCATAAATTCCTCAAAATCAGAGACAATCGAGCTGACGAATGCCATCAGGGAATCGCAGAGCGAACTGGCAAAGATATTGTTGCAGAATAATACGCAAAACAATGCTTCTGCCGCCAACAATAACGCCAATACCATTCAAATCAACAATGCTCCGATTGTTTTGCCGATTGACGAGATTGTCGGGCGGGTTATTGAAGCGCAATCAGGCTTTTTGAAAGAAATGAGCCGTCATCAGACAGAAGAACTATCCTCCGTGATTTCGTCGGCGCTGAAAGAAAGTCAGGAACTGTCCAGCCGGACGATTGTTGACGCGATTAAGGCTTTTCAGGAAGAAAATCTGCAGCTTATCCGCACCCTGCCGGTTCAGGTTCGGGAAGTGCGGGTTCAGGAAGTTCCGGCACAGGCTGTCCGTCCGGTTGTTGTATCTGCTACGCCGGAAAAGCCGGAAGAAGAAGTTCCTATTCTGCCGGAAGACATTTCTCTTCCCGACATGGCTGAAGAAGACAATTTGGCAGAGATGTCCGCGGTTGATGCGACTGACGAAACCAAGAAGAAAAAAAAGAAAAAGAAGAAGAAAAAATCAAAACAACCGGAAGACGGGATTGCCGATCCGCGTCCTATTCCGCAATTTGCGCAGGATGATGTTACGAGCCCTCATGAACCGGCCGAAGGCAATGCCTTTTTGGACGTTTCATTATTCGGTGATGTCGAGGACAGCGACATTAATTCGCTTTTGCCTGATGTTCAGGATGACAATGATGACGAGCTCTTATCTGTCCGCAATGATGAAAACGCGGCTGACTTTGTTGATGATACCGGATTAGAACTTCAGGAATCTGCTTTTGACGACGAAGAAGCTCTATCAGAAGAAACGGCGCCGGAAGAAGAATATGAATATCCGGCAGAGGCTGCGGAAAGTGCCGGCGAAGCGGCATATCCGGAAGAGCCGGAAAGCCCGTTTGCCGCTCCGGAAGCGTCTGCAGAATCTTTTGAAGAAGAACCGCAGGACGAATTTGCAGAAGAAGCACCGATCAATATCGCGGCAGAAGAACCTGATTTGGCCGAAAACACCGAAGAAACCGTGGCTGCAGATAATGAACCGGAGATTACCGCGCCTAAAAAAGCGCCGCGCAACAGTTTGTTTGACAGTATCAACCGTTCCATTAAAAGCAGCAGCAAATCTGATTTTGACCGCTATATAAAATCCGAATTTGAATCCGCAACCATTGAAGAAGACGAAGTTTCCGGCGCGGACTGGGGATTTGGCACGACGGAAGAAGCAGAACCGGAAGTTCCGGCGGCAGAATACAAGGGCTGGGTTTCCGAAGACGAGGAAGAAGGCGTTGAAGGGCAAGACTGGGAATGGGAGTATGAGGAAAACGCCGAAGATACCCCCTCCCCCGCCGTTAATGCCGAAGGTGTTGAAGGTCAGGATTGGGAATGGGAATATGAGGAAGAACCCGCTGACGACAGTGAGGGACAGGATTGGGAGTGGGCTTATGAAGAAGTTTCCGATACGGAATCAGACACCCCACAATCTGCCGGCGCAACGGATGACCAAGACTGGGAGTGGGTATATGAAGAAAATTATGCTGCCTTTACGGTCTACGGGCAGGAGATTGAAGTTTCTGCTCCGGTACAGCTTAATGTCAGCCTGCTTTCTGAGGACGGCAAGAGCAACAACCGCCGGAACAATCAGAAGCGCTTGCGTCTGAAGTCTGAAACCGGCCGCCGGCTGCCGGACGAAATTATGATTGCAGAACTGCAAAAACCGGAAGAACGGCCGCAACCTTATGCCGGCACTGCGGATATCTGAGCGTAAGCAAAAAAAGTGATTTACAAAGAGAAACGGCTCATCTAAATTAAAAGTATGGATTTTGAGGAGTATGCCATGGAACAAAACAGTACCGAAAATCAGGCTGAGGTTTCGCAGGAAACCTTGTGGTATCTGAATAATTATATTCTGCTCCGCGATTATCTTGACCGGACAATTGCGCGGATTGCCGCCCGATGTGTCCGCTCGGGGAACATTGCCATGGAGGAATATCCGTTTTACGGCTATATTCTTGATGTATTGGAAGAAATCTGCGACACCGGAGATTTTGTGCTGACGCATCCCGAGCTTTATCCTTATGTTGAAAAGAAGATTAAAGGCGGGCTGGCCGGACTGAAAAAAGACCTGCAGGAATACAAGCTCGAGCTTAAGAGCAATGCGACGCCGGAGATGATTAAAGACGACAAAGGCGAGCTTGACAGGATGAAAAAAGCGCTCGGCATTACGGAAGACGATACGGCTTTTGACCCGACTGCCGGTGCCGGCATGAGCATGAATGACGTGGTAGACAAGATTTTGAAAGAAAACACCGGCAGCGGCCTGAATCAGCAGGATGATTTGCCGGCGCCGGAAATCAAATCTTTTGAAGAACATGAAAAAGAAATGGCCAAAGCCAGACAACAGCAAAAAGTTCAGGCACAGATAAACGCGGCCAAAGCCCCTCAACCTAAACCGCAAGGGCAATCTTAAGGACGGATAATGGCTAAATATTTGAAAATTTGTTTGATTATGGCAGCGCTCACAGTCTTTTCCGGCTGTGACACAACGCGTTACAATACCGTGGTCTTGAAAGACAATAAAATCAGCGCAGAAATCGTGCCGCCGCAAAAAGAAATTATCCGAACAACCAAAGGTGCCAACGCCTTGGATTTGGAAGCGCCGCTCAGATGTTATGTCAACTGGCAGACGCAACAGATGATTACGACCATTCCGTATAACATCAAGGCTTTTAACATGGTGAAAAACGGCAAAAACGATATGATGCCGCGTTATGAGGTGACCGGTTTTTCTTTTGATACCATGCCGGCAGAACGGGCCCTGCACAAGCTGGTTAAAGAAGCGGGAATCCGGCTGGTGGCAAAAGACGCGCCTTATGCCAGCATATCGGCAGAAAACCTGCGCGGAGAACTGTCGGAAGTCGTGGCGATGATTGCCGACGCGGCAGAGATTTTTTATTCTTATGACGATGCAACCAAGACACTGAGAATCCAGCGAAAAGCCAATTTCAGCCTTTATGTGCCGAAGTCGCGCCCGATATTGCTCGGGTTTCTTGACGTGTTGCGCGGTGCCGGCATTACCGACATTACCACCGACTGGGAGGATTATTCGATTTCGTTTGATGCCGATGCCGAGCTGAGAGAAAAAATCAGCAAGCTGGTTTCTTATTTTGAAGAAAACCCGACGCTGATTACCTATGACGTCAGCGTTTTCAGAATTTATCCGGGAAGCCCCGACAAAGAAATTGACTGGCAGAATCTGCTCAACTTTTTTGACTACGGCACAATCCGCACCGCTAAGACCGGCGTTATCGGCAGGGTCATTACAACCTCCGACGAGCTTAACATCAACCGTTTGAACGCTTATTTAAGGCAGCAGGCAACGGTTGAGAAGATTTCGGAAGGAAAGTTTGTGGTGCCCAACCTCTGGATGTCGCGCTTTGACATTGGCAAGTGCGGGGCAATCAGCACGCCGGGGTCAGACCTTTCGCTTATGGCCAAGGCTTCTTTGGAACAAGAGCACAAAATCTTTTCGCATATTACTTTAGAAGCGACGGGCGGGCAGATTACGCAGTTTAATGTTCGCAGCAAGTTTGGCGACAACATTGTGATTCTGGGGTTGCCGAACGAAATTTTCGGCATCAAATCGCCCAAGTCCGAAACAATGGTCTTTCTGGTTCCGAGAATCATCAGAACGACCAAAACGACCAAACATTTGGAAAATAATTTGCTGAAATAGTTATTGAGGGTAATTGTCATTATGGATGAACAGAACACAAACAGCAGCAATCAATCTCAGGATTTGAACCGGCCGCGCCTGAAAAAGGTCAAACGCCCGATCCGGCGTATTGTGCCGCAGTCTCCGGTTATGGCTGAAACTTCATCTTTGCAGGAATCGCCGGCGGCATCATCCGTACAGGCGGCTTCCGCGGCAGCAGACACTTCGGCGAATCCGTTTGCCGGCGGCAGCAGCACTCTTCCGGGAGGAGATTTTGACAATGGCGGCGATGATATTTATGAGGCTTTCAGCAATCAGGACATTATTACCGAAGAGGAGAATCTGCCCAGCCTGACAAATTACGGGCAGCAAAGTGCTTTTGACCCGCAACATCCGCAGTTTTTGGGGACGGTTCCGCCAAAATCCCAAGGAATGGCTGCACCGGCCGGCGAAGGTTTTTATATGAACGGCGAACATGTTTCCAAAAACGTATTGTTTTTGATTCTTGCAGCAGTCTTTATGGTTGGTTTTATTATTGCCAAGCTCTTTTTTGCAGAAGAGAAAATTGTAAAAGGCGGTTTGCAGGGCGTGGTTGTTAATGCCGAAGTTCCGAAAGGGCGGGCACGCTGCGGCACAACGGACAAAAGCCAGGGCTGCGTTTTGTATTTGATGAACCCGCAGAGAAATGAGTTGCTGGCGCGTGATTTTTATGATTTGGCATCGCAACTGACCGGACGGCAGCGTTTTATTATTGAAACCGGAAATATGCGCTATTCTACAACGCGAATCAAACCGGGACAATTCGGACAGTTTAACATTCCTCCCCTCCAATAACCCGTGCGACGGGTGGCGCGCGGCGGTCGGGAGGCCGACGGCCATCAGTTGGCAACAATGTGTTCCAGAGACCGCGTTGCTATGGCGAAATGTGTGGGAGAGGAAGTGCTCAGAAGCACTGTCATTCTCGGGCTTGTCCCGAGAATCCATAAGGAAACAGGTAAGGTGCCGGTTGTGAGATGGATTGCCGGATCGAAGTCCGGCAATGACCCGTGTGACGGGCGCGGTCGGGAGGCCGCACCCAGCGGGTGAGGCTTCAATTGTCAGCGCCCTGCCCTGAGGACCGCGATGCTATGACGGGATTTGTGAGGAAGGAATGTGCTTTGAAATGAAAAAAGCGGGAGGTTAAGCCCGCTTTTGTTTTAGTTCTTTTTCTTACCTTCTTCCAGTATGTCAAGGTAGACTGATATTTTTCTATTATAATATTCCAGAAGTTCTTTTATCAGCCATGGTCTGATTCTGCCACGTCCCAATTCCAAATCTTCTATATATTCGGTCGGGACTTTTAATTTCCTGCTGACTTTTTTTAACGGAATCTCGTCTT
>CABUWG010000033.1 GCA_902495305.1 uncultured Pseudomonadota bacterium | reverse complement strand
ATGATTAGACAGTTCGGCACTTGTCAAACCACGTTCCGTCATTATCCGGTCTAATTCCTGATTGCAATAAGTACGAAAATTCTTACGCCAGTGTTTTCTATATTTTCTTGATAACATTTATTATAGCTCCTTGATTTTGTTAAAACAAAACCGCCGGAAGTTCACTTCAGGCGGTGGAGCTGAAAAACTGTACAGACACAGTCATCCGTATTCGTTACGCAAGCGCACTTATTTCGGGACACTCCACCTCACGGTGGATAAATCTGTATGATGTTTTTCAGACACCACAATCCGTCTCCAGACTGCGGGTATCATATTAATAAAATCTGAGACTTTTGCAAGCGAAAATTTTTAATCCAGTTCGGATAATCTTTGTGCCTGATCTTCCATCACCAGCGCCTCAACAATCTCGTCGAGCGCATCACCGGAGACGACCTCGTCCAATTTATAGAGCGTCAGGTTGATACGGTGGTCAGTCACGCGTCCCTGCGGATAGTTATAAGTCCGAATCCGTTCGCTGCGGTCGCCGCTGCCGATTTGCAGTTTGCGTTTTTCAGAATAAGCGGAATCAATGCTTTCTTTTTGCATATCATACAATTTTGCACGCAGGTGGTTCATGGCTTTTTCTTTGTTTTTGAACTGCGAGCGGTCATCCTGACACTGTACGACAACGCCGGTCGGGATATGGGTGATACGAACCGCGGACTCTGTCCGGTTGACGTGCTGGCCGCCGGCGCCGGAAGCGCGATAGACGTCAATTTTCAAATCTGCCGGATTGATATACATATCAACTTCTTCAATTTCCGGCAAAACGGCAACGGTTGCGGCAGAGGTATGGACACGCCCCTGAGATTCCGTTACCGGAACGCGCTGTACGCGGTGGGCGCCGGATTCAAACTTTAATTTGGCAAAAACGTCTTTGCCGGTGATTTTGGCCGAGGCCTGTTTGTAACCGCCCAGACCATTCTCGTCAGCGTCCAAGACCTCAAACTTCCAGCCCTGTGTGGCCGAATAGCGCTGATACATCTCAAACAAAACGGCGGCAAACAATGCGGCCTCGTCACCGCCGGTACCGGCACGGACTTCCAGAATCGCGTTTTTCTCATCGTCCTGATCTTTGGGCAGCAGGGCAATTTTGATTTCTTTTTCCAGCTCGGGAAGTTTGTCCTTCAGCTCATAGAACTCGGCTTCGGCCATTTCACGCATTTCTTTATCGAGGCCGGAATCTTCCATCATGGCTTTGGCGTCGTTCATATTGGCCTCGGCGTGATTATAATTGCGGATTTTTTCAACAACCGGTGCCAGCTGCGAGATTTCCTTGTTCATTTTGACAAGGTCATCAGAATTTAATCCGGGGCTGACAATCAGAGCCTCCAGTTCCTCGTAGCGGTTAACCATGTTTGCGAGTTTTTCTGCAAAATTCATATTTTTTGTTCCTAACTAACTTTATTTTCAACCAGACGAACCAGTTCTTCTACAATGTTTTCACTTTTTACCTTATGAGAGGGTCTGCCGTCAACAAAAATCATATTATCGCCGCCCTTGCCGCCGCAAACGCCAAAATCGGCATGTCCGGCTTCTCCGGGTCCGTTGACCACACAGCCCATGACGGCCAGAGTCAGCGGTTTGGCAATATGCGCCAGACGTTCTTCCAGCGCCTCGACCGTTTTTTGCACGTCGTAACCGCGACGGGCGCAGGTCGGGCAGGAGATAATACGAATGCCGCGGTGGCGCAAATCCAGCGCTTTCAAAATCTCAAATCCGGCTTTAACCTCTTCTTCCACATCGGCGGTCAGCGAAACCCGCAGCGTATCGCCGATACCGGCCATCAGCAGCGCGCCGATACCCATTGCCGACTTGATTGTTCCCGTCCGCAGGCCGCCGGCTTCGGTCACGCCCAAGTGCAGCGGATAATCACAGGCGGCTGCCAGTTTTTTATAAGCGTCAATCATCATCAGCGTATCAGATGACTTCACGCTGATTTTGAACTCGCGAAAATCATTGTCCTCGAGCATTTTAGCCTGTTCCAAAGCACTTTCGACCAAAGCGTCGGCACAAGGTTCGCCGTATTTTTCCAACAGCCGCTTATCCAGCGAGCCGCCGTTGACCCCGATACGAATCGAACAGCCATAATCCTTGGCGGCTTTGACCACGGCCTTAACGCGCTCCGCTCCGCCGATGTTTCCGGGGTTAATGCGCAGGCAGGCCGCACCGTTTTCGGCCGCCAGAATTCCCAGACGATAATCAAAATGGATGTCCGCCACGACCGGAATGTTCACGGCTTTGGTGATTTCTTTCAGCGCGCGAGCCGAATCCTCGTCCGGACAGGAACAGCGGGTAATGTCACAGCCTACGGCTTCCTGACGTCGGATTTGTTCGATTGTGGCTTTGACATCCGAAGTCAGCGTGTTGGTCATGGATTGTACCGTTATCGGAGAATCGCCGCCGACAGCGACGTTGCCGACCATGATTTTGCGGGACTGGCGGCGGATTATTTGCGGCGTATGATTAGTCATGTGTTTTGTCCTATTGTTAAAACAAAAGAAAATAGCTTCCCTGCGGCCAGCTATTTTCTTGTTTGTCCGATTTGTTTTCTAAAGCTGCCGGTTAACTTTTGCCAGCGCTTCTTCCAGATTAATGTTCATTTTGCGGTCTTTGGGCAAGAAGTCTACGACCTGTCCGTCAATCAAAGTTTCTACACCGTCAAAGCGGCCGACCGAAACAATCAGCCCTTTGGCTTTGGGCAAAGCATAAGAATCGCCGGCGTACAGAACTTTGCTCAGATAGAGCTTGTCTGCCGTTTTGACCTCAATCCAGGTTTCTTTTTTGATTTGAAAAACAATATTCGATTTTCCGGCCGCGGCGGGTTTGGCTTCGGCAACAGGTTCGGCCGCAGCTTTATTTCCTGCCGGAGCAGTTTCTGTTTCTACGGTTTTGTTTTCTTTTTCCGGCTCGGTCTGTGCCGCCGGTTCAACAAAAGAAGCTTCCGTTACGTTGACCTGCGCATTGTCTTCAACCGGAGCAGGTTCAATAACCGGCAGGGGTTCTTCCGCCGGCTGTGCCGTTTCCGCGTCTTCGGCATTCATGGCAAAGTCTTCAACCACCAGCGGATATTGCGCTTCATCAACCGGCATTTCATCGCTGACGGTTTCTTTTTCTGCATCAGAGGCGGCGGTCAGCGGCAGGCTCTTATAGCTGTTATAAAAATACCATGCGGCATAAACGGCAATAATCGCCAGCAGGCTGATTGTGAGGTATTTGCGGTTTGGAACGGCAGCTTCGGCCTGCGGTTCCGGCTGATAGCCGCCGTTTTCGTTCTCGGCGGTTTCCGGCTCGGATTCCTCTTTGTATTTTTGAATAATCAGCGAGCTGTTCAGCCCCAGATAATCGGCATAAGAACGGATAAAGCCGATACCGTAAGGGAACTCTGGAATTTTCTCATAATCGTTGGCTTCAATGGCCTCAAGATAGGCTTTGCGAATACACAATGTCTGGGCAACTTCGGGAATTTTCTTTCCTTTGCTCAGGCGCGCCTGTTTCAGGATTCCGCCGATTTTGTCGTCTCCCTTGTCTGCAGCAACGGCAGGTGCTTCCGTGATTTCGGTGTTTTGTTCAGTCTTTTTTGATTTTTCGGTCACAACTTTATCCCCTTTTTGGTAATTTTAGCTGATTGTTGCACATTTTTTAATAGATTTCAATACCATGATCATAGGCATAGGAAATTAATTGCGGGCGGACGCTCTTTTTGCCCGATTTCAGCAAGGTTCGCACATAATCCGAGACCTCGGCCACATTCATGCTCCGCACCATGCTTTTGACCCGTCCGAAAGACGAGCCGGACATTGAAAGATTGCGGTATCCCAGACCTATCAGCGCCATGGCCTCAATCGGGCTACCGGCCATCTCGCCGCAGACGGAGCAATAAACGCCGTATTTATCGGCCTTGCTGACAATGGTTTCCATCATGCTCAAAAAAGGTCCGGAAAGGACGTCATAACGCTCGGTCAGGCGCGGATTTCCACGATCACAGGCAAAGACAAACTGCGCCAGATCGTTGGTTCCGATAGAAATAAAATCGGCTTTGGGCAGGATCTCGTCCAGCTGGAAGACAATGGCCGGCACTTCTATCATCAGCCCGACATTGACTTTTTTAGGAACCTCATGCCCTTTGCGCTTTTCTTTTTCCAGCTCCAACATCAGGGTTTCTTTGGCTTCTTCAAACTCGCTCAAATTGGAAATCATCGGAAACATAACGTTCAGCTCTTTGCCGGCAGCTGCCCGCAAAAAAGCCCGTACCTGTTTGCGCAGAATCGCCCGACGGTCCAGCGTAATACGAATCGACCGCCAGCCGATTGCGGGATTTTCTTCGCCCATATCGCTCCAATAAGGCAAAAGCTTGTCCGAGCCCACATCCAGACTGCGGAAGATGACCTTGCGGTCGCCGGCTTTGTCCATCAGCTCCTGATAGTAGCCGACCTGCCGCCCGACATCCGGCATATTCTCAGAGGCCATGAACGGGATTTCGGTACGATACAGGCCGATACCGTCGCAATTGGTGGATTCAATATAATCCAAATCAAAAGAAAGGCCGACGTTGATATAGAGGCTGATTTTGACGCCGTCCAGCGTTTTTGACGGCTTTTTGCGCAGTTCCGAAAGCTTTTGCTGCAGCTTTTGTTTTTCTAATATTTTGGCCCTGAACTTATTTTGCACCTGCTGTGACGGATTGCGGTAGACATAGCCGTCATTGCCGTCAACCGCCACCAGTTCTCCGGTTTTTATCTCTTCAAAAATGCCTTTTATTTTGGCAACGACCGGAATCCCCAATGCGCGGGCGACAATGGCAACGTGCATGGTCGGCGTGCCGTCTTCAATAATCAGACCGCGGATTTTGGTATAGTCATAATCCATTAAGTCCGCCGGCCCCATGGTTTGGGCAACCACGATAATGTCATTGTCGTCAACTTTTTCAACCGTGCCGAAATCGCCGCTCAGATAAGACTGCAGGCGGTCAGAAACGTCGCGCAGGTCATGAAGGCGCTCTTTGAGGTAGGTATCGGTTGTGGCGGAAAGCCGGTTCCACATGTCTTCATAAGCGCGCTCGACCGCGGCCTCGGCCGTTAAACCGCCCTGAACATTGCCGGCAATTTTTTTGTACCAGCCTTTGTCTTGCGCAAACATCCGGTAAGCATCGAGAATCTCAACATGTTCGCCAATGCCGAGCTGGGTTGACGTAAACTTATTTTCCAAATCTTCATTCATCTGCTGATAAGCAATTTCCAGACGATGAAGTTCTTTGTCTTTGTCCTCGGCAAAAATTTTGGTTACGGCCCGACGGCGGCGGTGCACGACGGCCGAACCCATGCCGTAGCCTTTGCTCAGGCTCAGGCCTTTGCTTTTTTCTTTGTCAATAATGCCGCGTTCTTTTATCAGCATTTTTTTATATTCGGACATTTCTTCGGAAGCAACCATCTCGCTTAAGACCATGGCGATGGTTTCCATAATGTCTATTTCAAGCTGGGAGTATTCATGCACTTCCCTGCTCTGAATCGTTAAAACGCCGATAGACCGGCTCCAGCGAATCAGCGGAACGCCGAGAAAAGATTTATATTCTTCTTCCCCAAGCTCCTGCTTATAAGAAAACTTCGGATGTTTCCAGGCGTCAGCGGCCGCGACGTGGCGGTTGTTCTGGGCGACTTCGCCGACCAGACCTTCGCCGAAGCGCATGGAGATTTTATGAGAAACGCCGTTATTAAAACCGCAGGAGGCAAAAAGCTCCAAGGTATAATCATCAACAGCCACATAGCAGGCCGCGGCATCGGCATTCATTTTTTCCGCGATGATTTGTACTATTTTTTCCAGCTTTGCCGAAATGGCATCCTGCCCTTCGGTTACCTGTCTGAGCAACCGCAGGATATCCATGGCCTGATTGACTACCGGTGACTGCATATTTTTCTACCGCCAAAATATTTTATTCTTGCACATTTAGTTATATTGCCTATATTTCTTTTCATCAAGTGTAATTTTATATCGGAGGATTAAAATAATGGTTAATTTATACGCACGCGGACAAAAAGACACCCGTCCGTGGGGAACATGGGAAGTGCTTGATGCCGGCGACGGTTACTGCGTCAAAAAAATCTGCGTTACGCCGGGGAATATTCTTTCTTTGCAGCTGCATCATTACCGCGCCGAGCACTGGATTATTGTCCGCGGCGAGGCTTTGGTGACGCTGGGAGATGACAAGATTGTGAAAAAAGCAAACGAATCTGTTTATATTCCCGCAGAAACCAAGCACCGGATTCAAAACAACACGCAGCAGGATATGGAGTTTATTGAAATTCAGACCGGAGAAAATCTGGATGAAAACGACATCGTGCGCTTTGAAGACTCTTACGGCCGCGCCCCCGTGGGTTGTTAGTAACAAGCCCAAGAAACTGTGACCGAACGTCGGCAGCGGTCGGGAGGCTGCACCCAGCGGGTGAGGCTTCAATTGGAGGCTTCGTATCTCAGAGACCGCGTTGCTATGGCGGGATTTGTAGGGGAGGAAGGTGCTTTGAACCTGCACGGCAGGCGCGCGGCGGATTGTTAATGCCCTGCCCCGAGGATCGCGTTGCTATGGCGGAATATATGATAGAGGGAGTGCTTTGAAGAAAGAGCACCGTCATTCTGAGTGCAACGAAGAATCCAGTTTAATAATATAGCTAATTTATCTGACTGGATCCTTCGCTTCGCTCAGGATGACGAAGAAAGAGGCTCAGCCCCCCGTGCGATGGGCGATATTGAAAGAGATTATTCCAAGTCCTCATACGGGGCGTCTGTGATGCGGATATCCAGTATTTTATCATAATAGGCCAGAACATAAACAAACTGATCCCAGTAAATACGACGTCTGATCCGCCTCACGGCCTTAGAGGCACTGGCGTACCCTTTATACTAAAAAAAAAATTCCTGATGAAGCTCATTATGTTCATTCATTAGGCGCGTGAGTTCGTCAACCAAAAATTTTTGGATTTTTCTACGTCTGGCTTTTCTTTTTCTTTCTGATAACATTTTATTTTAGCTCCATAATTTTGTTAAAACAAAACCACCTTAGAAACTAAGGTGGTGGAGCTAGAAAACTGCGTTGATCAGCCGTGGCTATTCGTCGTGCAAGCACGCTTATATGACCACACTCCACCTAACGTGGAATTTTCAACGAGATGTTTTCTAGACACCACAGCCCGCCTCCGGACTGCAAGCGTTATAATAAACGAATCTGTGACTTTTGCAAGCGGATTTTTCGGGAAGAGGAGAGAACGCGGAGATGACAAAAGAGAAAAACAGGGGATGACAAAAATAAAAAAGAGTCCGGCAATGACAACAAAATAAAAAAAGCCGGAAAACAACAATAAAAACAAAAAAAAGCACCTTATGACGGGTGCTTTTTTAGTGAAAACAAATTGGTGATTTTATCCCATAATCCCAAATTTTTGTTCTGTTTTCTCAGTTCCTTGGGAATCAGGCTCCGGTTAGACGGCCAGACTTTGTGATCAAGCAGGTAACAGGCAATCACCTCCGTTCTGCCGCTTTGCAACAACTCCTTTTCTACCGGCGGGGCAAAGCAAAAGTCTTTAAAATACTTTTTCAGCAGTTCGTCCGAGCCGTGACGCAGGATGTTTCTTTGTTCGCCGACACAAAATATCTGCCGGTCAATTGCCATTTTCAGCAAAGCGTAATCATTGCGCAAAATCAATTCTCTCAGAGCATCGACATACAGCGGATATTTGCTTATATATTCCCGCACATATTCCTCAGGGGCAGTTTTGATAAACCTCCGGCAGGGAATGTCATCAAAGTTGCTTTTTTGAATATAAACGGACATCAAATCCCAGCGCGTGCTGTCCAAGAGTTCATTTTCTTCACTGACCGGAAGATGGGGTTTTAGGCCTATGTATTCCGCAAAATCAGAATGAAGCATTTTGATAAATTTGTTCTCGCTCATAATTATAATTTTTAATAATTTTCTATGGAGAATGGAAGATAGTGTCTTCTTTGCCAAAGGTCAAACAAAAAACGCTGCCGAAGCAGCGTTTTCTTAATAAAATTACCATTTTCCCCAGTGGATGCGGTCTTCATTATAACGTTCGCCGTTTAATTTCGACTCTTCATCGGGGTAGCCCAGAACCACAATGGAAAAGGGCTTGATATTTTCCGGCAGCCTGAAATATTCCTTTAAGCCGGCAATCGGTTTGGTCATCGGCGTCGCGCCGCACCAGCAGGCTCCCAGCCCTTCGGCATGGGCGGCCAGCAGCAAATTTTCCGTTGCGGCAGAGCAGTCAATATCAACATAGCTCCAGCCTTCTTTCTCACGGCTGAAGGCTTTTTGTTCATCGCCGCAAACAAGAATCGCCAAAGGCGCGTTCTCGGCAAAAGAAGCCGAACGCTGGATGTGGCGCAGTTCCTTCAGCTGCTCTTTGTCATCAATAACCAAAAACTCCCAAGGCTGGGTATTATGCGCGCTCGGGGCATATTGCGCGGCTTTGATAATTTTCTTCACCAAATCTTTTTCAACCGGTTTGTCGGCGTATTTTCTAATTGAACGGCGGCTCAACAGCCCTTCCATTAAATCCATTATATCTCTCCAATTACGTCAGAACGGGTTAATTTACCTCGCGTTTTAAGCTCTCTATCCGCGGCAGAACCGAGTTTTCAATAATAAAACTGATTGCTTTTTCGGCCATGCTGTCGCTGTGGCTTATTGTCTTTGCAATTTCATCCAGTTCCGGCTTCTTGTCAAGTTTTTTCAGCAAGACCTGATACAATCCGGCCACGTCGCTCAGAGAATCGATAATCTCCGCAATATAAGCCGGAATTTTCAAATCCTGCTTTCCGCCCCAGAAACCTTCGACAAAGCCCCATTCCAAAACGTCAAAACGGCGGCGGCAGGTTTCTTTCAGACTCTCCAGATCTTTTTTGAACGGCGGAAATCTGACATCATTTTTTTTGACTTTTTCAAACGCGTCGTCCCATGCTCCCATAAAAAACTTAAAGAACAAGTCGGCTTCTTCTTTGGTTTCCAGCCGGGGTTCCTGCCCTTCCGGCCAGAAAGACGAGATGACGTCCGTCGGGCGCAGTTCCAAATTCGGGCTGCAGATTGAGCCGACAAAACGCGCTTTGATAACGTCTACCGGCGTCGGGCATTTGTAGTGTTCCAGCAGTTTGGCAAATTTATCATCACCAATATAGTTATTTGGACTTTTCATTTTTAACTTCTTCATTTATAGTTACTGCAAATTTTATCTTTAATTTAATGGAGTTTTTAAAATTGTCTAGGTTTAAATTCAGTTTTATTTTGACGGCCTGCCTGCTTATCAATGCCTGTTCGCAGCTTTCGCCCTATATTGACCGGCGGCGCAACGTAAACGCCCAGACGGCGGCCGAGCTTTATGTCGGACCGTCAAGACCCGAAGCGCCGGCAATTTGCTACAACAAACTGACTTCAACTTTTGAAGAAATCCAAAAGCTGGCCGATGCCGAATGCGTGGAGCAGGAAACCGGCACGCATGCAGTTTTGGTCAAAGAAACGCTTTTTACCTGCAAGCTGCTGCTGCCAAACCACCTGTATTTTAAATGTGTGAATTAGGCGCTTGAGTTTTTGAAAAATTCCGTTATAACTATTGCAGATTTTAAGACTAAAAAATGAGGAAATGAAATGGATTTGTCCGTAGAAAACATTATTAACAAAAAGTTTGAGGCCATTTTTGACAAGCTGGGGCTGGACAAGAAATTTGCCGCCGTCAAAAATTCCGACCGGCCGGATTTGAGTGATTTTCAGTGTAACGGTGCTTTGGCTCTGGCCAAGAGCGAGCGCAAAAACCCGCGCGAAATCGCCCAGATGATTGCCGCCGAACTGGAATTGGACAATGACATTGAAAAAATTTCCGTAGACGGGCCGGGGTTTATCAACCTAACCCTTAAAAACGAATTTATTGCCCGCAACATGGACGAAGTCAGCGCGGACGAGCGTTTTGGCTGCGCCTGCGTTGCCGCTCCGCAGAATATCGTCATTGATTCCGGCGGGCCGAATGTGGCCAAGCTTATGCATATCGGGCATCTGCGGCCGGCCGTTATCGGCGAATCCATCCGCAGGATTGAGAAATTTGTCGGCAACAAAGTCATCTCCGACGTTCACTTTGGCGACTGGGGCACGCCGATGGGCATGATTATTTCCGAAATTGAAAACCTGCACCCTGACTGGCCTTATTTTGACGACAGCAAAGCAGACGGTTTTCCGGCGGAACATCCTTATAATGTCAACGAAGTCACCGAGCTTTACAAAAAAGCTTCCGCCCGTTGCAAAGAAGACGAAGCCGCACGCGAAAAAGCCCGCATTATCACCGCAAAATTTCAGGACGGACATGCCGGCTACCGTGCTTTATGGAAGCATCTGCGCGATGTTTCGGTTGACGCGGTCAAGGAGATTTACGGCGATTTGGACGTGAATTTTGACCTTTGGCTCGGCGAAAGCGACGCGCACGAAACCTGCAAAGAGATTATGAAGATTGCCAAAGACAAAGGCATTTTGGAAAAAGACGAAGGTGCGGAAATTATCCGGCTGGAAGAAAGCAACAAGCCGAAGCCGCCGGTTATTCTGGAAAAATCAGACGGTGGATTTACTTATGCGGCGACAGACATTGCCACAATCAAAATGCGCTGTGACGACCTCAAAGCCGATGAGATTATTTATGTGACCGATTTGCGGCAGTCTTTGCATTTTGAGCAGGTTTTCGAGGCCTCGAAAATGCTGGGCATTTGTCCGGATACAAAACTTGTGCATATCGGCTTTGGCACGGTTAACGGCAAAGACGGCAAGCCGTTCAAAACCCGTGACGGCGGCGTGATGAATCTGGCAGACCTGATTGCAATCTCCAAAGACACCGTCCGAAAATCCGTTCCGGAAAGCGCGCCGGGCTACAGCAAAGAAGACATTGCCAAACTGGTGGACGATATTACCATCGGCGCCGTCAAGTTTCAGGACATGAAGAACAATATTGCATCGGGTTATGTCTTTGATTTGGAGGATTTTGCAAAATTTGACGGCAAAACCGGCCCGTATATTCAATATGCCATTGCGCGCATTAACTCGATTATCCGCAAGGCGCAGGACAGCAGCATTAAAGAGAGCAATATTGCCATTTCTAATACAGAAGAACGCAATCTGGCTTTGAAAATTGCCCAGTTAAACGCCACAATCATGCGGGCGCACAATGATAAAGAGCCCAGCATTATTGCCGATTACGCCTATACGCTGGCGCAGAGTTTCAGCAGTTTTTACAATGCCTCGTCCATTGTCAATGCCGAAACGCCGGCACTGGCAGGTTCCCGCCTCAAACTGGCACGGCTGGTCAGAGATATTTTGAAATTGCAGCTTTATCTTCTGGGGATTGCTTCTCCCGAGGCCATGCTGAAAACGCAAGAAGCTGCGGCTTAGAAAATTAAAATTCCCGTTCTTTGCAAAACGGGAATTTTTTTTATTTTTGATTTTCCGTAAAGGTCAGATAAATATATTTGCTCAACGGTGACGGTTTGGTCACGGTCACGCTGAAAGCAACACGGCCGTTTTCCTTAATATACTTCGCCGGCGGCGGGGTTGTCTGAGTTTGAAGCACCATGGCTTTCTCATCCATGACCTCCAGTTTGACGGTCGGAATCTCAAGCATTTTATCGGTACTGTTAACAATAAAGCCTTTGATTTCCATCTTGGTTACATAATCGTCTTCATAAGTGCGGCGGCTGACGTTTTTGAACTCCAGCCCCTCGCCGAGGATTTTTGATTTGATATTCAGCGCGGTGTAGGCTTTTTCCATAAAGGGCGCCGTTCTGACAATCTCATAACGGAAATAATACATCAGCAGCACAAAAATCAAAAACAGCAGAAAATAAAAATAACGGCGGTTTGTTTTGTTCCATAATCCCGCATTTTTGCAAATACAGCCCCAGACTTTTTCCGATGCCGGACGGGCGCTTTCTTTTTGAGCCAATGCTTCACTTTGTTCGGACAGGCGTTTGAAAATATCATCCATGCCGTCAGGCTTGTTCTCCGTTGTGCCGGAGGCCGTGCCATCCTCTTTTTCCGGCGTCTTATCTTCATCCGGTGTTTGGGGCGCCGCGACATCTTCCGGCGCTACGGCAGCCGGCATTTCTTCTTTGTCCAGAGCGGCAACATCTTCTGTTTTTGTCTGTTCTGCATTGATTTCTGCCCATTCTTTTGCGTCCGAATCCGGTTTTTCATGATTTATTTCATTCCAATCCGGATTGTTTTCAGGCTTCTTTTCATGATTTAGTTCGTCCCAGTCCGGTGCATCAACAGAGGCTGTTTTTTCTTCTGTCCGAGCACTGAAAGAATCGTCCGCATCCTCCGGACGGCGCCAGAAGACTTCTCCACAGCCGGAACACCGCAGCCTGCGGCCGCCCGCCGGCATATCCGCTTCTGCTATTTCATATAATTTTCCACAGTTAGGACATTTTATACGCATTGTTTTTTACCTTTTTTACTTTATATTGCACCTTATTGCACAAAAAGCATTTAATCAAAGAAAAAAAATATTTTATTAAATGATTTATTGCTATATCTTAGAGAAAATATTTTAGTTTCAAGGAGGGCAAAAGTTGCAAAAAAACGAAACCAAGAGCAATAATGCAATTATTGTCATGCAGAATGTGGGAATCCGTTACGGTCAGGGGCCGGAGATTTTGAGCGACATTTCCCTGAGTCTGAAAAAAGGGTCTTTTCACTTTCTGACCGGACGCAGCGGCGCCGGAAAAACGTCTTTGCTCAGCATGATGTATCTGGCACAAAAACCCAGCCGCGGCATAGTACAGGTTTTTGGCCGGAATATTAACTTTACCAACCGCGACAACCTTTCTTTGCTGCGGCGCAAAATCGGCGTCGTGTTTCAAGACTTTCGTCTGCTGGAACACCTTTCGGCTTTTGACAACGTTGCCCTGCCTCTGAGAATCTGCGGCATGAACGAACGGGAAGTCAAAAAAAGAGTGACCGAACTTTTGCAATGGGTTGAGCTGGACCGTAACATGTATGCCAAAACTTCCACCCTTTCCGGCGGAGAAAAACAGCGTACCGCCATTGCCCGTGCCGTTATCAACCGCCCTGACCTGCTGCTGGCCGACGAACCGACCGGAAACGTGGATAATGACATTGCGCCCAAACTCATGAAGCTGTTTGTCGAACTCAACAAGCTCGGCACAACGGTTGTGATTGCAACCCACAGCGAAAAACTGATTACTGATTTTGCCTTTCCGCGCCTGCATTTGCAAAACCACGGGCTCAGCGTTTATGAGCCTTACGATTTTACCGGCATCAACATTGGCAACAAAACCGGAAAAGGAGGCATTTGATGAGCAATAACACTGCGGCTGATTTTATTTCGCGCAAGCAGGAACTGCCTTTGAACAATGACAGTTCTAACCTGTTTTTGCAGATTATGATTTCTATTGCGGTTTTTATTTTTGCCATTACGCTGGCCGGCGTGCTTTCCATTAATTCCATGCTCAGAAACTGGAATGACAGCATTCTCGGCTCGCTGACCGTTCAGATTATGCCGGTTAACGACAGCGACCGCAGCAAAGCTCTGGCCGATACGATGGAGAACCAGAACAAGGCCGTGCAATATCTGGAATCGGTGGCTGAGATTGAAAAAGTCACACCCTTGTCGGACGAGCAGCTGCAAAAGCTTATTCAACCGTGGCTCGGGGACGGTATTGAAATCGGAAGCCTGCCGATGCCGCGGCTGATTGACGTAAAAATCAAAAAAGGGGCAACGCTGGATTTTGGCGTATTGGCAGAGAATCTGGCTCAGGTTTCGCCGCTGGCTTCAATTGACAACCACAAGCTCTGGCTCAACAAGCTTATCCGCTTTGCCGACGGCCTGAAAATGCTGGCGCTGAGCATTTTGTTTTTGGTCATTCTGGTCACGTCCGGCGCAATCTTTTACAGCACGCAGACCAGTCTGGGACTGCACCGCTATATTATAGAAATCCTTCATACCATGGGGGCAAAAGACGCGTATATTGCCCAGCAATATGCCCGCAGGACCGGATGGCTGTCGCTTTTGGGCGGGATTATCGGCGTGGCTCTTTCCGTTCCGACGATTTTTCTGATTGCTTCTCTGGCCGAGCAGATTGAGGGCGGGATTATCAGCGGCGCGCATTTATCCGCAGAATCGTGGGTAACTATCTTGATATTGCCGTTGTTTGCCGTTATGATTGCGATGTTTACCGCCTATTATACCGTAAAACGTACATTAGAAAAAATGATATGAGAAAACTTTTTATTATTGCCGCTTTATGTTTGCTTTTGCTCTGGTTTGCCGGATTTTTGTGGTTTAATCATCAGATTAATTCCTATGAAAACACTGCCGGCATCAAAACCGATGCCATTGTCGCATTGACCGGCGGGCGCAACCGGATCAGCAATGCCGTGGCGCTGCTGAATGACGGGGCGGCGGAAAAGCTGTTTATTTCCGGCGTTTCAAAGCAAACGTCTTTGACCCAGATTGAGCAGCTTAATGATTTGAGAATCCGTCAAAAACAAAAAGTGCAAACCGGAAATGAAGCCAAAGACACTATCGGTAACGCCATTGAGGCCGATGAATGGATTAAGAAAAACAATATCCGTTCCATCCGGCTGGTTACGTCTAACTATCATCTGCCGCGCAGTATTCTGGAGTTTCGCCATCGTTCTCCGGAGGTTTCGATTGTTCCGAGTCCGGTTTATTCCGACAAGGTTCATGCCAAATGGTGGAAGAATCCGGGGAGTTTCTGGCTGATTGCCACGGAGTACAACAAATTTCTGTATGTTTATTTTAGCAAAAAATTTTTTACCGGTGAGGACTAAATGCTTTTTATTCGTTCTTTGATTTTTAACATCTGCTGCTACGGGCTGATTTTGCTCGGCGCGATTATTGCCATATTTCTGGCTCCGTTTCCGCAGAAACTGAGCATTAAATTCTGGAACGGCCTCATGCAGCCGCTGTCCCGCAAGCTGCTTAAAATTATCTGCGGCCTTGACATTGAAATCCGCGGGCAGGAATACATCAGCCAAAGCGGCGTGATTTATGCCTGCAAGCACCAGTCGGCGATGGAAACTTATTATCTGACAACCATTATCAAAACCGGCGTTTTTATTTTGAAACGCGAGCTGCATTTTATTCCGTTCTTTGGCTGGGCATCGCATTTTTACGGCATGATTCCGGTCAATCGTTCCGCCGGTTCGGCCGCCATGAAAAATATGCTGAAGGAATCTAAAAAGCGCGTGGCAAAAGGCCGGCCGATTATGATTTTTCCGGAAGGAACGCGGACAAAGCCGGAGACGACAACCCAATACAAACCCGGCGTGGCTTTTCTTTATCAGAATCTCGGACTGCCGGTGGTGCCGGTTGCCCTTAATACCGGACTGTTTTGGGAAAAGGCTTCTTTTATGCGGTATCCGGGCAAGGTCATAATAGAATTTATGCCGCCGATTGCTCCCGGTCTGGAGAAAAAAGAATTTATGGATACGCTCAAGCAGAAGATTGAAAATAAATGCGAAGAACTTAATCAGGAGGCTTTCAAAAAGTATCCTTATACGTTAGACTTGCTTAAAAAATATAAAAAGGCAAAATAATCTTGGCAGAAAAAGAAGAACATACCCGCCAGCAGGCATCGGTTGAGGACGTTCTGGAGGTTAAGGCAATTTTTGAGGGCCTGAAACCGGACGAGCAGGAAGTCCCCGAAAGCCGGCCGAAACGGAAATTTTGTTTTCGGATTTCCAAATTGGGCATCGGAACTTTTTTGTTTACCGCTCTACTGACATTCATCTGGATGTGGGTTCTTTTTTCACGGTCTTATGCCATCGGCCTTATCAAAAACGAAATCGTCAAAATTCAGAATTCTCTTAACGAAGCCGGATGGGATGTCGCTTATAACAATATTTCTTTCTCTCCGGCTTATCCGGGGAATTTGGCCACCGTACAGGACTTTCAGTTTTACAGCCTGTATCAGGGGCGGAGTTTTAAGGCGGAAATCCCTAAAATCGAGGTTTCGGCTAATCTTTTTAATCCCCGTAAAATTACCATCCGCCTGTCTCCCGAGATAAAGGTTTCTTTGCGCGGGAAAACATATGACCTTGACATTCCGAATCCGTTGCTTCTGATGGACATTAACGAAAAAGACCAGCTTGTGCACTTGATTGTCAGCGCCAAAGAGGTGAATATCCGGCATACGGCACAAATCGGCGACGTGCTTTTTTCCACCGTTCGCAAGACGCCTGCCAACCAAACCGGCTTGGTACCGGCATGGGGCTGCTCTCTGCTGGTGGGGAATTTGAGATTTGACAAGAAATATGAAATTGCTTTGTCGGACAAGGTTGACATGATTTTTGCCGAGGCGGACGTCATGGGAAAAGTTCACGGCAGCACGTCTTATCGTTCCGCCATTTACGAATGGCTGGAAGCCGGCGGCTACATCAATCTGAAATATGCTTCACTAAACTGGAAACCTCTCGCGTTGGTCGGCCGCGGCAGTCTTTATTTTAATGAAAAACTGGAGCCGAATCTGCATTTGGATACGTCATCAAAAGGACTGGCCGAGAGTATGGACAGCATGCTGCAATATCAATGGCTTGACGGCAAGGGCGTTTTTGTCAGCAAAATCCTGCTCGGCAACAAGGCATTTAAGCTCTCCCCGAAAGACAAATATCTTACGGTCATTGCCCCGATAGATTATAAAGACCGCAAACTGCTGATTGAAAATATTACCGTTGCCAAGTTCTAGCCTTTGAATTTCAGAAATAAAATTTTGGCCAGACCGTAAATTCGTTCTTCCAACAGGTCATAATTTTCCGGAACGGCGATTTGTTCTTTTTTTTCGACCTCGACCAAACACAAAGCCCCCGGTTCCAGCCAGCCGCCGGCAGCCGCGGCCGTCAGGGCTTTTTCGCTCAATCCCTGATTATACGGCGCGTCCATAAACAGCAGATTAAACTTTTCAGCTGAAAATCCCAGCTTTGCAGCATCGGCGCGCAGCAGTTTTATGCGGGATTTTTCCTCAGGAAACAATGCGGCGTTGGCGGCGGCCGTTCTTGTATCAATATCAATTTGGCAGATTTTTTTAACGCCGCGGGACAAAGCCTCCAGTCCGAAAGCGCCGGTGCCGGCAAAAATTTCCAACAAAGCGTAATCCTGCCAGTTTTGGTTCAGGCGTGCATTTAAAATATTGAAAACGGCTTCCCGCGCCCGATCTGCCGTCGGGCGGATTTTGTCAGTCAGCGGCGACTTTAACTTTTTACCGCGATATTTGCCGGCGATGATTCTCATAATTCAAAATCTTTGCCGAGCTGTTCTTTTAAGACTTTTCCGGGGACTTCCCTGACCTCACCTTTTTTCATTGACCCCAGCTGAAACGGCCCGTAAGAAAGCCGTATCAAACGGGCGACATCAAGGCCGACGGCCTTCATAACCTTACGGATTTCACGGTTTTTGCCCTCGGTCAAAGAAACCACGAGCCACGCGTTTGTACCGGTTTTATTCTCAATTTCAACTTTGATTGAGCCGTATTCCACCCCGTCTACGGTAATGCCGTTTGCCAGAGATGCCAGCTTTTTTTCATCCAGAAAACCATGGACTTTGACCTTGTATCTTCTGACCCAGCCATGCCCCGGAAGCTCCAGACGGCGTGACAATTCGCCGTTATTGGTCAGCAGCAAAAGCCCCTCGGAGTTCAGGTCGAGACGGCCGACCGAAATAACGCGCGGCATGCCGGCGGGCAGATTGTCAAAAACAGTCGGGCGGTCCTGATTGTCTTTATGCGTAGTGACCAGACCGGTTGGTTTATAATAAAGCCACAGGCGGCTGCTTTCCTTAGCCGGAAGTTTTTCGCCGTCAATCAAAATTTTTTCATTTCCCTCAACGTTAAAAGCCGGGCTTTCAATGGTTTCGCCATTTACAGTTACCCTTTTCTGGGCAATCAGCTCTTCAGCGGCACGGCGGGAGCAAACCCCCGAACGGGCAATAAACTTGGCTATTCTTTCAGACATATTTTTTCTTTCCTTTTTTAATATTTTTCGTATAATACACACAAATTTTGCAAAGGTCAAAGATGAATCACGAATTTTATATGGGCAAGGCGCTTGAACTGGCGCAGAAAGCAGCGGACGCGGATGAAATTCCGGTCGGCGCGCTGATTGTTAATCCCGAAAACGGCGAGATTATTGCCTCTGCCCATAATTTAAGCCAACATTCGCTTGATGCAACGGCTCATGCCGAAATTCTGGCAATTCAGGAAGCCTGTCACAAGCTAAACAGCAATCGGCTGCGCGGGCTGGACATGTATGTGACACTTGAGCCCTGCACCATGTGTGCTGCCGCCATTTCTTTTGCCCGCATTGCGCATTTGTACATCGGCACCGAAGATTCCAAAGGCGGCGCGGTTCTTAACGGCGTGACGTTTTATCAGCAGCCGACTTGTCATCACAAACCGGTTGTGGAAAGCGGCTTTTTGCAGGAAGAATGCTCGCAAATTCTAAAATCCTTTTTTGCTGCACGGAGGTAGGGAGGCCGCACCTGCACGGCAGGCGCGCGGCGGGTTGTCAACGCCCTGCCCTGGGGACCGCGGTGCTCTGGCGGGGATTGTGGGGAAGAATGTACTTTGAAAAATAGATCCTCGGGTCGAAGCCCGAGGATGACATAACAGAATTATTGCCATGGAGAGGTTTGGGTGTCGGACAATTTAATCTCAAACACCTTGTCGAAGAAGGAGAACAAGTAAACGTATTCGTCCATACGCAGGTTGCCCTTATTTTTCCTTAATCTTTCTATT
>CABUWG010000032.1 GCA_902495305.1 uncultured Pseudomonadota bacterium | reverse complement strand
ACGGGCGGCACTCAGTTGGAGACAATGTGCTTCAGAGACCGCGTTGCTCCAACGGGATTTGTGACAGAGTATGTGCTCTGAAAAGAATTTTTATATGGGAGGAAGCCGATGAAGAATATGAACACTATGCTACACATGAAACTAAACTCTGCGGTATCAGTCTTTGCTGTTGCCGCTGCTTTCTCGGTGCTCCTCCCACCTTCTTCTGCCTTTGGTGGCGTGTGTTTCCTGCCTGACTGTGCTGAAAGCGGGCTTCTGGACGGAAATCATAATATGGACATCAATTCCGATTCCAAATTCTGTGAAGATAACGGTTATGTTTCTTCTTGTCCGGAGAACACCGCTAAAATCCCTGACTCCGAATGTTACAGGGATACTTCTTACTTCAAATGTTCTAAAACACAGTGGTGCAAGGACAACGGATATAGCACAACATCTTGTTCCGTTCCGCAATATCCATCTGAGCAATGTCCTAACAACGAACCCCTTTACAAGTCCTGCAAAACCGACAACGCCAAGGCCTGTAAAGAACTCGGTTATACTAACACTTGTCCGTCAGGACAGAAACTCAAAAAAGATTCCGGGCGATGTTCTTATGATTCTTCTTATGGTACTTGCTGTACCCCGTCTGGCTGTCCGAACTATACTTCTCTGACCTCTTCGTCCTACGGCACGAATGGTACAGATGGCTGTGAGTATACCTGTTATTACACCTGTAATCCGAACTGCCCGTCCGGCACATCAACCTCAAACCCTGAAGGTTGCGGCGGTTCAACCAAGAACGGATGCGGCAATGTAACTTGCTATTATCCGTACCAATCCTGCTGTAGCTCATCATACAAATATGATACCACAAACTGCAATGGTACTTTATCTGGCAGTAAATGTGGCGGAAAATACAACAAATGTTACCAATGCGGCACCAATATCGGAGACTTTTATTGTCGCAGCGGAACAGCTGTCGGCATTGTTATTGCAAATGGATTGGCTGTCAGTCTGGATGAAAAATATATGCAGAATTGGGGACCTAACAACGATACATCTGCCCCCAATTACAATTACAGCATATCCTCTGATAATAATGGAAAAGGCAACACTGCCACCGAGGTTTCTTCTCTGGGATCTTCCACCTCCCATGCCCCCGGATACTGCTATAACTATAAAACAACAGGAACCTCTGCCGGAGAATGGTTTTTGCCGGCCTATTCACAACTTCGGACACTTTACAACAACAAAAACACCATTAATGCTTCCTTGTCAGCATTAAACCAAACCTCATTGGGAAGTCGGGTATACTGGACATCAAGCGAAGGCAAAGTCAGCTTAAACTGCCCATATCGCGCTTGGGCCATGTATTTTGGCAATGGCGATCATTATGATCTTTGTAAAACAAAAGAAAATGAAGAACCGTGGTACACCGGACAAGGCTACATCCGTTGTATGATTTCATTCTGATACACCAAAACCCCGAAAAATTTTTCGGGGTTTTCTTAAATCATAAAATTTTTTGCCAACTGAAACGTCCTCGATAATGCGTAAAACGCATTCCGTTGACAACTCCGGCATCAATCCAGTGCTCTTCTGCATCGGCATCTTTAACGCTGACAATTTCCTGACCTTCTGCATCATACAAAAATGCATTTCCGCACCTGTCCTGCAAATAGTACCAGCCATTTTCCTCCACTCGGCAGATTTTCATTTTCCTGGCAACGGCCGACCCGTCGGAACGGTATAAATCGGCACGATATACCCGATAATCGGTATACCAGCCATTCCGATACAAAACAATCATGCGAAACTTTTTGTCAAAGACCCGTTTAGCCCGAAAGATGCCATCATCCACAGGCTCGCCGGCCTTATCATAAGCATGAGCCGTTCCGTCTTGTAACCAAAACATATACCAGCCGTTTGCAAGAATTTCCACGCTCAAAAATTGCGTCATATCAATTTTTGAAATATCCGCACCGGCCTTTTGTACTAATAATAAAAAAGGAGATTGTTTCATAATGATTGAATTTAATAATTATATTTTAACCGAGTATTACCACGTTTGAAAGCCAAACACAAGAAAAAAGCGTCTCACCTCCCGATGAAACGCTTTTTGTATATAATTCCGAAACATTATGCCCGGGGATTAACAACATAATCCCTGCATCCCAAAAAGTTCAGATAACGATTATAATAAGCCGCTTCTGTTTCAGAAATCCGCTGCTGCTTCTCAATCAGCGTCATAAGCTCGGAAACCATTAAGCCGATTCGTGCGTTATTTCGTAAAACAAAAGAACAGCCGTCATTTTCTGCCAGACAAAAAGCGCCGTTCAAAATGCTCAGTTTCAGCCTGCCGGAATAAGCAATTTTCTGACCGCGTGACGTGACCAGATATTTTTGCGGTTTCCTGTCTTTATAATTATAAAGCCGTTCATCCATGCAATACCAGCCGTTTTCAAACTCATCCGACAAATGAAAAGTCTTCGCTTTCCCTTCGACATCAAAGAACAACCAGCCCTTAGATGTTTTGATCTTCCAGAGATTGTACTTTGTCACCCCGACGGCCTGAACATTTTGTGCCAGAATATTGCCTTCGGCATCATAAACCACGCCATTTTCGCCCTTGGCCAGCAGCTTATTTTGATAATTATAAACATACCAGACAGCACCGGCATCAACATAATAAACCTGCTGGTTGGCACAAATATTTTTTGCACTGGCGGCAATTGAACCGTCAAAACGATACAACGTACAAACATCGGAACTCTTAAGCCAATACCAGCCGTTGTTCAGCACACCGGCATCCAAAAGACAGGAAGAAACCAAATCTCCTTTGCCATTCCGGAGTTTCCACGTTTTACCGACTTTCAGCTTGTGCCAGCCATTGGCATAAACCACGGCATCACGAACAGAAAAGCCCAGCGGCTTGCCTTTTCCCTGAAATAAAACGCCGTCTTTGCCGGATTTGATAAGATACCAACCGTTGGCAAAAACTTTAACGGCAGAAACACAAGAACCCCGAAAAATAATTTCCTCTTGTCCGTCATACAAAAACGCACCTTGCGCTTTCTGCAAGAGATACCAACCGTTTGCATAAACTTCACAGCTCCGGAAATTTCCCAAATCCAGAACCTTGCCGTCCAACGTCAATAGTTTATTGCCATACAAATAGCTTCCGCCTGAAAAAATCTGTCCTTTACCGCCATTTGCGGCCAATGCTGAAATTAACTTCTCTCTTTCCATAAAAATTTGTCTTAATAATTCATATTTTCAAAAAGAAAATGCCATATTTCAAAGCTTTTGTCAAGCTTTTAACCATTCCGCTCTTTGCGGAGAAAAGAGGAATAACAGCACAAAATTAGGCATCCGTATTGCGCGTTTTTCAAAAAGTTTGATAAAGGCCAGTGCTATTTATGGAGCAAAATTCGACATGTACAAAAAGGTACACGAGAATTTTGAAACGCAAATTTGACCGGCCTTTCAGGTCACTTAAAAAATACTCACCTCAGGCCGCTGTAAAAACGCGATATGAAGCGCTAAGCAAAAACAACCGCAGCAATGGTTGTTTTTGTCTGCAAGCCCTTTGGAACATCTTGGCAAGCAAGGGAAGCGTCAGCAACCGTAGCGAACCTAGATGCCTAAGGAGGATAATAAGAAAAAGAGCGCGTTTTTTTCAAAAAGTTTGATAAAGACCGGTGCTATTTGTGGAGCAAAATTCGACGTGTACAAAAAAGGTACACGAGAATTTTGAAACGCAAATTTGACCGGCCTTTTGCAAACTTTTTTACATGAAGGAGTATGGATCGATGTCTACTTCCACCCTTACTCGCGTGGAAAGTTGAACCTTCGCCAGCCAGTCGCGAATAACATCCTGAATTCTGATATTCTTTGACGTTTTTAAAAGCAGCCGGAAACGATACTTGTTGCGCAACATAAAAATCGGTGCCGGCGCAGGCCCCAAAGTCGTAATATAATCATTGTTCGGTGCAACATTACCAAGCCAGATCGCAACCCGTTCGGTATCTTCCTGATTCGTCCCCGATACAATCAACGCCGCCAACTTACCGAAAGGCGGCATTTTCAAAATTTTGCGGCTTTGCCTTTCCAGCTTCAGAAATTCCTGCCGGTCATTGTTAATCAGAGCTTTCAGAACCGCATTTTCCGGATACAGCGTTTGCAAATAAACCGTGCCTTTTTTTTCTCCGCGTCCCGCCCGCCCGGAAACCTGAGAAAGCAGCTGATAGGTTTGTTCCGAAGCCCGGAGATCGCTCCCCATCAGCCCTAAATCAGCATCAACGATCCCCACCAGTGTCAGTGCCGGAAAATGATGTCCCTTCGCCAATATCTGCGTACCGATCAGAATATCAACCAGCCCCTGCTCCATTTCTCTGATAACGGCAGAAACTTCCGTCATACTGGACGTAATATCACTGGAAATAATTTTTATCCTCGCATCCGGAAAACGCGCTTTGACTTCCTCGGCAATCCGCTCCACACCGGGACCGCAGGCTGTCAGGCCTTCTTCCGAATGACATTCCGGACATTCTTTGGGCATACCCATGGAAAAACCGCAGTGATGACAAATCAGTTTTTTTTGCGAACGATGCTCTGTCAGCCAGGACGTACAATTCGGACATTGGATCCGGTGTCCGCAATCACGGCAGATTGTTAACGGTGCATAGCCGCGACGATTCAAAAACAACATCGACTGCTCGTTTTTTTCCAAATTTTCTTTCAAAACCGCCACCAGACTTGGCGCCAGCCACGACACCCCCCAGCTGCCCCTAACCGGCTTGTCTTTTTTCAAATCAATCACCTTGATTTCCGGAAGTTCTGCCGCCGCAAAACGGCTGGTCAGCTTCACACAGTCATATTTGCCTTCTTCCACATTGTTAATCGTCTCAAGCGAAGGCGTCGCTGTCGACAGGATAATCGGAAAGCCCTCAAACTTCGCCCGTACGACAGCCATGTCACGCCCCTGATAATTAACAACGTCTTCCTGTTTAAAAGAATGGTCGTGACTTTCGTCAACCACAATCAGCCCCAGATTTTGATACGGCAGAAACAAAGCCGAACGCGCCCCGATCAGAACCTGTGCCTGCCCTTCCGCAACAGCCTTCCAGGTTTCCGTCCTCTCGCGGTTCCCCAAAGCCGAATGCCATTTGGCCGGCTTAACCCCGAAGCGGCGCTCAAAACGCCCGAGCCACTGCGTTGTCAAAGAAATCTCCGGAACCATGATCAACACTTGTTTTCCCTGCCGGAGAGCCTCTGCCACGGCCTCAAAATAAACTTCCGTTTTACCGGAACCGGTAATCCCGTCCAACAATGTTGCCGAAAAGCCATTGCCGACTTTTGCCGCCAGATTTTCTGCGGCATTTTGCTGCTCGGGCGTGAGCTTTACCTTGCCAAAATCCGGTTGCGGAGGCTCAAACGTCCACTTGTCCTCAACTTCCACGGCCTCCAAAACACCGGCCTCAATCAGCTTATTGACAACCGGCATCGTCACGCCGGCACCTTTGCAGATATCCCCGCGGGTGAAAGGGGCAAATTTCAAAAAATCCATCACTCGCCAGCGCGCATCGGAATTTTTAATCTTAGCCTCAGCCAAAGTCTTGCCGGAAAGCTTATAGAGCAGTAATGTTTTCGGATCATCAAACACACTGCGCACGCTTAAAACCATTTTGAGCACCAAACCGGCAAAAGCCATATTATATTGCGCCACAAAATCCACAAATTTTCTTAAAGCATCAGACAACGGCGGAAAAGAATATCTTTCACTGACGGATTTAATTTTGGCCTCTTCCAGATTGCAGGATTTTCCGATTTTCCAAACCGCCCCGATAACCTGTTCCCGACCGAACGAAACCCTGACGATATCGCCAAGGTTAACATCGTCATCGGCCTGATAGTCAAATACGTTATTAAACGGCAGGGTCAGCATAACCCCGACAATTTTTACCAATTTTCCAGTCTCCGGATTCTTTCAATTTTGCTTTATCATATCATAATATGCAGAAATTCAAACCAAATTTTGCAATACAATCAAAACCGTGCCTAAATCAGGCAAGCTCTTCTTTCAAAGGCCGGCTCATCAGCCTTTTGACCGTTTCTGCCGGAGAAAACCGGCCGGACGTCACTTCATACACCGCCGCCGATAACGGCATTTCCACCTGATACTTCTCTGCAAGAAGATTAATAACCGAAGCGCTCAGCAAACCTTCCGTCGTTGCTGTCCGCGTTTTCATGATTTCTTCCACCGTTTTCCCCTGCCCGATGCCAAAACCCAGAGAATAGTTTCTGGACTGCATGGAAGACGCCGTCAAAAACAAATCGCCGACACCGGCCAGACCGGCTACCGTCTCGGCCTTGCCGCCCATTTTCAGTACCAGACGCGACATCTCGGCCAGCCCCCGCGTAATAATTGCGGCTCGGGAATTTTCGCCAAGCCCCATACCGTCGGAAATACCGGCAGCAATGGCAATAATGTTTTTTACCACGCCGCAAACCGAACCTCCCGTAATATCAGTACTCTGATAAGGGCGGAAAACCTCAGAAGCCAGAGCTTCCGCCAGCATTTTTGCAACTTCGGGATATTTTGAAAACAAAACCGTGGCCGATATTTTTCCTTTGGCAACATCACTGGCAAAATTCGGCCCTGCCAGCAATGCAACCTTCGCCTCCGGCCCCAGCAGCTCCTCCGCCACCTGAAAAGCCAGCAGACCAGTTGAATGTTCCAACCCCTTTGACGTCATCACCACCGGCGCATCCCCGATAATCGTCTTCATCTTGCCCAAAACGTCTCTCGCTCCGGCAATGGATGTCGTCACAAAAAACGCGTCTGCACCGGCTAAATCATGCATATCATTTGTCGCAACAATTTTTTCAGACAATGCAATTCCGGAATGAACCGGAAACTCATGCCGGTGATTAACAGCTTCAACCACTTGCGGGTTAATGTCCCAGACAATCACGTCGCGTCCGGCCTTTGCACAAACAATTGCCAAAGCGCCGCCCCAGGCACCTCCGCCGATAAAAGCTATTTTTTTTGCCGCCATAATCCGTTCCTCCTAAAATTTTTATGTAGATTAAATTTCTGAAAACGGCATTTGTCAAAGAAATTTTCTTCTTTGTACAGATAATCTTCCGCCCGCCGGCATAAAGGACAGCAACCGCCGCGGACACGCTTCGCCCGACCGGAAGCAGGCATGATTACGGCAGCAAAGACAGATGATCCGCAACAGCTTGTAACCACAAAAAAACTGCCGGAAAAACCGGCAGCTGTTAATTGTTATCGACTATTTTCGCAAATCTCTGTAAGTTACCTGCAGTTTTTTGTTTCTGATATAAGAAACTTCTCCCGAAAAGGTAAATTCCACACTTAATGCATCACCCTTATTAGTCATTTGCAAAAACTGGATAACTTCCATCCTTTCCGTTTCTGCAACAATCTTCCGCCCCTTGACGTTCAGAACAAAAAGCGCCCTGACAACAATTTCGGGTTTAACGCAGTCATGCTCTCCGTGATAAAAAGCCGTCGTCAGACAAAACGCCCGAGACATTCGCTCCAGCCGTCCGTTGACACGCTGCTTTTTTACCTTCTCAAGCTTACTGCTCAAACCAAGTGTCAGGTTTTCAACGTCTTCCAAGCGGTGTCCGGCATGCAACAACCCGCATTCCGGACTGTAATGAAGCTTAACCGCCAATTCGTCTCCCGTCTCGGAAATCATAATCAACTTCATATGATCATCATAAGAAACGGAAAAGAAATGGTTTTTGCCTTTTTCATCACAAATAATAAAACTGACACACTGCTTGGTATAAGTCGTTTCCACCTGATAATAAGGTCGGGATACATTAATTAATTTTCCTCGCACTTCCATATGTCGATTAATTTAGTTAATAATTCTAAACTGATAATTTTCTTTTGAATTTCAGTCTATACCATTCTTTCTTTTTTGTCTATATTTATTTACATAACACCGTATATATTTACCAAAAAGTTACTTTTTAGGCTTAAATTAGAAGCATGAAGAGCAAAATTACCTATCAAACAGATGAAAACATTTTGGACTTAATCCAAAAATGGCAGAACTGGCTGCAAAACGAGCGCCGCTATTCCCCGAACACGCTTGACGGCTATTGCCGTGACCTGTCAGATTTCTTTGAATTTTTAAGCGACAGACTCGGCCACACGACACAGATTGAAGACCTGAAAGATACAGATGTCAGAACTTTTCGCAGTTATATCTCGGCACGAGCCGGAAGACACTTGTGCAAAACGACCCTTGCCCGCAATATTTCCACACTGAAGAATTTTTTCCGCTGGCTTGACGACAACGACATTGTCAAAAATTCGGCATTAAGCATCATTTCTTCTCCCAAACTGCCCAAAAGCCTGCCCAAAGCGTTGGAAGTCAACGAAACCAACACCATCCTGAGAAAAGCCTCAAACTTTGCCAAAAATGAATGGCAGGGGCTGCGCGACACCGCCGTTTTTATTCTGCTTTACGGCTGCGGACTGCGTATTTCCGAAGCCTTATCACTGAATTTTGGCGACATCACCCGTCAAAACAACATATTGCGCATAAGAGGTAAAGGCTATAAAGAAAGAATTGTGCCTCTGTTGCCCGTTGTCGTTGACGCGATAGATGAATATGTGCAAAATTGCCCCTACCGTTTTAAAGAAGGCGAACCTTTGTTCGTAGGCGCGCGCGGCGAACGGCTTTTACCCCGTATCATCCAGCGCCAGCTGCAAAAGATTCGGATATCGTTGGGCCTTTCTGATTCTTTGACGCCCCATGCTCTGCGACATTCTTTTGCCACCCACCTTCTGGCAGAAGGAACCGACCTGCGCTCCATTCAGGAGCTGCTGGGCCACAGCTCGCTTGCCACCACCCAAAGGTACACCGATGTTCAAACCGAAACCCTGAAGAAAGAATACCAAAAAGCCAAACTGCTGGAATCATAAAAATCTGATAAAACCGTATTGCATTTTGCTTTTTCTCAAAATGCCGACAACAAAAAAAGTGCCGCCCTGTTCCGGCGGCACTTTTCTATTTCACTTACAAAACGCTGAAAAAACTTACTTCAGTTTTTTCTCAACAAACTCTTCGTGCTTTTTAGACTTCTTGTCATATTTTTTCAAAGTCAGTTTTTCCGGATGAGTTCTCGGATTTTTTTCAGCAAGATAAAAAGTGCCTGTACCGGCCGTGCTTTCCAATTTTACTTTAACTTTAATTGCTTTTGCCATTTTTTTTACTCTTAAAAGGTTACAAATTTAAAAACATTTGACTGCACTATACATTTTTTTGACGCATTGTCAACAACAATTTCATAATTTTTTATGAATTAAAACCCGAGCCGTCAGAATGTCAAACTCCTGTTTTTCCCTTTTCTGGCGCGGACAATCGGCAGCTTTTGCCTTTTGCGCCACAAACTCGGGTTTTTGAACCTCCCCCATATAAGCCGTACAGATATCGGGAATCAGACCGTTTTCCGACACTTCTGCCCCCGAGGGTCCGAGAATTTTTGACGTTGTTAAAGACAAACGGGAACCATTGTCCAAATCCGTAAGCTCCTGAACCGTACTTTTGCCATAAGTCCGCGTCCCCACAAGCTTTGCCCGTCCCTGCTCCTGCAGGCTCAGGCTCAGGGCTTCGGCCGAAGACGCCGTATCGGCATCCACCAGCACAACCAACGGCTTTTTATCCCATTCCCCGCCGGCATTGGCATTGTAGAAGTTTTCTTCCTGTCCGTCCCCGCTTTTGACTGACACAATAATCCCGTCGTCCAAAAACATATCGGCAATATTAACCATTGCCGCCAAAGACCCGCCGGCACTTCCGCGCAAATCCAGAACCATGCCGGAAGCATCTTTTTCTTTCTCAATTGCCTGCCGCAGCTTGTCAGCGCTGTCACGGTCAAAGACCTTGATCTTCACATACAAAACGCCTTCTTTCTGATAAGCGGAAAACGCCTTTCTGGGCACAAAAGCCTCTTCTCCGGCCAAATCCATGGCTTTATAATATTTTGACCCGTCTTTTAGCGCCTGCGTTAAGGCTGACAACATCTCGTCCGCAGCCTCGAAATCATGCAAAGACACCTGCTCTGAAACTTTTTTTGCCGCCGTCAAAACTTCTTCGGTCAAATCAGCCCAGTCTTCGGCCTTCTCCTGTTCCGGCTTATGAAAACTCCTGACCATCTTGCCGCCATAATAAACGGTAATCCGTCCGGCCTGAGTGCCAAACTTCAGTTTGTCATCCATTTTCTGCAGTCCTTTGAGCGCCTCTTCCGTCATCCTTGCATAACTCAAATGCTGCGGATTTTCTTCATGAACTTTCCGATAAACCAGAGCTATTGTATCATAATCGGCCTTTGCCGGCCATGCGGCTGCCAACACCAACAGCAAAAAGAAAATAAATTTGTACATTCGTTTTATCCCTGATTATCGTTTTGACTTATATTTTAAAGTTCTGACCAGTTTTGGCAAGCCCGTCCTCCTCATAAAAACGAAAAGTCAGCCCGCCGGTAACCGGATTGGCCTCTTTCAGCACGGCCTTGATTTTGTCTCCGAGCCGAAACTCCCGCCGGCTCCGCGCTCCGCGTAAAAACATTTTGCTCTCAGGCAGCAGATAATGATCGTTCGGCAGCGTCTTCATCAAAATCAGCCCTTCGGCTCCGACCTCGGAAATCCGTACAAAGATTCCGGCATTGGAAAATCCGGTAATCACCACGTCAAAAACCTGTCCCAAGGCCGGATTCAAATACTCCGCCATATAACGGGACAACATCTCCCGCTCGGCATTAACCGCCCGCCGTTCGGTATCGGAAAGATGAGCCCCGATGTCTTCAAATAATTTTTCATCGGCACCGTCTTCCAAACCGCCGCCGTCAGGAAGCCTGAGCGCCTTAATCAGCGCACGATGCACCAAAAGGTCGGCATAACGGCGGATTGGCGAGGTAAAATGCACATAATCCTTCAGCCCCAAACCAAAATGCCCGATATTATGCGGACTGTACTGCGCTTGCGACTGCATCCGCAAAACCAAATCGCTCACACCGGACTGCAAACCGTATTTCTCACAAGCGGCAATAATTTTGTTAAAATGCTGCGGCTTCAAAGCGGCCTCTTCCGGCAGCTTCATTTTCAGCGTTTTTAACAATCCCTCCATGTCCGGCAGCCTTTCGGTTCTCGGTTTGTCATGAATCCGGTACATAACCGGCACTTTCTTTTTCTTTAGTGTCTGCGCCGCGGCTACATTGGCTGCAATCATAAACTCTTCAATAATTTTTTCACTCAGCAAATGCTTGCATTTTTCTATTGTCTTAACCGCGCCGGACTTGTCAAACCTGACCTTAAACTCGTCTGTCTCCAGCTCCAGCGCCCCACGCTTCTCTCTCGCTTTGGCCAAAGCCAGATAAGCCTCATGCAACGGCTCTATCACGGTACGAAAAAGCGGTGCCGTATTATCATTGCGTTCCCCGTCCAACGCGTTTTGAACCTCGCTGTAAGTGAGTCTGGCCGCAGAACGGATAAATGCCCGATGAAAATTATGGCTTAAAATTTTGCCGTTATTGTCAATCTCAATGAAACAGGCCAAAACCGGACGCCGGCACCGCGGCCGCAACGAACACAAGTCATTACTCAAAATCTCCGGCAACATCGGCACCACCATATCCGGCAAATACACCGAATTTCCGCGCTTATAAGCCTCCCTGTCCAGTTCGGACAAATGCCGCACATAAAAAGCCACATCGGCAATGGCAACGCCGAGCCGAAAACCGGTTGGTGTCTTTTCGGCCCAGACCGCATCGTCAAAATCTTTTGAATCATCGCCATCTATGGTCACAAACGGCAGATTCGTCAAATCCATCCTGTCCGTAATATCATAAACCGGCAGTTTTTTGGTTTCTTTTTTCAACCTGTTGGAAAAAACATTCGGAATGTCATATTTCTCCAAAACCAGAGAATCCGTAGCCTTGTGCAAATCAAACGGCCCCAGAACTTTAAGAATGCGAACCGTCTTAAACCGCCTGTCTCCTTCCAGATAAAAACAGACATAATCACCATGCTTCAGCCCTTTTCCGGAATCAAGCATATACATATTGCGCGAATTTTTTTCCGAACTTGCAATCATCACCTTATTGCCGTATTTCTCCACCACGCCGTACATTTTTTCAATGGCCTGCTCCTGCTTGCTGAGCCGCGCAATCGGCTTGGCCGAATACACACCGTTGTCGCAACTCAATTTGGCCAGAATAACATCTCCCGGCATGAGTTCGGGCTTGATTTTACGATTAGGCAACACAAAAATTTCTACGCGTTCCAGATTGTCTTTTTTGTTTATGGTTTGGGCCATAAGTTCGCCGTTGCTGTTTTCGCGGCATATTTCCAACTGCGTAATCGGAGGAAATTTTTGTTTGGTCTTTCTTGTCTTTTTTACCATTATTCTTTCAATTCTATCATCAGCGGCGTATGGTCGGAAGGCTTTGTTCCCTGCCGCGGCGTTTTATCAACATAGCATTTTTCCAAGCGGTCGGCCGCCGGTGCCGACAACATCATATAATCGATTCGCATACCATTGTCCGCCTGCAGTGCCTGACCGGAATAATCCCAGAAAGTATAGCCGTTTTCCTGCGGGTGCAAAAGCCGGAAAGCATCATAATACCCCAGATACTTCAACGCCGTCAGCTTTTGCTTAACCTCCTCGCGATAAAGCGCGTCATTCAGAAAAGCCTTCTCGTCATAAACATCATCAGCCGTCAAAATCACGTTAAAATCGCCGCCGAGAATAACCGGACGGTTAAGCGCAAACAATGCTTTGGCATGTTGGAACAAAGCCTCCATCCACGCAAGTTTATAACGGTACTTGCTGTCATCGTCAGGCTGATTATAAGGCGGGTTGCCGTTTGGCAGATAGACAGAAGCCACACGCCAGAATATTCCTCCGGCCTCGGTCTCGACTTCCAGATATCGGGCTTGTTCATCTTTTATCCCCGGCAGTCCTTCTTCTATAACCTTAATCTTTTTCTTGGACAAGACGGCAACGCCGTTATAACTTTTCTGCCCCAGCACAGCCGCCTCATACCCCAGAGCCTGCAGTTCAAAAAACGGAAAATTGGCAGATTCGGTCTTGATTTCCTGCAACAAAACAATGTCCGGAGACTTTTCTTTCAGCCACCGGCTCAGGTTTTCAATCCGCGCATTGACGGAATTCACATTAAACGTTGCCGCAATCATCTTGCCTTTACCTTTTTTTTAATCATTCGTTTTATACTCATACAACGGATTTAAAATATTTTCAAGGAAAGATAATCTGATGGAACTCGCATCTTACGCCACTTCGCCGGAACAAAGCCGCGGCCGGCTTCATCCTGACTTTGCCAATATCATCCGCTCGCCCTTTCAGCGTGACCGCGACCGCCTGATTCACTCCTCTGCTTTTCGCCGTCTGGACGGCAAAACACAGGTCTTTGCGTATCATGAAGGCAAAAACTACCGTACCCGCCTGACACATAGTATTGAAGTCGCGCAGATTACCCGCACGCTTTGCAAAAGCCTCGACCTCAATGAAGAACTCGGCGAAGCCATCGCCCTTGACCATGACCTCGGCCATTCGCCTTTCGGTCATGCCGGAGAACGCGGCCTGCAAAATGTCATGAAAAAATACGGCGGGTTCGACCATAACGTCCAAGCCTTAAAGATTGTCACGCAGCTTGAAACCCATTATCCCGAATTCCCCGGTCTGAACCTGACTTGGGAAACGCTGGAAGGCACCGTCAAACATAACGGCCCCGTCACCGGCACACTGAATGCCTATTTAAAAAAGTTCAACAAAATCTTTGACTTGGACTTAAAAAATTATCCGTCGCTGGAAGCGCAGATAGCCGCCAATGCCGATGACATTGCCTACTTAAACCATGACATTGAAGACGGTTTCCGTGCCGGATTTTATACGCTTGGACAAATGCAGGAGCTGCCGTTCATCCGCGAAATTCTCAACAACCTGCACAAAAACTATCCGGCGCCGGACACCAATATCTGCATCTATGCCGTCACCCGCAGCATGATTGCCAAAATGGTCTTTGACCTGCTGGACAACACCAGAGCCAACCTGAAAGCCCATAACATAAAAACCCCCGCTGACGTGCGCCGGCACAAAGGCTTTCTGGTCTGCTTTTCACCCAAAGTCGAAGCCGAAATCTGCCAGCTTCGCGCTTTCCTGAAAGAACATTTTTATACCCATACCAATGTTGTCCGCATGGACATGAAATCGCAAAAAATCGTTGAAGAACTGTTTAATGTCTTTATGTCGGACTGGAAGCTGCTGCCGGATTCGGAACGCCGTTTTTTAAACGCTCAAAACAGTGAAAAAGAAATTGCCGATGTTATATGTACCTATATTGCCAATATGACAGACATGTGCGCCATAGAAGAGCACCAGAAACTTTTTGACAATCTGACCAGATTTTAGGCTTTTTGTTAAACGATTATAAAGTTTTTGCCATTATACTTTGGGCTAACAATTTAATTTTAGGAGATAAACAATGTTTCCGGGGCTTCCTGATGACAACCGCGACAACCGCATAACCACAGAGCGTTTTAGCGAATTCCGCCAAAATATTGACAGCCAGAACAACTTTGCTTTTGAAGAAAGAAAAAGTGAACTGAACCGTTCAAAAAATGTTTTCATCGGTGCTGTTTCCGGTGTGATTCTGGCCGGCATTGTCGGTTGGTTTGTCTTGTCCCCGCGTTATGCTCAAAATACCGGAGAAGAAATCCCTGTCATCCGCCGCCCGCAAACGGCCGTCAAAGTCCAGCCGACCGAACCCGGCGGCATGGAAATCCTCAATCAGGACAAAACCGTATATGACATCATAGACAAGAAGTCTGCCGGCGAAAAGCCTTCGGTAGAAAAACTCCTTCCCCCGCCCGAAGAACCACAAATTCCGGTCATCAGTGCCGAAGCCGCAACAACGGTTGAAAGCACGACCGCCAACGGCGAAGTCGAGATTAAAAAGTCTGAAGTCAAAGTTGCCGAAGAAATCAAAGAAACGGCCCCCGAACAAGTGGTAATTTCTCAGGCGCAGGAAATCATCAAAACAGAGGAAAAGAAAAATGCAGCCGCCGCTCAACCTGCCAAAGAAACACCGGCTGAACCAGAGAACAAAAAAGTCATCAACCTGCCGTCCGTTACCTCTGCCGAACAAGTACCCGCCACAACAGCGTCAGATAAAATCACCGCCGGCAAATGGACTGTCCAGCTGATGTCTTCGCCCAATCAGAAAGCCGTTCAAAACTCTTGGAGCACCATGAGCAAAAAACACGCTTTCCTGACATCGCAGCCTCATGAGATTGAGGCCGCCGACTTAGGTGCCAAAGGAACCTACTACCGTCTGTATACCGGTGCTTTTGCCGATCGTACCGGTGCTGACAGCCTGTGCGGGCAAATCAAAGCCGCCGGCGGCAGCTGCATCGTAAAGAAAAAATAATACCATGGCAGCGAGCTTAATCATCAGCCTTTGCGCGGCCGTTATTGCCATCGTCGCCCACGAGATTTCTCACGGCTGGGCCGCCAGACTTCTGGGCGACGATACGGCCTACCGCATGAAGCGCCTGTCTTTAAACCCGCTGCACCATGTTGATCCCGTCGGCACTCTCATCCTGCCTGCAATATTAAGCTTTTTCCATTTACCGGTTTTTGGCTGGGCAAAACCCGTGCCGGTGGATTTTTCCCGTCTGCGTAATCAAACCTGGGCTGTTGTCGTCGTCGCTGCCGCCGGAATTGTCACAAACCTGATTCTGGCTTTTATTTCCGGTTCGCTGATTGTTTTTTATGCCCCGCTTCTGCCGGACGTCATCAAAGTTTTTCTTTCGGCCTTTACCATCGTCAATCTGGTACTGGCTTTGTTTAACCTTATTCCGGTACCGCCGCTTGACGGATCAAAAATCTTTTTTGGTTGGATTCAAAAACCTTGGGCGCAAAAATACGTTTTGTTCGAACGCCGGATGATTGTGCCGCTGATTTTAATCCTTGTCATCCTGCCATGGCTAAGCCGGCAGTTTATGCCCGACGGTGATGTGCTTACCGCTTATTTTAATTTCGGGCTCAAACATTTGTTTCGCTTTATCCACTTTGTTTATGCTCTTTGAGAGGAACAATGCCCAAACCCGTCCTGTCTGCCATGCTTTCTTGTTCCGGATTAGAACTCACTGATACGGAAAAACGCATTTTTGCCGAATTCAATCCGCTCGGCATTACGCTCTTTGGCCGCAATATTGCCGACCCGTACCAGATAAAAAAGCTGACGGCTCAAATAAAAGAAGCCATCGGCCGTAACGACGTCCTAATCGCCATTGATCAGGAAGGCGGACGAGTCCGCCGCTTGCACGAACCGGATTTCCGCGGTTACATGGCTCAAAAACAAATCGGCGAGATTGCAGAAAGTCATGGACTGGCAACAGCACAAAAAATTGCCGCAGCCCATGCTTGGCTGATTGCAGAAGACTTGCACACGCTCGGCATTAACTGGAACTACGCACCGGTCATAGACCTCTGTCATCCGCAAACATCACAAGTTTTGGCCAGCCGCTGCTTTTCTTCCGTACCGGAAACAAATATTGCCCTTGCTCGGGCCATGCTCGACGCTTATCAAAACAGTGCCGTTTGCCCCTGTATCAAGCACCTTCCGGCACTGGGTCCGGCAGAAACCGACCCGCACTTGGAACTTCCGGTCATCCGCCAAAGCTTAAAAGAACTGGAAAAAGATTTTGCCGCCGCCGTTGCTCTGGCCGGACAAACGCCGGCTGCCATGACAGCGCATATCCTGCTGACGGAAATCGACAGCCGCCAGCCCGCCACCCAGTCGCCCAAGGTCATCTCCGAAGTCATCCGCGGACTAATCGGTTTTAACGGCTTTCTTATCAGCGACGCCATCGACATGCGTGCCCTGCATGGCTCTCTGGCCATTAAAACCCAGCTTTCGCTGGACGCCGGCTGCGATGCCGTCTGTTATTGCGGCGGAACGGAACAAGGGCTGATTGAAGTCTGCAAAAATTGCCGTCCGCTCAACGACGCCTCTCACGCCCGTTTTGAAAAACTGCGCAACATCATTGCCGGCCAGCATAAAACTGTTGATATTGCGCAAATTTATAAAGACTATTCTCAATTTAGTGTTAATTTAAAAAACTATGATAAAGAGTATGATGCAACAGAAGTCCTGCATCTGATGACGTCTAACCAATAAAGGAGAAACACGTGTTTACCGGATTATTAGAATGGGTTTTGATTATTGCCGTGATTGTGGTTATTTTCAACGCCAATAATTTGTCTTCTTGGAAAGAAACAGCCCACAAAAAAGTTGAAGCGCTCAAAAAAGTCGCTGCCGATAAAAAGGCCGAACTCGAACATAAAATTAATGCCGCCAAAAACAAAAAAGACAAAGAATAAGCACAAATTTGTCGTTTTCCACACCTCAATCGCAATATTTCTGCAGATATTGCGATTTTTTGCATAAAAATCAAATAGCTATAGACTTTTTTCCCGAATTGTGTTATATTTAATAACAGATTGTTAGAATAACAATTAATTTTATGCGGAGAAAAGCCATGAGCATTAGCGCTACCAGAAGAGTATCCGGCTCACCGAGAACAGATCGCAACTACACAGTCTCCGGTGGGCATGGTGAAAGTTTTGTGGAAAACATCGACACATCCAATAATGTGTTTATTAATGATGATGTCCGCAACGATGATAACCGTAAACAACGCAGCAAACAACAGTTTCAGGACGAGAAAGAGCAAGAAAAAAACACTTCCTCGGCCGGCGCCTATGTGCCCAACGCCATTGAGGCAATTGCCGCCAGCGGCGTTTATGACAATAACGCCGACAATACTTACCATTCCTCCAAAAATATCGGCGTGTATGACAATAACCAGTCTTATGTACAGGAAGACAATCACGATAAGCTCCCGCAGTCTTATCTAAAACATTTTTATGAAAATAATCAGCCGCCGGAAGAAGTGGACGAGCTGGTATAACCATTTTTCTAATTCCTTTGCCTTTAAAACCCCGTTTTCCGACTTATATGAAAACAGGAACAAAAAATTTTTTCCAAAATCAAAAGACTAAGAACGGATTAAAATTAACAACAAAAGGATACATCAATGCAAAAAGGTACTGTAAAGTGGTTTAACGTCAAAAAAGGTTATGGTTTTATCACTCCGGAAAACAGCGATAAAGACATCTTCGTTCACATCACGGCCCTTGAGAAAAACGGGCTCCGCCGCTTAAACGACGGCGACGTTGTAAATTTTGAAGTCTATAACGACCGCGGCCGCCAGGCAGCCGGCAACATCGGCCTCATTCAGTAAAAAACCGGTTCCTCCCGAATTCCTGAACAGAAATTCGGGAGTTTTTTATTATTCACACAGAAAATAAGCAACAGTATCACCATGCGTATTGTTATAACCGCCAGTAGGATGATAACACATCACAAAACGTGACGTTTTTCCAAAGGCTTTACAACTGGCTTGCATATCACTACAATAAGGGAAACCGTGTTGAAGACAATCTTCCACACACCCAATTCCGTAACTCCTCTTGCACCAGTCTTCATCTTCACTACACCCGCTATACCCACAACATTTTCCGCTCGGAGCAACATTACTCTTACACGTTCCGTTCTCACACGTCTGCCCGCTGGAGCACGTACTACTTCCACAAGATTCATAATAAGTTATGCCGTTTTTGGTACAAGAATTTGTTCCGACACTTTTACATTGCGACGAACAAGTTTCTGCGGTAATGGTATAATTACAAATTTGCGGTTCAAAGCAAAAGAACTTTGAAGTGTCGAAAGGGCATGCGACACCTTTGCCGTTGCATTGCGCTGCAGTATATTTATACCCGAGTGTCGCGCAGTCTTTGGTTGGCACACACGCCGCCCGCACATTGGCCGCCCCGCCAACAACACCAACTGCAATAACCCCTGCAACACCAAATAACAATCCTGTTTTCATATTTTTTCTCCCAATAAAATCCAAACCGTTCTT
>CABUWG010000031.1 GCA_902495305.1 uncultured Pseudomonadota bacterium | reverse complement strand
CATGTAAGCTCCCCTATTTTTTTATCCCGCCCAGCAAAATCATCCATACCACCGCTTCCAACAGACCCCTTTCTCTCAGTTTATAGGTAATATAAAAGTTATATAGAACTTAGGGGGAGATTCTGCTCGGAATTGAAACAAATTTTTTACCTTTCTTTGGTAACGTCTATTAAGTACAATATGGAGAGTATTCATGGGAATTATTTTTGGATATATTCTTCTTCTTCTGATATTTGCTGTTTTATCAGTTTCATATTGTTTAATTATGCGCAATTATTGGAAACGCTATCAGCTTAAGAGTGAAAAACAAAAGAAACGGAATATTTTTTTTAGAGTTCTGTCGGTCATAATTCTGTTTAAATACTATCAGAAGATCGCATTTGATTTTTTTATTCCTCCGATTTTTTTATATAATCCGATTCTGATTATTTTTCCTGTATGGATATTTTCCGTAACATTGCGCGGCATAAAGGGATATCGTAAATTGCGAAATATTTTTATTGCATTTTTATTGCTTTATCCTTTGGGGATTATCACTTTTCAGAAGAAAAAATTAAATGATTTTGAACAATATTGTGTAACAGATTTTCCCAAGCAAATTGTGTTAAATCCGGAATATCTTCCTCAAGAGTATTTTCATGAAGTCAGTCCTGAAGAAAAAAATTACTATTTGCAAAATAATGAATTTCTTTATTATCAGGATATAGAAATAGGGGATTTGTTACCCAATATTGTTGATTTGAGAGACTTATCTTCTTCGGATTTACTCATCCAAATTCCAGAAATGGCAAAAAATGACATCTATTTACTTAAATGTAGTGCACTTTACTATAAATCTGAAGAAAATGCCTTGCTTTCTCTGTTTAGCAAAGATTATTACTCAATTTGCGAAACAAGAGAACACAAAAAGTCTTTACCGGCCCTGTCTGCTGAAGAATATCCGCATATAAAGACTTTTTTTGTACCTGTAACTGAGGATAATATCAGAAAGTTACAGTTCAACTATGATTACTTTATTGCTCAATATCCGGAAAATATAATAGCCGTATTATTTAAAGATTATAGCTATCCTTGGCAATACTTGGGAGATCAGTATCGTAGCTGCCGGAAATATTATCTTTGTCCGAATGCTGTTTTTCCAAGTCAGTGTGATAAATATCCCGAGCCGGATTATCGAGGCTTTTTCAAAGCGTTACATTAAGATGTAGTTTCTAGATATTATACTTTTGGTGAGAGAAAAATTCGATAACAGTTATCGAATTTTATGGTATTGTAAATTTTATTGTATTTGATAATATATCATTGTGATTATTGCGAATAGTTTTGCAAAATTACATTTTTTAATAATATTAGGGATTTTAGCCATGAGGCAGGGAACATTCAAATTGGTGGACCATCAAAAGGGATACGGCCTTATTGTTTCTGATACTGATTGTAAAGACGTCTTCGTGACAATCAGGGAATTGGAAAGAATTGGTATCCGCCGAATTTGTGAAGGACAGCGTTTTTCATATGAAGTTTATGATAAACCCGGCAGGAACACGGCGGGCAATTTTGCAATAATTTAATCAAACGCCCTCCCGATAAAAAACTTCCGCCTTTCATGGGAGCAAGGTATTTGTCGCTCTGGCACAAAAAAACGCTGATAAACAGCGTTTTTTTTATTAAACTTCCCAGCTCTTGGAAAATTCTTCGTCTTTGAATAATGAGGCCAGACCGGTAATCTGTTTGAGACGCAAAAGTTCGTCTGCAGACATGCCGATATTCCGGCAAATCCAACTGTCACTTTTTCCCATTTCCAGCAACTCGGCCACAATATTGCTCATCAAATCGACACTGTGACTGCCGCGGGCGCGATTGTGACGGATCGTCGATGCCATGCGGTCACTAAGGTCTTTATCAATCACAACAACCGGCATCATGCCGTTTTCCCGCTCATAAATGCGTTTGCTGGTCATCATGACGGTATAGCGGTGAAAACCGTCTACCACGATGTATTCGTCGGCATTTTTATCATAATAACAAACAATCGGCTGAGTATACCCGTCTTCCCAGATAGAAACCTCTAACAATTTCATTTCCGGAGGAGCAACTTTGTTGGGGTTATAATCGTTTGCTCTGATTTTTTCAACCGGAACGGGCCTAACATTATAAACAGGACTTTGAAAAGCCATAGTTTTTAGTCTCCTTATAATTTTTTGTACTTTGCAATCAGTTCTTTTTCACGTTCTGCCTGTTTCTTTGTCTGGGCAAACCCCATATATTTACACAAGTGGTCGTTTTTCAAGATACAAATTGCCATACGTTTCCATGACGGAATATCAATAGATGATTTAATGTCATCCGTATCATCCGGTGTTCCCAAAAAACGGATCTGCTCTTTTGTTTTGCTGTATTTGCTGATTCCGTTATGTTTAATCGGATAATTGTATTCCTCTAATTCTTTCAAGGCGTCATCACAAACAACGCCGCCTTTTTTCCACCAGAAACGAATAGAAGTCTTAAACTTTTCAACATAGTTCTTACGCATACTGTCGGGCAGGGTCGCCAGCAGAAACTTCACATAAGTCCGCCATGTATGCCCTTCCGGCAGTTTAACGTTTCTGACTCCCATCGCGCTTGTTCGTCCGTAGATAGCGCCGAAATTAGCCCCCTGCACGCGGCCGACAACTTTTACCCAGGTTGCCGGTTCCAAAATCCTGTACAAGTTAAGACTTTCCTTCGCGCTTTCATGATACGGACTTGCAACACGCATCTGATGGATTGATAGTCCTGCCTTATAGTATAAATCATAAATTTTATTATAGTCAAATCCGAATTTACCATTTGCAACCCAAACATCTTTGGTTGTCCAGTCATAAAGCGGATAAGCATTGTACCAGTTCTCGCCCATTTTTGTTGTCCACTGTGCGTTTTTCATGATCTGCTTTCTGGCATTTGCATAAGCGCGGTAACGATTCAGGGACTCATCAGCCCTCACGCCGAGCAGACAAATGGTTTTTCCTTGTTTTTGGCGGGAATACCAGTCGCCAAATTCGGCATATAAATCTTCCTGAACCATTTTGGGTTTGTAAAAGTCAAAATTCTGATTATCCAGATTAATGACATATGGCATGGTCGGCATCGGCCGGACCCATAAATCTTTTTTGTCCGGATCCCACGGATACCAGTAAATTTGAAAATTGCTGACGGCACAGCGCGATCCCATCGGCAGGCAGACCCAGTAAGGCTCAATGTCTTCCAGATTGTCTTCAAACATCCGATAAACAAAATTGGTTGTTTCCTGGTACTGAGCTTCAAAATCCTGATGAAATACGCCGATTTTCTTTTTGATGTTGTTTTTACGCTTGTAGTCTAAGACCAGATTCAACAGCAGTCCGCTGTCTTTTCCGCCGGAGAATGAAACATAAATATTGTCAAAGTTCTCAAAAATAAATTTAATTCGTTCCATAGTCGCCTGATAGACATCTTTTTCAAGATAACGCTTCATAGTCTCAGCATCTCCTCTTTCGAAATAAAATCACATATATTGGACAGCACATGCCTTTTTCTGGTCAGGCTTCGCTGGATTAAATCCTCAAGCCCTGTCTTGACCCAGAAATTGTAGATGTTCAGTTCTTTTGTCAGGCCTTTTTGATACACACAGTCCAAACATTGAATCTTATCTTTATAATCGAAAGTCTGCGAAAAAAAGATAATATTGTTGCAAAAAGGCACGTTGATACTGAACCCTCCGGCGCCATATGTACTAAACATAATATTGACGTTATTTTGAAAAGCTTCCACGACTTTGTTTTTGTTAGAGTTTCCTGTAAGCTCGACAAACGGATGGTCGAACGCTCCGCACTCTTTGAAGAATTTGATTTCGTCAATAAACTTAATGTAAACAATCACCTTTTCGCCGCGGGCCAGAATTTGGTCAATAATATCTACCAGAGCAAAGACCTTGTCTTTGGCGATGGTATAGATATGTTGAAACTTCTGAACCACCTGCATAAAAGGAAACTGCTCCCGCTCCTGCAGAAACATTTCTTTTTCCTGCGAGTAATTTTGAATTTCCTTTGGCGTCAAATCAAAATACTCGTCAAAATATTTTATTGAGCAATCAAAATCGAGATCATATTCCAAAATATATGGCCGCATCAGCTCAATGAGCTTTTTCTCGTTCTGAGGTTTTGACCATCTTCTTTTTACCTCGTCTTCCCCGAGGAAGAAGTGCAAAAAATTATTTGAAAACTGAGTCTCCGTCATCTTCAAAATTGAAGAGTTGATGAATTGGATTTGAGCGTACAAATCAATAAGCCCCTGCGTCAGCGGGGTTCCGCTCAAAAGTAACCGATACTTAAACTTCCGCCCAATATTTAACAAGCGTTGGGTTCGCCCAGCTTCGGTATTCTTTATTGTGATACTTTCATCCACCACACAAAATGTCCTAAATTTATCAATCAAATTATACAGGCTCAAATATTGGGTATCTGAAGCTGCTACTGCTTCAATGGAATAAAAGTAAATCTTTCTTTCCAATCCTCGTGACCACTTTTTTATCTCGTCCTTGTAAGAACGGGTGGATAAAAAGGCAGCCGGAGCTATCCAAACAATATAATCGACTTTGAACTGTTGCGATCTGACAAACTCCAGAGCAATTTCTACTTTTCTTGCACCTGATTTTATAAATAAAGCACCGGCTTTAATTTGGCCGAGCTTGTCAAAAGCCCGCTGTCTGTTCATACAAAGTCTCATATATTGTCCTCGATATTATGCCTAATACCTATGCTATACATGAAACTAAAATCATTCTAGCATAAGCTTGAAAAAAATTCCAACGGAAGTTTAAAGTTGTACATAACATTCTTGCGTTTTTAACGACAAAATGTCCTGAAAAGCAATATAATCAGGCTTTTTAAGAAAGCCATAGACCTTATACTAAATATTAGGAATATTAAATACAAAGGGGTTTTTGTGCGAATCGAAAAGAAAAACGCGAATATGGTATTAATGATAAATAATTAAATCTTGCCCTAAAAATATAAAAGTTACATGCTTTTTTCTTCATTTCGCGGCATTCGTTGTGTGAGATTCAGTTGCTGAGGTGAGGCTGAGCGAGCTCGCGCTGTCAGACCTTCAGTTTTGTTTAAATGGAGATTGCGCCCCATACGCAAATTATGAAGAAATTCTCCTTTCTCTCTATCTTGCCCAGATTTTGCTTGTCCGCGAAATGTGTTGGCCAGATTTGCCGGATTATCCATAATCTTGTTAAAATACGGGTTATCTTTGTTTTGTTTAATGATAGCATTTATTTCGGAAAAGACATTATAACTGCCGGTTGCTTTAATTGCTGCCGACATTTGTTGTAAATCTTTGGCGGAAATTTCATTTTTATGCATATCAGTAACCATCTCAATGATTGCGTCGTCTGCATCTTTGTATTTTGAAGAAGCGCCGACTAACAGCATTTTTGCTTGGATGTAAGCATAATCGTTAGTTGCCTGAATTTGCGGATTGTCACTCGTTTTTCGGTGCTTAACCATATGCTTTAATAGAGCGGCTTCTTTACGCCGTAAAGAATTGTGTTTAATTTTGTTTATAATGTTCTTGACGTTTTTTGTTCCGTTATATACCGCCATGACGGCATTGGCCGGAAGCGCTTTAGCCACGGATAGAAGACTCCCTTTCTGCCAGTTTTTTTCCTCTGCAGTGTGAGAATCATTAAAATTATTATCAAGAAATGCTTTATATGTTCGTGGCGAATAGGCATTATTCAATACTATTTTTTCGCATAAATTTGAGACTTTTTCAGCATTCAGTGTCCCGTCTTGATTAAAATAATCGGCACGATTTCCAGATTTGCGAATAGCTGCCACTTCTTTAATGGCTGCATACATGACCGGCTTACAAGCATATAATTTTGCCTTATGTGCCAATCTTTCGTCAAGAATACCGGCCAGCAATCCCGTGGCGTTTCGGTTTTCTCCAAAACTTTGTGCATATACCGCCTGCTTGGCAAAACTGATTGCGTTATTTGTGCGTAGCATTAATGCTGTCTGAGCAAAAATTTCAGCATGTGTTTCTTTCAAATATGCTTTATAAGTATCTCTGTCAGCCAGTTTTTCGACCCTGTTTTCATTAGGAAGCAATCCTTTTTCGGATACTGAATACATTTTATCCAGCTTGTCATCATCAAACAGATTTCCCCGCCTTTGATAAGAATGCGCCATTTCGTGATATTGATTATGTATGTCTTCATCGGAGAAGGTAAAAAATGCAATGCCGTTTTTGTTTCGGGCGCCGCCGGCTCTTGTCGTATACCCGACGTCTACCATATATTCTCCGTTTGGCAAAGGCCGTAAGACACCGCAATCAAGTAGTTTCTTTTCAGCCTCAGTCGAAGAAATTTTTTGAGCGGCGCTGACTCCGTCAATAACTTTTTTGTAGTCATAGTGAAGCTCATTGTCAACTTTTGCATTGTGAATATCATTATATGAAAATACTGCTGTGCCGGTTTCCTGAGACATTGCTGTAATATCCTGCTCAATCGGGGCGACTTTTAATTTCTGAGCCATGCTTAATCTCCACAGAAAATATCCACTATCTAATTATAGCAGAAATAGCCATTAAAAACAAGTTATATATTAAGCAGCTAATTATGTAGAAATTATATGTTAAAAAATACAAAACGCCCTCATTGTAGAATAGTAGCTTTGTAACCGGCAGCTTTTGAAAAAAGCTGAAAAATAAAAGTCTTTTGCCGTGACTGACAAATTTGCAAAATTAATGTTAAATAAAAAACAGAAGTTTTCTACCTGAAAACTTCTGTTTTTTTTTTGTGTGTGTAAACCTGATTTGTTAGCGCGAATATTTTTTTGCAGCTTGCTGCGCCATAATATTCTGGTCGACTTTTACAACGCCGGATACATCTTTTGTTCCTTTTGTTTCAGGAATCAGTCCGCGCTGAGCCAGCATGTTTCTGGCCTTGTTTTTCTTAATGATGCCCGGAGCTTTGGTGTCAAATTCCTTGCTGGCCGCCTGATATATTTTATCTTCCAGAAACAGCTCTTCAGATAATCTGATTTTAGAGTTTAAGTCTAACCTGGCATTCTCATCTTTAGCTTTCAGAAGGTCTCCTTGGGATTCTAAACTATGAGAGATAAAACTGACTTTGTTTGTCATGTGTTTAGGAATCTCTTTCCGAGCCGGATTTTGACTTATATCTTGCCCGTAAGAATCTATCATGCTTGTAATGTTATCAAGCCCGTTATATTTTCCGCCAAACAATTTCGCCACCGGCTTAATAGCTTTTTTCCAAAAAGGCAGTTTTTGAGCCGGTTTGGGAGCTTTATTTTTTTCTCCGGTGACGGCTGAGCGAATGGTCGCCTCGGCATAATTTCTAACATCAGCTGCTAATTCTGGAAATTCTTCAATAATCTTTTCCGACCACTTGTTTATATCGTCAATCCGTTCTTGCATTCTTTGGTTGTTGAGGTAATCATTTCTTGTTTTTTCCTTTTTGGCAGCAAGCTCTTTGAGCTCTTTTTCTCTATTTGATAATTCCTGAGCATTTTTGCCGTGATTGGGAAAAATGCTGTCTAAAACTTTCTTCTTGTCTTCAGGGGATTTGACTTTGGCCATTTCGTCATTAAATCTCTCGTAGGTCTCACGAAGTTTTTTGCTGTCAGTCCTTACAAAGTGTCCATCGTTTCCCGGCATGTCCATAATCAAAATCGAATGTTCCACATCTAATCCGAAATATTTATCATTACTCATAGCATTTCTCCTTCTTGATTTGCAACTTTCTATTATCATAATATCCTAATATTTGTCACAAATCAACAAAAAACACGCATGAATCGCCATATATTATATAAATATAGCAATTAAGGCGCTTTTATAAAATTTTGAATGTGGAAAAATTTATTAAAATTCAATTGGATAGATTTGGTTTCCTTTTGCGGCAAGAAAGCTTGGATGTCGGATAGTCCGTGCCATATTTCATTTGAGTTGCACAGGCGCTCACTCGCTTCGCTCACCGGCGTTCTTCCGCCCGCCTTGAGCTGGTAGTCGAACCTCCTATTTCGGAGCTTCAAATCCTTGCTCTCGATTTAAACAAAAAAAAGAGCCAGACGACCTGACTCTTAAAATATTTTTTACATCTGCGGCAAGAACTAAACTGATCGCTACCGCCGTGCGGTTGGTCGGAATGAGAGGATTCGAACCTCCGACTTCTACGTCCCGAACGTAGCGTTCTACCAGGCTGAACTACATTCCGATATTTTGTAAACCAGAACATAGCACAAAAAATAAAATACACAAGTCTTTTTTTTCTAATTTTTTGCATAAATTATCAAGTTTTTGATAAAACAAAGCCTTAATTTAGATTCTTCAACGCCTTGTTAACGATGTTTAAATAAAAATATGTATAAATAAATATAACTTTTGAGTAGAAAAAGCTTGAATAATTTTCAAAACAGACTATATTGAACAAAAACTAGCCATAATTAACAAAACAGTTCTGCCGGTCAGGACTGCCGAAAGGAAAAGATAATGAAAAAATTTTTAGCTCTCTCAGTGGCTGCGATGCTTTCTGCTTGTGCCACATATCAAGATGAAGAAGTTATTACGGAGCCGGAAACCGTTACAACGGAACGCGTTGTATATCGTGAATATGACGGCAGCCGCATTTATCAGGAAGATATGGGCCGCCGCCAATATGCCGATCCCGGCCGCCGTCGGATTCGCGTTGTCCGGACCACACCGGTAGAAGTATATGAGCCGACCACGACAATCGTAGAAAATTCTTACGATACCACTTATGATGAAACCACATACCGCCGTCCGCGCCGGATTATGGAAGAAGATCAGGCGCCGCGCAGAGTTTATAGCCGTACACGTTACGCTGACCAGACTTATACAAGCCAGAATGCAGATGGCCGTCCTTGTCGTCGTCGTACCCGTATCAGTGACGGATACCGTACGGTTAGCGGCAGCAACAAAGGCTGTCCGGACGAGATCAGAGAAACCAGAGAGCCGGTTGAAGTTCTGTACAAAAAGACCACCTATAAAACGGTTTATGAACCCAAAACTTATACTGACGTTTCTTATGAAAAAGAACCGTATCGTGCAGGGATGATTGCAGAAGTTGTCCGCACCCAGCCGAGCGATACTGTTGTTGAAACAACAACGACCACAACAACGGTTTCTGATTAATCGGTTTACTGTCTTAAAGAAAAAGGCTGCGATTCGAGTCGCGGCCTTTTTTGTTTTAACCTCTGTTTTGGGGTGAAATAAATTCTTTTTATGCTGTCAGGCCAAGCTTTTTCAGCGTTCTGATAATATTTTCCTTATTCCGTTTTTTTATTGGTTTTATCGGCCGGCCGGCATAAACCGTCCAAGGCTCGAATTTGTAATTGGACGGTACAAAGCTTAATGCACCGATACTGACGCCTTCCGGAATATAATTGTTGGGCATGATAACGGAGTTCGTTCCGATGCCGGTAAACTTTTCCATGGTAACGTTCCCCTGAATTTCTTTTACTTCCGGAACCGAATGTGTGACCAGCTCGTTGACATAATCATTGCTGCTCAGCCAGATTCGCACACCCGCCGCCAGACTGGAAAAACTTCCCATCTTAAATTTATATTTGCCGTCGCCGCCGGAAATATACGTTCCGGTAGCAATTTCACAATCAGAACCGATTTCGCAAGCCGATGAAATCCGGCAGAAATCTGAAATTCGTACATTGTCTCCGGCTTCCACTAAATCCGGCTTTTTAATAATCACATATTCCCCGAGGGTAAAATTCTTTCCGTGTCTCACTTTGCTTCTCCAAAAGTTAAAATCATAATTATAATACGAAGGCAAAGCGCCAAAAAGCAAATCACAAGACCATGTTGCCGGCTCAAAAGAAGTTAACTTCTGTTTCGGATCAAAAAGATTGTAACAATTAATGAAGCCGGAACGGGAAAAAGCTGCGCTGTTAAGGGATCGGGAACATTTGATTCTGAAACATTTAAATATAAAAAAGCAAAAGACGGGCAAAAATTTTGTATTTTCCCGTCTTTTGCCACGTTATATGTTTCAAAAAGTTTCAATTAAGAAACCATTTTTAGTCCGATAACGCCGATAATAATCAGAATAACGCCAAAAATCCGTGATAACTTCCGGCTTTCTCCGAAAAAAATCATGTTGACAACAACGGCACCGGCCGTGCCCAGCCCCATCCAGACGGCATACGCAATGCTCATGTCCAAATAATTCAGGGCAAAATATAAAAACAAATAAGAAAGGGCAAAACCGCTGATGAAAAGCAACAGGCTGAAAAGATTTTTTTGCTGGCTGAAAAGCTTTAAGCCGACAACCCCGATAACTTCAACAGTGGAGGCAATCAGAATATATATCCATCCCATGCTATTTCTCCTTATCCGGTGTACTGACGCCGTTTTCGGCGAGCTTCAGGCTGATAACGCCCAAGATAAGCAGGGTAATAAAAAAGCCCTTTGCAAATGTAAATTCCACATGAAACAGAAAAGTATCCATCAAAGCCGTAAAAATTGTGCCGATGGCGGAAAAGATAGCATAAACCGTACCGGTTTGAATTGTCTCGCAGGCTTTTTCCAAAAAATAAAAGTCCGTAATGATAATCACGGCAATAAGGGCAAAATCAATTGGTTTTTCCGCTGCGTTAAAACCATAAATCCACAGGAGTTCAAAAACGCAGGTCAGAATAACATATATCCATCCTTTTTTAATTTCTTTTCTCCAAAAATTTATTTGATTTGAATCTAGCAACGGGACTAAGATAAGTCAAGACAGTGTAATGCAGAAAATAATACATGTTATATAAATAAGGAGAAAGAAGGCATGAAAAATTTATTGCTCTTAATTTTGGCGCTGATTGCGGATGGAACGGCTTGCAGCCGGCCGCAGACAGAAGCTAATGAAAAAGAATTTGTCGGCAGCTGGATTGAAGAAAATAATAATTATAGACAGGGATTTAACTTAAAAGCCGACAGGACGGCAACATCAATAGGTACGGCAACATTAAAATATGAAAACTGGAAGTCCGATGGCGGCCAAATTATTTTGACGGGTAAAAGCATTGGTAACGGCCAAACAATAAATTTTTCAGAAACAATGCAGGTTATTGAATTAACGCCGGATACCATGACGCTGCAAAGAGATGGCTACCGGATAAAGTATCATAAGGAGAAAAACCGAAATTAGGGGACAGATTGGGGACAAACTCATAAAATAAAAGACTTCGAGATTTTCCTGCAAAGCCTTGATTTTCTTTGGTTGCGGGGGCAGGATTTACTTATCGCTGGCGCTCAAGTTGCCTCTGCGGCGCTGCCCGTTGGACACCGGCGTTCTTCCGTCCGCCTGCGCCTTGTGGTGAACCTGCTTTTCTCGTAGGTTCAAATCTAACGCATAATCATTTAAAATCATAAAGCCCTCATACGAGGGCTTTATGATTTTACTGGTTGCGGGGGCAGGATTTGAACCTACGACCTTCAGGTTATGAGCCTGACGAGCTACCGGGCTGCTCCACCCCGCGATAAATGTTATCTTGTAAAGACAGTGCATAGATACGCTCTTTTATAATGCTTGTCAAGCCAAAATTTTGTAAAACTTTCCAAAAACTTCATTTTTTATCAAATTCAGACTTGTTCTGCCCCGTATCAGGCACAATTAAGCCGCCGGACGTTAAAAAAACAAAGAAATAACTACGGCAAAAATAAATACAATTAAAATAATCCAATGCCACGTTTTCATTTTCTTCTCCCGTTAATTTACCAACATCAAAGCCACAACCAGCAGAACCAGTACAATAGAGGCGAGAATCTTGTGTTTGTTATTCCATTCCATGTTTGAACTTTCAATTTTTGTAACAATAACCCTTTAATCAGATAATCACGAATTTATATATATCAACAAATACTGATTGATTTTCCGCTTATGTCATGCTACAACCGGAATAAAAGGGAGCAAAAAATGAATGATAACGAGCTCGACAACCGATTAATGAATATTGAAATGGCGCTGGCTAATCAGGAGCGTGTGATTGAAGATTTAAATCAGGTCATCATAGAACAGGGCAAAAAACTGGATCACCTGCAAAAACAAAATAAATACCTGTTGGAAAATTTAGAACCGGCGGCAGTCAAGCCTTTAAGCGAAGAAACGCCCCCGCCGCACTATTAACCCTGAGAAACGGAAAAAACGATGGATGAAAATGCGCTATTCAAATTAACACACGGCATATACGTTTTGGGTACAACCGACGGCTCCCGTTATGTCGGCAGTATTGTCGATGCCGTAATGCAGGTTGCCAACAAGCCTTTTGTTCTGGCCTTGTCTTGCGGCAATCACAGCTATACCAAATCCTGCCTGCATACCGCAAAAGAGTTTTCTCTTTCTGTGCTGAGCAAAGAGGCCGATCCGTTTATAGTGGCAAATTTTGGCTTTCAAAGCAGCCGTGATGTCAACAAATGGGAAAATGTCGAATTTGAGGTTTTAGAAAACCTGCCATACTTGCAAAAGTCCCTTGCAGGCATTAAATGTAAAATAATTCAGGAAATTGCTTTTGAAAGCAATACGCTGTTTTTGGCAGAGGTGCTGGATTGCCGGATTGGCAGTCAGGACGGCGAGCCTCTGACTTATTATGATTACCGCAGTTATTACAAAAACGGGGTAATTAAAATTTTTAACGAACAAAAAGATCGGATGAAAGGAAAACAAATGACAGAAGATAAAAATGAAGGCAAAAAATGGGTCTGCACGGTGTGTGGTTATGTTTATGACGGGGATGTTCCTTTTGAAGATCTTCCGGAAGACTGGGTTTGCCCGTTGTGCGGCGTTGATAAAACTTTTTTTGAGTTGCAATAAAAACCAAGGAGGCGAATGCCTCCTTTTTTATCTCTCCGGCTTGTTTTTTCGCGTCAATAGCAATCTTGAACTAAACCGCTCTGCCTGCTCTCGGGCGGCGCTTGCCCTCCCTGACGAATAAACCGGCATTGGTCCGGTACCGGTCTTGCCGGCCGCTTCTTCGGCGGTTTGGGGAACCTGTGCGGCGCAAACTTTGTCATTAATAAAATCCATATAAATATTCAAAAGCTTATCCATCGCCTCGGAGCGGCTCTCATCAGACAAATTGTTTTCAGAAATTTCAAACCGCCGAAAATCAGAACTGTCGCGCATTCCGCCCAAAACCGCTGTCTTAAAAGGCTGAACGGCCAGAAGCTGTTTGGCGTATTTAAGCTGGAGATTGTTTTCTTGCTGCGCTTCATCCCGTCGCTTTTGCATAATCTTGAACAATCCGGCATAGTTTTCATTCCATTTTCCGTTTCGGCAAACCTCAAGCCAGTCCAGCATGACGGCAATTTCAATCGGATAATCTCCGTTTGTCAACGCTTCTTCATGAGCATAAAGGTCGTCCGGCAAATCATAGTTTGCACAGCCTTTATTTTTCACCAGCGTATTAAAATCCTCAAAAACATGGCCAAATGCCTGATTAACTTCATCCTCCATTTTTGAAACGGGAACTGCGCCATAAGCCGAAAATAAACAGGCATCATAAAGCGCCCGCTTGGCAATAAAGGTCTTGAGCGTCTGCGCCGTCTTGGAGGATGCCGCCTCGAAAAGTCTGATTTCCGAAAGTGCCTCTCGGGCTTCGGCATAATCCGTTCCGGCCTGTGCAATATTAAGACGGTGCTTTATCTTCAGGCCGCTGAACCTTCCGCGTTTGACAATGGCTTTTTCGCCTCTGGCCAAAGCACGGGCTTCCCAGAGCATAAACTTTTTCATATTTTGCAGGAGTTTGTCGTCAGGATTTATCGGCATGGAGTTAATGCGTGCCATAGCCTCACGGCTAAAGCTGTCGGCATGATAACATTTTTTTATTTCTGCAACAATAGCGGCACGCTGCGGATTTTGTGAAGAATTCTTAATTGCCGCCAAAACGCCTAAAGTATATAATCCGCTGTCGGTAATGTCAGATTTTAAATCGACATGGTCCACGCCATGCGCGGCTTCATGTTTGAGAACAATGCCCAACTCCTCGGGCTTGTCATAATTCAGACAGCTGCCGTTAATGACGATTTTGTTATTCAGGGGATTATGATAACCGGCATAACGAAGACCGTTTTTGGCATTGCCGCGAACTTCTTTATCTTCCCTGTCTTCCAGCTCCAAAGTTGTGCCTTTTTGCTCAATGGCTGCCGCCAGCGTATGAAAATCTCCGTCTTCCTGCATAATCTTGAGTGCTTGTCCGACATGGGTAAGCATTTTCCCCATGTCAGAAAACAGTTCCGGAAAATCAATTTGCTTTAAGGCCTGCTGGGCAAAAGTCCGGTCACTGCCGATATCCAGATTTTGAATGGTAACGGAACGCTCCGGCCAGATTTCGTCAGCCGAATGCCTTAATGTGATTTTTGAAAGCTTTTGTTCTTCTTTTTTCCAGATAAAAGTGCCGTCGGTTTCGCTGCCGCGAATGTTGACATACATTTTTCTGAAATCATCGTCAAAATGGCGCACCTTATGAATGTTAAGGATTCCGACAGAGGAGATGCCGTTGCTGTAGCCCTCGGTTTTTTGTAACAGCTTGTTCCGGATAAAGAAATAAATCTGTTCGCGCTGTCTTTGTTCCTCGCTGCGGTTGTCCGTCTGTTGCAGAATTTTATGCGCGTTATCGGGGTCGTCAAAGCAATGAACCTTATAACGCAGCCCCGGCGACAGATCGTTTTCAAAATAATGAAAGTTAAATTTCTCTTCTTTGGCATTGGTAAATTCATTAAAAAACTTAATTCTGTCACTCTGTGTTTTAAGAAATTTTGTAAAGACGGCGAATACGACATTAATATTGTTTGTATTAATGGCTTTTTCCAAAACATTGCAGGGAGTGTAGGGTTTGCCGGCGCTGGCAAAAACCTGTCGGCTGAGATCGGAAAATTCTTTGCCGTAAGCATTCAGATTTTCCAGTGTGCTGACAATTTTATCGCAAACAGCCCAGTTTTGTTTCTCATCGCTTATGTTTTTGACGCGTTCAAACAGATTGAGCAACAACTCGTATTGTGCTGTAAAATATTCTGTAAATTCACTTCTCATAACTGAACAATACTGATAAATAACATACGATGGTGGAAAGTATAGAATTTTTCCGGCCTAGCCGACAGATCCTTCCAGCGTAATATTAATCAGCTTGGCCGCTTCAATGGCAAATTCCATCGGCAGCTGCTGCATGACTTCTTTACAAAAACCGTTCACAATCAGGCTGACGGCCTCTTCCTGTCCGATTCCGCGCTGCATGCAGTAAAAAAGCTGCTCGTCGCTGATTTTTGACGTCGTTGCCTCATGTTCTATCTGGGCGCTTTTGTTACGGTTTTCAATATACGGAACGGTGTGCGAGCCACAAGTCGTGCCAATCAGCAGACTGTCGCATTGCGAATAGTTGCGGGCATGGCTGGCTTTGGGCGCAACCCGAACCAGTCCGCGATAAGTCTGATTGGAAAAACCGGCCGAAATCCCTTTAGATATGATTTTAGAAGACGTGTTCTTGCCAATGTGAATCATCTTGGTGCCGGTGTCAGCCTGTTGTTTGTTGTTGGTAATGGCCACGGAATAGAATTCGCCGACCGAGTTGTCACCCTGCAACACACAAGACGGATATTTCCATGTCACGGCAGAACCTGTTTCCACCTGCGTCCAGGATACCTTGGCATTGTCGCCGCGGCAGGCCGCCCGTTTGGTCACAAAGTTATAAACGCCGCCTTTGCCGTCTTTGTCACCGGGATACCAGTTTTGAACGGTAGAATATTTGACTTCCGCGTCTTTGTTAATCACAATCTCGACAATGGCCGCATGCAGCTGATTCTCGTCACGCTGCGGTGCCGTGCAACCTTCCAGATAAGAAACATAACTCTCGTCGTCGGCCACAATCAGTGTCCGTTCAAATTGTCCGGTGTTTTTGGCGTTGATTCGAAAATAGGTCGAAAGCTCCATCGGACAGCGCACACCCTTCGGAATATATACAAAAGACCCGTCCGTAAACACGGCAGAATTTAAGCAGGCAAAAAAATTGTCAGTGTACGGCACAACCGAGCCGAGGTATTTTTGCACCAGCTCGGGATGTTCTTTGACGGCTTCGGAAATGGAGCAGAAAATAATCCCCTGTTCGGCAAGCTTGGCGCGATAAGTCGTGGCAACGGAAACGCTGTCAAACACGGCGTCCACGGCGACCACGCCGGCCAAAGCTTCTTGCTCTTTGAGCGGAATCCCAAGCTTTTCGTATGTTTCCAGCAACTCGGGGTCAACCTCGTCCAAACTTTTCGGTGCCGCTTTTTGCACCGGAGCAGAATAGTAATACAAATCCTGATAATCAATCTTGTCATAAGCCAGCTTGGCCCAAGACGGCTCTGTCATCGTCTGCCAGAATTCAAAAGCTTTCAGACGCCATTCCAGCAACCATTCCGGCTCGCCTTTCTTCGCCGAAATCAGCCGGATAATGTCTTCGTTAAGGCCTTTGGGCGCAGTGTCTGCGGCAATATCCGTCACAAAGCCGTATTTGTATTTGTCGCCGCTTTCATCAATGATCTGTGTCTGATTATCGCTCATTTTTCTTCCAGACTTTTTTCAAAGCCTGCTTCCCGTCATTAAAAAGATTAAATTTTGCAAACGCCACGCTTTTAGCATAAAACGGATTCAAAGACAAGCTTTTTGCCGCCCTTTGGCAATATTCCTGACTTTGCGGCAGGGCAAAATGCTCAAATTGCCGCAGCTGCAAATAAATTTTTGTTTTTTCAATCAATGATAATTTATTTTCGCTCAAACTTTTTTCAACTTCCTGCAGCGTCATGGCCTCATGTTTTTCCGGCTGCCGGTAGATGTAATCATGGTCAAGCTCTTCAAATTCCGGAAATTCTTTTTTCAGCCTGTTAAAGTTTTCCTTATATTCCAGAGAGTTGTTCAGCAGACGTTTGATGTAAGGTGCCGCTTTGACAGGCGTTTTGGCTTTGAGGTCATGAAGATAATCGTTCAGCGGGCTGTCATAAGCGTTTTCGATTCTAAAACTTTCAAGATCCGCCATAAAAATGGCAAAATCTTGCGGATTGCTGCGCAAAATCTTATTGCGGTGCATTGTCCGGATAATGTTTCGGGTTTGTGGCCGGTCAGCGCTGTCATGGCCGAGCTTGTGCAAACATTCTTTACAAAAAACATGCATCTGATTCATGTCAGATTTTGCATCGTTAAGATAAGTGTACATCAGCTCAAAAGCTTCCGGCGTGTTGATCATTTGCGGATTCAAAATATTACTGACGGAATTAAAGTCGGCCGACATTCCTTGGGTAGAAAAAGTATCCGAGCGCAGAGAGGCTTTGATAAGTTTCATAATCCGTTCGCTCAGAGCAGGAGATTTTGTGGTGCAGAAAAACAAATTTCCGACATAAGCAAACGGCAGCTTGCTGTTTTTTTCAAAAACCGGCAACAATTTTTCCGTCAGATACGAATGTCTGGCTGCAGCGGCTGACAGATAGAGCAAAACGCCGTGGCGTCGCTGGGCGGCCGATTCTTTTTCCACGCTGGTCAGCACTTTGAGCGTCAGCGGTACAAATTCCGGATTCGCTTCCGGCAGGGCAGCCGCAATTTTAATAAGCTTTTCTGCCGAGCAGGATAAAAAATCATCATGATAAATTTCTCGGACGTCTTCCGCATTTTTGCCGTCCAAAGCAAAAAGAGCCATCTTCTGTGCCTTTGTATCGGGGATTTTCCTGATTTCCTGCTTAAACGCTTCAATTGTTGCTTCGTCAGGTGCGGAATTGTCCTTTGGTGTGGGAGAAGACAGTAAAGCGTCGGAAAAAATGTTCAGACAGATGTCATCTTTGGCATTTTGCGCGGTAAAAGCCTGAGTAACGGATTTTACAAAAGGAGTATGGCGTTTGTGAGAGATTCGGGACAATGCCTTTCCGAGAATTTCTGCGCTTTTTCTGGGGTTTTGGTCTTTTCTGATAAAAGCGCAAATCATGTCGGCACGCAAATCAGATTCATAATACCAACCGTCCGCCAAAGCCTGAACATGCCGGAGATTAAGCTTGTCCCTCTGCTCAAAAACCAGCGGCAAAATAATCTTGGAAAGGTCTTCGTTGTGATTGGCACAGACAATCGCCCTGTCCAAATAGCGGGCAAAAGCCGGAGATTCTGCAGCCAGATAATTAAAAATTTTTTCATAGGCGGGATAATCATCAAGCAAACTGACGCTTTGGGCGGAGGCTAAATCAAAAATATCTTTCAGAACAATATCCGCACGAAAATCTTTCAGAATATTCTGAGCTTTTTTAGATTCTTCCTGCCCCAGAATATGAGAAATCACGCATTTCGCGTCCCGTCCGAGCAATTCTGTGGCTTTAATGTCTTTATGTAAGTTTGGCAAATCGATTCTCCCTGCCTTTGATAAGATACTGCGTAACGTCAGGAAATCAAGCTTTTTCTGAATGTAAACAAAAATTAACTATCTTGTGATAGGACGTAAGATATGAAGAAGTATGCGCTTTTGACATTAATATTGCTGATATTGGGCGGCTGTTCTTATGACAGCGGCCGGATTCAGCTGTTTAATTATAACCTCTGGGGCAGCGGGCCGGCCCCGTCTTCCGTCGTGGTTCAAAAAGGCGACACGCTTTACAGCATTGCCCGCCGCTATGACCTGCCAATCAGAGAAATTATTGAGTTGAACGGTTTTCGCCCGCCTTACGGATTGCGCATAGGGCAGGTCGTCCGCCTGCCGAGTGCCCGTTATCACGTTGTGGCCAAAGGCGATACATTGTATAATATTTCTAAACGCTATAATGTTGATGTCAATTCTCTGAGCAAAACCAATGATATCCGTCCGCCATACAGTCTGGCTGTCGGACAGCGCCTGCAATTGCCGGACAGCATTGTCGGCGGCGAAGTCCATGTTGCTTCCGTGATGCCGGCACCGGCCAAAAACAAGACTTGGACACCCAAAAAGACAAGTGCCTCATCGTCTAAAAAGACAAGCCCTGCCAAAAAAACAACAACCGCCAAAAGCACCTACACGCCGCCGGCCAAAAAACGCAACAGCAAATTTATGTGGCCGGTCAAAGGTTCCGTCATTTCTAATTTCGGGCCGATTGCCAAAGGGCGTAACAATGATGGCATTAATATCAAAGCCGCTAAAGGAACGGCGGTCAAGGCCGCAGATAAAGGAACGGTTGCCTATGCCGGCAATGAGCTGAAAGGCTTTGGCAATTTGATATTAATCAAACATGATGACGGCTGGGTAACGGCCTATGCGCATAATGAAAAGATTCTGGTCAAAAAAGGCCAGCGGGTTGCGCGCGGAGAAAAAATCTCAACAGTCGGCACAACCGGCGGCGTAGCTTCACCGCAGCTGCATTTTGAAATCCGTCAGGGCAAAAAAGCCGTCAATCCCAAATCTTATCTCGGATAGAAGAAAATCCGCTTGCAAAAAGCTTAGATTCGTTTAATATAAATCCCGCAGTCCGGAGACGGACTGTGGTGTCTCAAAAACATCATACGGTTTTTTCCACTTCGGGTGGAGTATGGTCAAATAAGTGCGCTTGCGTAACGAATAGCCATGACTGTACCGTACAGTTTTTGAGCTCCATCCGCCTATTTTTTAGGCGGATTTTGTTTTAACAAAATAGTGGAGCTAAAAAATGTTATCAAGAGAATATAGAAAAAAATGGTATAAAAACTTTCGGGCTTATTGCAATCAGGAATTAGACCGGATAATGACGGAGCGGGGTTT
>CABUWG010000030.1 GCA_902495305.1 uncultured Pseudomonadota bacterium | reverse complement strand
GGCGGGAGGAGCACCGAGAAAGCAGCGGCAACAGCAAAGACTGATACCGCAGAGTTTAGTTTCATGTGTAGCATATTTATGTTAATATTCTTCATCGATCTCCTCCCATATAAAAATTCTTTTCAGAGCACATACTCTGTCACAAATCCCGTTGGAGCAACGCGGTCCTCTGGGCAGTAAGCTGACAGTTGACGGCTGTCGGCCTCCCGACCGCGTTGTTCTTTCTTTCCTGTGACACATATCGTGCCCAGAATGGTTAATACTAAGGTCATTATACCACAAAGAAACTCAAGAGTCAATATATAATGAAAAGTGGGATGGGGATTTTGGCTAGGGGATAAGAAAAAGCGGGGGGGATTTGGCTAAAAAGGGATAAGAGGAGAGGGAGGGAAAGATGGACGGAAAAAGGGGCGGGTGAGGAAGGAAATAGAGGGAAAGGTTGAGGCGTTGACAGCAGAGGAGCGGGTGGCGATAAAGGAGAGAAGGGGCAAGAGTGGAGAGGGGGAGAAGCAGGTGAGATAAGCGGGGTGGGAGTGGTGAGGAAAGGAATGAGGAGTGAAGAGGATAAGAGAGGGAAAGAAAGGAACGAGGCGTGATGAGAATAGGAACGGTTGATGAGGGGAAGAGGCTGTGAGGGGTAGGAAGAGAGAGGAAAGTGTGAGAGGGAGAATAGGAGGAAAGAGGGGAAAGGAGTGGGTGAGGAAATAGGCAGAGAGAGTGAACGGAGAGAAAAGAGGCGGGGGAGGATAAGGGAGCAGTGATAGAGAAAAAAGAAGCAAAAGCGGAGAAAGAAAATAGGGTGAATGGGAAAAAGAAAGAACGGAGTGGAGTACAGGGGAGGAAAAGTTAATAACGGTTATTCAAACAAGTCGCCCTGAAGTTTTTCTTCAGCCAGAATATCAAAAGCTTCTTTGATTATCGGCAAGGTAACGGCGCGTTTGCGGGAGAGAGATATCCTGTCAATTTCAGCAACGACTTTGCGGGCAAAAGAGAATGAACGCTGCATATTGGCAACGATATAATTTAATAATTCCGGGCTGATGATTATTTGCCTGTCCATAAACAATTTGACCAGCAGGCAGGACAAGAGGTCGTCATCCGGCGCTTTGATTTCAATTGACGGCACAATATTCATGCGGGAGCGCAAGTCCGGCAGTTGAAAATGCAGTCTGGCAGGTGCCTGTTGAGCCGTAAAGAGTATATTTCCTCCTTCGTTACGATAGAGGTTGTACAGGTGGAACATTGCTTCATTATTTACTTTCGCCGTTAAATCTTCCACAATCAGGCAGCGGTGTCTGGCAAAAAGTTTGTGCGGCGTATCGAGCCGGACATCTTTGGCTTTGATGGTCGGAATGCGGTAAGGATAATTATCCTGAACTGAAACATTATTGGCAAAAACATTAGCCAGATGGGTTTTGCCGCAGCCTTCTTCGCCGTAGATACAGATGGCAAAAAACGGCCAGTCCGGCCAGCTGTCTACCATTTGAGCCGCTTCAACGTTGCAGGGTGCAACGAGAAAGTCTTCGCGTCCGAGACTGGGGCAGGGAGCGAATTCTAACGGAAGCTGGGATATGGTATTTTTTTTCAGCATCAATTGTTATCCGTTTATTGTTTGTTTAAGACATCAAAAACTTTTTTGGTCAGGTTGCCCAGGCTGTAAGGTTTAGCAATAAACTCAAAGTCCGTGCTGTCATCCAGCCCTTGTTTGGCCATTTCTTCAGAATAACCCGAGGCGATGATGATTTTGATGCCGGGGATTTTTTCTTTGACAATCTTAGCCAGTTCGGCACCGCTGATGCCCGGAAGCATCATGTCTGTCAGCAGCAGGTCAAACTTGTTGTCTGTTTCTAAATGTTCTAGCGCGTTTTCGGAAGAATTGCAACTGATTATGTCGTAGCCTTTTTTCTTTAAAGCGCGGACGGCAAAAGTCCGGACGGAATCTTCATCTTCAACAAAAAGGATGCGTAAAGAAGAATTCTGCGGGTCGGTCGGGTTAAAACTGCGATCAATCATTGAAACATTCAGGCCGAAGATCATTTTTTCATTGACGTTAATCGGGCTTTTGATTGTTTCCTTGACCGTGAGAATCGGCGAAAGCTGCGCCGGTGTTTTGCGGTTTGGATTTTCGTCTTCCTCGTTTTCCGTATCTTTTTCAAAACGCGGCAGGTAGATTGAGAAGGTTGTTCCTTCTCCGACGGTGCTTTCGACTTTGATAAAGCCTTCGGTTTGGCGGACGATGCCGTAAACGGTTGCCAGCCCGAGGCCGGTACCAGAACCGACAACGTTTTGTTTGGTGGAAAAGAACGGGTCAAAAATCCGGTTCATGTTTTCCGGACTAATACCGCAACCGGTATCTTTGACGTCAATGACCACAAACTCTCCGGGTTTGACCATCTCATCGCCGAACTGGTGCGGTTCGGTCAAGTGCTCGACTCGGGTATTGATAAAGATTGTGCCGTGACCGTTCATGGCATCACGCGCGTTGATGGCAAGGTTGATGATGACTTGCGAAAACTGGGTCGGGTCGACGCGGACGAAGCCGAGATTGTTGCCATGGTAGAATTTGAGGCTTATCTGTTCACCCAAGACCGGTTTGACCATCTGGCTGGAGCGGGTGAGGTGTTCGGTGATGTCAATGAGTTTGGGTTTTAGCGGCTGCTTACGGGAGAAGGCCAGAAGCTGGCGCACCAAACCGGCGGCACGGGTGGCGTTGTCTTTAATCTGGCGCAGGTCTTCAAATGACGGATCGCCGATACCGTGGCGCTGCATAACTAGATCGCAAAAGCCGATCATGGCGGTCAGCAGGTTGTTGAAGTCGTGAGCCACCCCGCCGGCCAGTTGTCCGACAGCCTGCATCTTTTGAGCCTGAGCAAACTGCTGTTCCAGACTTTTCTGCTCCGTTGCGTCAATAAAGTAGAGAATCAGCCCTTCTTCATTAGAGGTGGCGGAGGAGTGGTATTTGCTCATTTTACTGATGTAGAGCATGACGATTTTATCTTTGTTGTCGAGGTTGATATGCACCTCAATGCAAAGGGAATCTTTTTTGCCGCTGCAGATATCGTTAAAAGCTTTTTGGACTTTAGGGGCGTCTTCTTCCCGAATGCGCTCAAAAATGCTTTGGTTTTGAAGCAGATCCGCGTCTTTGTTCAAAAAGCGGCAGACGGTGTTATTGGCGGCCTGTACAATGCCGCGGGCGCTGACAAAGATAATGCCGACCGGCGCGTGGTCAAATAGCCAGCTGACTTTGTCACAAGCCAGATTGAGCTCGTTTTTGAGCGTGGTGTCGTTGGGCAGGTCGCTGATGATAACGCCGCGCATCATAATCTGCTGGCTTTCTCTGAAGTTTTCCTGAAAAACATAAGTTTCAATAATTTTGCCGCCGGGCTGCATAAAGTAAGTTTTTTGCCGCCAAGAGGGTTCATTTTCCGGAAAAAACGAAGCTGGCGACAAAAGCTCGCTGAGTTTTCTGCCGAGCAGTTCTTCCCGATTGCTGCCGAGGATTTGTGCCAGAGCATGATTGCAATAACGTATGGTGTATTCTTTATCAACCACATAAAGTCCGACCGGCATAAAATCTAAAAAGTCGTGCAGCGATTTGCGCTCTTCATGAAAAATTTGCGCCATATTTTTTTCGGACGTTATATCACGGCAACTCCAGAAAAGATAGGTGTCTTTTTTGATGGTTTTTACGGAATATTTGCTTTCAAAAATATCGGTTTTTTTGAGGTAAACCGGATGAACGCTGATTTCGAGCCATTCTTCTTCGGTAAAAATTTTAGAATCCTCCGGGTGCGTTTTTAAGGACAGTACGACTTTTTCCGAGATGAGGTTTTCGCAGGCGTTTTGCAGCCGGTAGATTGCGGCTTTGTTCATTTTGCCGTCAGAGAGGTGTTCTGCCAGAAAGCTGATGACGGTTTGATTTTTGAATAATTCCTTGGAGCGTTCATTTTCGATGACCGCTTCGCCCAAAACGTTTTCAATTCGTTTGGCGACTTCGTCTTTGCGAATGATTTCATTGGCAAAGCCGCCGTAGCTCATTGCTTCTTCTCCGGCGGAAATGGTCTTTATGGTCAAAGACAGGCACAAGGCGCCAATGAGGAGCAGCAGAATCGTAAAATACAGGGAATACTGCGGATAGATCAGCAGCAGAATGAGTGCGGCCGTCAGGCTGACCAAAGCATAGGCCAATGAAACCAAACGTTTTTGGAGCAATTTATCAGGACGGTGACTGGTCTTTGAGCTGCATAACATATCCGATTACCTCTGCGACGGCTTTAAAGTGTTCTTGCGGGATGGTCTGATCCAGTTCTGCACTGGCAAACAGTGCACGGGCCAAGGGCGGATTTTCGACAATCGGGATCTCGTGTTCCTCGGCAATGGCTCTTATCCTCAGTGCTATATTATCCAATCCTTTGGCTAATACAACAGGCGCGTCCATTTTATCCATCTTATATTCCAATGCAACGGCATAATGGGTCGGGTTGGTGATGATGACGTCGGCTTTGGGGACATTGTCCATCATGCGGCGGCGGGCGCGTTCCATACGAACCTGACGAATCCGCGATTTGATTAACGGGTCACCTTCCATTTCTTTGTATTCGTCTTTGACTTCCTGCTTGGTCATGCGAAGTTTTTTCAAGTGAGAATATTTTTGATAAGCGTAGTCGGCGATGGCGATGACCAATACGGCCATTAAAATCGTGAAAATCAGCAGGACGACGATTTTGTGGATGAAAGACAAAATTGCCATTGTTTCCATGGTCGGGAGCAAGTTGACTTTGCCGCTGTAGGGTTTGATGACTGCAACGGCAATGTAGGCAATGACGGCGATTTTGATAATGCCTTTTAAGCTTTCGACAATTTTTTTCATGTTGATGAATTTGGGCAGGGCGGCGAAAATGTTCAGTTTATTCCAGTCCGGCATCAGTTTTTTGGGGGCGTACATAAAGCCGGTTTGCGAAATGCTGGCAAAAATGCCCAAGATGATGAAGACGGCAAAGGGAATGGCCATGATTTTCAGGATTCCGACAAAGACTCTGGTCAGAAGAAGCCTGATATGATGCAAGTCAACCGGAATGTTTTGCGGATCTTCAATAAACTGAATGTTTTGCAGAATAAACCATTTGCCCATCAGCGGAAAAATCAGCCAGATGATGAACAGCATCCCCAAGAGCATGACAAAGCTTTTGGCTTCCTGCGATATGGCAGTGTCGCCTTCTTCTTTGGCTTTGCTTATCTTTCGTTCGGACGGTTCTTCCGTCTTTGAGGATTCATCATCGTCTTCGGCCATGGCATCCTACTTTACAAATCTGAACAGTCCGTCTTCATAGTATTTGATAAACCATACTATGGTGATCGGAATGGTCATAAACAACAGTCCCAGACCGAGATATATTTGCAGCGGCAGGGACAGGAAAAAAATGTTGAGCTGGGGCATCAGGCGTGATATCAGACCCATGCCGGTGTAAAAAATGATGGTAAAAGCAATAAACGGCGAAGCGATTTTGAAGCCCATAATAAAGCTGTTATTCAGGCTTTTGCTTAAGAATTCGGCAAAGTTATCAATAGGCAGCGCCGAACCGACCGGAAAGAGCGTATAGCTGTCAACCACAGCGCTGATCATCAGGTGGTGCAAATCCGTTATGAAGATGATTGTCAGGGCGATGATGCTGAGAAAAGTTTCAAGAACAATGGACTGGGTCTGAAAAGTCGGGTCAAACATCTGAGCGTTGGAAAAGCCGATTGCCTGTCCGGCGAAGTTTCCGACCAGCGACAGTGCGGCGTACAAGAACTGCATGCAAAGTCCGAGGAATAGTCCGTAAGTGATTTCAAACAGGCTGATTTTTATGAGTTCGCCAAAGTTTTGTGACGGCAGCGGCAGGCGGGCGGAAATCAGCGGAATCAGGATGAGGGTCAGGGCGAGGGCAATGGAAAGGCGCAGGCGCATGTTGACGTAACTGACCATGAAGCCCGGCATTACCAGTATTGCGGAACCGACCCTGAGAAATATGGTCATAAAAGAATAGATTTCTAATGTGAGCAGCTGCGTCATTGCCGTCATCCGCCGTTGACAATCCGGTTGAATAATCCTTCGGTCAAAGTGCGCATCTGGTTGAACATGAACGGAAACAACAAAATCAGCGTGACAAAGACACCGATGATTTTGGGGACAAAAGCCAGAGTCATTTCCTGAATTTGGGTCAGCGCCTGAAAGATACCGATGATCAGACCGACGAACAGCGCAACCAGCAACACCGGCGTGACGACTTTTATCAGGGTGAAAATTGCTTCCCGTGAGATGTCTAAAACTTCAATCTCGTTCATATGTTTACTCCAGAGGTAATTGATATTCAAAGTATTTATGATTTTCCAAGCCGGTGAAAAATGCACCGTCATAGTTGGTATCTATAATACTCTTGAAGTGGTTGCCGATGATTTTGCGCCATTCGTCATTCCAGTATTCCGTAATAACCGCCCCCTGATTGCTGAAGGATTTGCGCCGCAGCCAGGAAGGTTTTCCCAACAGCCATTTTTTCTTCCAGTAATATTGCTCCGGATTGGCTTCCGTCAGGTTCATTTCGGCAAAAATCAGGCGTCTGGTGCCGTTCTTTTTGAACTTTAAACTGTTGACTTCATCCGCGGTATAAGACTCTTTGTTTTTGAACTGCGGGCGGATAATGACGACGTCAAAATTTGTATCACGCAATTGCTTGATGAGGTCATATTTGTCGCGGAAGCTGCTTTCGTCATTCAGGTACAAAATGTTTTTGGCCTCGGAAAGCTTGAAAATGTTGCGGGCATTTTCGTTTATAACCGGTTGTTCGTCTATGCGGCTAAAAATGGTTGTTGCGGAAGAACCTGTTTGCAGCAGTATGTTGCCGGCGACAGATTTTTGGATATAGTCCATACAGGTTTTGGGAGCTGAGCATAGATCGAATGCAATAATTTTCAACCTTGAGGCTAAAAGGCCGGGGTTAATCGTCCGGTTTAGCGAATATATTTTGTTCAAAACAATGCCGGTGATATTGTTTAAATATTCCGGTGCCGGTGTGCCGATGACGTCGTTGGTGCCGTAACGGTGTTTTTTGAACTTGAAAAGAAAGCTCGGGTCTTTGGCCTGTGTCGGGCGGGCACGAGCTTCGTTATAACCGCTCAGATGATATTCCCACAGGCTTTTGTTGAGAAGTTCCTGACCTTCGTGAATAATGATCTGAAAATCTTTATCACGGTGATAGGCGTAATTGGATAACATCTCAACATTATGCCGCAGGGTTTCACGGAAATTGGTTACCTGTTTGGGCGGTACGTCGATGTCCAAGATCTTTTCTTCCGGCGTGTAAGGGTTGATTTCCGTAAAACCGTATAATCCGGCACCGGCGCTGAACGGGCAGGCCAGTAATGCAACGGCAAGGATGAAGATGTTGGTTTTACGTATTGACATCAGCCTTTGTTTTTCCAGTCCTTTTTTGAATTTCGGCAATCTCCATGGCAATTGCTTCCAGTTCTTTGAGCATGGTTTTGGGGTCTTCTTTCAGGTTGCTTCTTTCCAGCCGTTCAATATAGACTCTGAGCGTTGCGCCGCTGGAGCCAGTTCCCGACAGCCGGAAAGTGATTTTTTCGCCTTTGGTAAAGTCGATGACCAAGCCGTTTTTGGTGCTGCTGCCGTCTACAGGATCGTTATAAACAAACGGCGCAGCCTGAGCGATTTCATAAGAGCCGAATTTTTGACCGGCCAGCGTTGGCAGTTTGTTTTCCAGATCAGCCATCAGCTTATCGGCAACAGCGGTATCCAGCCCTTCGAAATCGAATCTCATATAATAGCTGCGGCCGTATTTTTGCCAGTGCTCCATGGTGATTTGTTCTACCGATTTACCGGTTGCGGCGATGATATTCAGCCAGAACAAAATTGCCCAGATGCCGTCTTTTTCGCGTATATGGCTTGAACCGGTGCCGAAGCTTTCTTCCCCGCAGAAAGTGATGCGTTTGGAATCCATCAGGTTGACAAAGTATTTCCAGCCGGTCGGGACGGCGTAGCACGGAAGTTTATGCGCTTCGGCTACTCTGCAAACAGCCGTAGATGTGGCGGCCGATTTGGCAACGCCGTAAATGCCGTTTTTGTATGCCGGAATGAGTTTGTAGTTGTCTGTCAGAATGGCAAGGCTGTCACTCGGGGTGACAAAGAATTTTTTGCCGAGAATCATGTTGCGGTCGCCGTCGCCGTCATTTGCGCCGCCGAAGTCCGGTGCGTTATCGGCATACATGTGTTCAACCAGATCTTTGGCATAAACCAGATTGGGGTCCGGATGCAGGCCGCCGAAATCCGGCAACGGGTGATAATTGACAACACTGCCTTTGGGGGCACCGAGGATTTCTTCAAAAATCCGAATGGCATAGGGGCCGGTAATGGCGTTCATGGCATCGTAGCGCATGGTAAAACCATCGGCAAAGAGTTTTTTAAGAGCCGGAAAGTCGAAAATATTTTCCATCATTTCAACATAGTCTTTGACCGGATCGATAATTTCTATTGTCATTTCCCCGAGTTTGAACGTACCGAGACGGGAGAGGTCAATATCCGGCGTGTCCATAATTTTGTATTCATGGATATTTTTAGAGTTTTCATAGATTTTGTCGCTGACGGCACTCGGGCATTGTCCGCCGGTAGAGGTTGCATATTTTAAGCCGAAATCTCCGTTCGGGCCGCCGGGGTTATGCGAGGCGGAAAGGACAAAGCCGCCGTCGGTTTTGTTTTTGAGAATCAGGTTGGAAGAAGCCGGTGTTGACAGGAAGCCGTTTTGTCCGACAATTAGTTTGCCGATGCCGTTGGCCGCTGCAATTTTTATCAGCTGCTGAATGGCGATATCGTTATAAAAACGTCCATCACCGCCGAGGACAAAAGTACGGCCTTTTACATCGCCGATTGTATTGAATATCGCCTGAATAAAATTTTCTATATAATTGGGCTGCATGACGACTTTTGACTTTTTGCGCAAGCCGGCGGTGCCCATTTTTTGATCAGTATACGGGGTTGTCTGAATGGTTTTAATCATGCTTTCTTCCTCTCAAAATTGATTTTCCGCATCTCATCGGATACATTAATATATCAAATAAGATACAACTTTATGCCTGAAAAACAAGAGTTGTTTGAGTTATACAGAAAGATAATAACAGAAATTTATTCCGGACAAATAAATTCGGCAAGGGTGCGAATCTCGTGTTTGGCGGCCAGATGCGACATGCTCATTTTCAGGCGCAGCTGGGGGTGGGACATATCCAAAACAGTCAGCCCTTCCAAAAACAGTTCTTTATAAATTGTCCGGTCTTTCATGCCTTCCAAAAAACGGAAACCGTACATGCGGGCAATTTTTTTCAAATAGGTGAAAACCAGATTTTTGTTGCGGGAGTTGATGTTGGAAAACTTGTTGCCGACGACAATCCAGTTGAGATAAGCTTTGCCCTGAGAGGCCAGATATTTCTTGGTTTCCCAGATGTATTCGGCGTAAGGGCCGGGGTTGGTGACTTTTTCTTTGGCGTAGTCAATATCTGCGACAACGCTGACGTCAACCATACTGTCGGAAATTGGTGTGATTAACGTATCGGCGTATTTGTGAGCTTCTTCAAACAGATAATTTTTTGTGCCGGGGGTATCTATAATAATGGCATCTACCTGATTGGAGAGTTCATAAATCTGGAATCCGACTTTTTCCCGTGCGGCCGGAATAAGGTAATGATTGGGTTCCAATGAAAAGCGGAAATGCTCCGGAATCGGCAAGTCTATATTATTTGCCGTACAAAAGTTGATGCGGTTTTCTATGTATTTTGAAAGCGTGCCCTGACGGCCGTCTAAATCTATTGTTGCAACTTTAAAGCCTTCCTGCATTAATTTTACAGCCAAATGCATGGAGAGTGTTGATTTGCCGGTTCCGCCTTTTTCGTTGCTGACAACGATGATGTGGGCTTTTTTCTGATTGCTTTCTGTCATTAGAATTTATTCGCCAAAACAAGTTGTTGTTCGTCTGCTGCAATTACTATACAAGACTTATTTGATTTTTTCAAACTGTTACATGCGTTATTCGCTTCTTTTTTGGCAAAGCCGGTCAGCTTGCTGCGATAAACGATGGCCGAGGCGGCCTGATGCGGTTCAATATAGATGTTTTTATCAGTCAGCTTGGTTTCTTTTTTTACGACCATGGCATAGTTGCGCGCTTTGGCGTAATTAGAAAAAGCACCGATTTGGATTGCCCAGTTTTTGTCATCGTTTTGAGCCGTCATCATTTCGGTTGCCGGCGTTTGGGGATTTTTATTTTGAATGCCTGATTTTGTTTTTTGTTCTTTTTCCGGTACCGCAGCGGCAATTTTGATTGCGGAATCCGGCTCAATGCGGTTTTTGTCCGTATCTAACAGAGCCAGCTTTTTCAGTCCCTGATCCATCATGGAAGAAACTTTTTTATCACGGAGTTTTGCCGTATTGTGTCCCATGGTAACGGCAATCACGCGTTTGCCGTCGCGTTCGGCAGAGGTAATGATGTTGAAGCCGGCGGCATTGGTAAAGCCCGTTTTCATACCGTCAGCGCCTTCAAAAGATTTTAAGACGTGATTATGGGTATAATAAGTTTGGCCTTTATAGGTAAATTTTTTGGCAGAAAAAAGCTTATAATACTGCGGAAAATGATGATAAACGGCGGCACCGAGAATTGCCATGTCGCGGGCAGTTGTTTTTTGGGCTTTATTGGGCAGGCCGGAAGCGTTTTTGAATGTGGTGTTTTTCATGCCGAGTTCATGGGCAACCTGCGTCATGGTGTTGGCAAAATTTGCTTCCGTATAGCCTAATCCTTCAGCCAGAACGGTTGCACAGTCGTTGGCAGATTTTATGACAAGAGCCATAATTGCATCATGGACGCTGATTTTCTCTCCGGCGCGCAATCCGAGTTTGGACGGCGAGCGGTTGGCAGCATTGCGGGAAACCGGAAGTTTGTCATCCATTTTTATCAGCCCTTTTTCAAGTGCGTCAAATGTGATGTACAGAGTCATGAGTTTGGTCAAGGATGCCGGATAGCGGAGTTTGTCGGCGGCGCTTGAAGAAAGGACTTTTCCGGAATCGGCATCAATCAGAATAGATGAAGTTGAAGCTGCGGCAAAACGGCCGGCAGACAGGCAAAATCCCAGACTTAAAAATATAATACTTATGTATGAAGGTAATTTTTTTAAAAATTTACTGTTCATTTCTTCCGCTCGTTAAGAATTCTTGTTTATTCTTAATGATTACGCACAAAAAGAAAATAAATTATTAATTTTTTCGATTAATTTGAATTTTTTTAGCTTGACTTTAGTTGTGTTTGTATGTAAAACCAATTTGTTCTAATGGCGAACGTAGCTCAGTTGGTAGAGCCCCGGTTTGTGGTACCGGTTGTCGTGGGTTCGAGCCCCATCGTTCGCCCCAGATTAAAAAATGTACCCTTTGTGGTACATTTTTTAATCTGGAAGAAGGGGCGAGAACCCGGAAGGGCTCGCTAAGCAAAAACGCCAAAGTATTGGCGTTTTTGTCTGCAAGAGCAACGTAACATCTTGGTGAAAGAGGGCGCGATAGCAACCGAAGTGAACCTAGATGCCGTTGTATGAGCTGTCGAAGACAGCGCAGCCTCATCGTTCGCCCCAGATTAAAAAAAGGCATTTGTTTATATGAAGAATTTTTTGTATAAACAAATGCCTTTTTCATTTTTATCGTGGGGGGAGAATGGTACGCAATATTTCGAAACTTATTACAAAATTTGAGCAAGATGAGGCTGTTAAAGATTATTGGTCAGACAGTAGTGTATTTGAAATTGTTCCATTACATGAAAATGGTTGTTCTTGCTTGTTATCTTGGTTGCTTAATTCTCGAGAACCTCACGGATTGGGTGTGCAATTTGCCGATGAATTATTAAAGCAAGCAGCTGAAAAAGGAAAAATAACCCTTTATACCGGAAAAACCGGAGAAAAAATTCAGATAAAATATAAAAAAGGATTGCTTGATAAGGCGTTAATTCTGACTGAGCAATTTATGGAAAAACAAGGCAAGAACACTAAAAAAGGTCGCTTCGATATTGTTCTTGTTCAAGAGGACTTGTGTGTTGTTATTGAAAATAAATACGGCTCTAAAGAACATGATACACAATTGGATAAGTATTGCAGTTATTTGCTGGATAAGCGTCGTAATTCTAATATGAAATTTTTATTTGTTTATCTTGATCCCAATACAGAGCCTTATCGATTGAGCAGTGAAAAGTGGGTTCGGCTTGATTATAATTGGATTGTTGACTTTATTAAAAATAAAAAGCAGGAAGCGAACCGTAAATGTGTCGGAATTCTAGAGGCATTTGCTAAGGATATTGCGGCGCAAGATGATTTTTGGGATAAAATTGATGAACTTTGTGTGCGGCATTCTGAACTGTTGGAAATTATTAAAGATTGCAGAGTTTAAGATATTTCTTTTAAGAGTTATGTTTTTGGAAAAGATTCATGTGAGTCTCAGCTATTTGAGTTTTATAATGAATATAAGTTTATTTTGGATGAATTGCTGAAAAGGCTGAAAGTTATTGAGAATATTCGGATATGTCAGGAACTTGTCAGCCAGAATAAAAATGTGAAATACTATGTAAATAATTCCGGTTTTATTGCTTGTTCTCTTAAAAAACTTGCGGCAGAAGCTGATACTCGTGGTGAATATTGGTTTTTGTATATTGGCATTGCAAAAAAGAACAACGAGTACGAAATGAAGTTGACGGTTGATTTTGAGGCGCTGACAGATAGTCAGAAATTGAAACAGTACATACAAAAAATGTATCATCCCAAGGCGTTGGATAGGAGATTTTATACGGTTGAAAAAGGTTCTTTCAGTTCCAAAGAGTTGGGTGTGGCTTTTCAAGATTTCTTTGGTAAGCTTAAAAAACTTTATCGACAAGTTGAGGGTAAATAGGAAAACTATAAAAAATTAGAATCAGCTTAAAGAGACAATGTAAATATTATGATAAAAAAACTGCCGGAAAATTTTCCGGCAGTCGGGTTGGTTTATATTATTTACAACAGTACCACAGGTAGTTGCAATACATATCGGTACAGCCTTCACCAGTACCCAGATCATTACAGGTCCGGCTGCTCTGCCACGGGCTTAGCTGACATCCGGGCTGTCCCCTCCATTGAGCGCAACTGTCATTGCAGGTCTTTCTTTCGCATTTATAACAAGTTCCGCTTTTGGCACCACAGGAACAGGTTTTGCTTGTTGTGCCGGTTTGGTTATAAGAAGAGCCGCATGAGCTTTCCTGATATCCGCTCGGACAAGAGTAGCTGTGGGTATGAGCTTCGCATTTATAGCAGGTTCCGCTTTTAGCACCGCAGGAGCAGGTTTTGCTCGTTGTACCTGTCTGAGTATAGCCAGAGCCGCATGAACTTGACTGATATCCTGACGGGCAATTATAGTCATGTGTGTGGTCAGGCGTGCTCGGATCAGGATCCGGTGTCGGTTCCGGTTCCGGATCGGGATCAGGGTATGACGGGCCTGGATCAGGTTCCGGATCGGGTTCCGGCGGCGGAGGCGTTGAGCAGGATACGCAGGCTTGTCCGTTAAAATCATTATAACCGCCGCTGTAAGATGCTTCTTCACCGGCAGAACAGCTGGTATTGCAGTCATTGCCGTAACGGCAGACATAGCAGGTTTCGCCGCATCCGGTGGAGGACGTATAGTCCGTTACATAAGGATAGGAACAGCCGCTGGTAGAGCCTTCGCGGCAGCGGGTATCACAGCATTCTTCATACTTGCCGTCACAAATCAGACCAACACCGCGATAAGGCGAGTTACAAGTCTGATTATAACTGGCCGGACAATAGCATTCAGAAATCCAGTCGTTGCTGTGCGGGCAGGTAAGGTCAAAAATTTTTGGTCTTGGGCATTGAGGCTGGCTTAAGGCCAGATGATATTTAGGATTGGTAGAACGCTGGCACAGGCAATAGTCTTCGCCGCCGCCTTCACAATCGGGGGGGAACACCATCGGTTCTTCTTCAAAGTCCGGAAGAAATGTGGTTTTTGCATCACTTGATGATGAAAAACAGGTAGCCAATATCATAAAGATAAAAGCACTGCTCTTACTTTTCATATGTTTTCTCCACTACGCTACACATCTTTTATTATGACAGATTATACAGTCTTTGTCAATTGAGGAACAAGAGGGCTGACAAAAAAGGCATAAAACCTTTGTTTATGCCTTTTGTTTTGTGTCCAAGCTCCTGATTATTTGCTGAGTTCTTCTTCGGTGAATTCTGCATCGTCAGCGTTTTCATCATATTCAATGCCTAATTTTGCCAGCATATCATCATTTATATCTTCGCGTTGTGCGACAATCCAGTCAGGAACATAAGGTGACGGGGGCAGAGCCTGTAATGCCTTCATTCTCTTGTCCAGATACCAACGTGGCGAATCCGCCATAATCGGACGGTCAATAAAGCCTTGCATCAGGACAACCTGTTTTAGCATTGGCAGGCTTAACAAATCCGTACCGCTGATGACCGGTGTGCCTTGCAGCTGATAGCTGACGTTTTTGGCGAACGGATTGGCGCTCTTGCTCATACCTTCACTTTTTGAGAAAGACGTGGTTTGTACGGTTTTGTTACCGATCATTTTAGAAAAACGCTGGGCTGTCTGTTCGTTGTTTTGTGATAAAATAACTTTGCAGGCGGTTGTGGAGATAACGGTTTCAAGGTCATCTTTACCGTACTTGCCGGAGATTTGTCCCAAGTCTTGTCCGATGAGCAGGTAGGCCACTTTTTGTCCGCGGCCGACGGCCGGACCTTCAATAACGGCAGTCAGTTTGGGCATGGTCGGAAACTCGTCGAGTACGAACAAGGCGGGGAACGGCCCCATTTTGCCGTCGCTTTTATGGACGGATTTGGGCGGATTGGCAATCAGGTATCTGGACATGGAGTCAATAAAGATACCGGAAATCGTGCTCAGCGCCGCTGCATCAACCACGTTGACGGAAAGGTAAACCGAAATCGGCTTGAACTCGCCGGTAATCGGGTCTTTGACGCCGCGCAGATCTTTGAACTGAATGTCACTAAAGCTGGTACGGGCGACCACGGCAGAGTTCTTAAAAATGTTCAGTCCGGCAAAGGCTGTTGACATGACGGAGCCGCGCTCTTTATCCGGCATGGAGCTCAGCTGGCTCAGCTCGGTGATACAACGCGGGGCATAGCCGAATTTTTCGGCTTCTTCAACAGCGGCATCAAGCAAGTCACGCATTGGGTCGGCAAAAGCGGCGGACTGGTCGCCTTCATCCATACGGCGTTTGATTTCTTTAGACTGTTTGATTTGCGCTTCGGTAATCCATTCCAGAATCATGGCAATACAGGCCTCATGCCCAATCCATTTTTCCGGCAGGAGCGCCCAAGTGCCGATCGGCAGATAGTTGTCAATGGTCAGCGTGTTGTTTCTGAGGTTGGAAATGGCAATTTTGGCAGCCGTATCCTTCATTGCGCTGTAATAGCCTTCCAGAACTTTGCGGTCTTCCAAATCCAGCTTGCCTTCATAAACACGGCCGATAAAGTAGTCATTGGCGCGGGCTTTTTCGCATTTGGAAACAATAAAATGAATAAATCCGGTCAATGCCGCACGTCCGGTTTGCGACCAGTGCGGGTCAGCGCCGCCTTTAGGGTCTTCTACCAGAATTTTGCACATGGAATCGACATACATGTCACGATCCGGACCGACCTGCGGAACGGCGTTGGCGGACAAGGCGTTCCAGCTCGGATAATATATTCCTTCGGTCGGATTGTCTTCCGCACCCCAGTTGATGACAAAAACGGGGCCTTCTTTGGCGCGGGCGCCGGTTGTGGAATAGCACAATTCCGGTTTCGGGTCGTTGACGATGATGCTCATGCCGGGGGAATTGAAAATCGTCGGCATTACCACGCCAACGGTTTTACCGGTTCCTGGAGGGGCGCAGCACAGCACGGAAAGGGTTTCGCTCATGCGCAGGAGATGGCCTTTGAAACGGCCGAGCACAATGCAAAAACCGGTCAGAAGCTTCATCTTTTTAATGTCAGCCAAGGTGGCGATGCGGGCAGAACCGTGAATGTTGGATTGAAAACGGTACGGATTGAGCAGAATTCCGCCCATTAATCCAAACGGAAATACGATGAACGGCAGGGCCGGAAGCCACAGGCTGAAAGAAAACGGCCCCTGATAACGCGATACCTGTCCAAACCAGCTCCAATAGCGCGACATCAGATAATCGGGGTTTTCAATCACGACCTTGATAAAGCGTGTGGCAACGCTGAGCGAATCTTTAGAAATGCCGCTGCCGATCAGGTATCCCAGCGGCATGCAGACAACAGCCAAAAAAGCTGTCAGTGCGCAGGTGATGATGATGGTGAGCACAACCCATTTGACGGCGTTATTATATTCTTCCCATTCGCTGCCGGATCTGTCTATTGCCATTTATTGTTCCTATGCAATGCTTCTAACAAATTTTTTTAATTTCTCAAATTCATCTTTTTCAATCGGGGTTTCCGCATCTTCGAGACTCTTTGAGAACAATTTTAATTCTTTTGGAGAGCCTCTGTCAATCCTTGTAACGGAGATATTCATATTATCCCAGATTTCAAACATGTCTTCGGCATTGATAATATTGCCGATTTGAACAATTACAAAGGCGGTAAGCGTGTATTCCAGTCCGGCTTCTTCCAATTTGGCTTTCAGGGCCTGACGGGCGATGTCTATTTTGCGTACCGGCGAAATGCGGTGGGAGCTTTCGGAGAACCATAACGGTTCTTCATCGTTAAAGCGTTCTTCGTCAGCAAGCCAGTCGCCGGGTTCTTTGTCTATCAGGCAGAGGTTGATATGGTTGCCGGAAACGGCAATAAAGTCCACCAGCGTGCTTCTGATGGTGGCGGCCGTAATGACCTCGTAACCTTTTTGTTTGATGACTTCCAGCGTGGAATTGGATACCCGCGGCGCTTTGCCGGATTCAACAGGCAGCGGTTTTTTGCCGTTTGCGGCCGGAGCCGCTTGTCTGGCGCCGCCGGACGGGGCATTGTTGTCTTTGCGGGGTTGTCTGGGCTGGGTGTTTTCACGCGTTTTGCCGGCGTCTTTTTTCTTGTTATTGCGGGCAGGAGCGTCTTCCGTCCGCAACGGAGCCGGTTTTTCGGCCGGTTTGTCGTCAAAGGCGTCAATGTTGAACTCAAAGTCGTCGTCATCATCAAACTGAAAGAGCGAATGGTCAAAGACTGCCGGTGCCGGAATTGCAGCTTCCTTCTCTATCAGGCTCGGGCTTTGCGGCAATGGTTTGGGCGCGGCCGGCGTTATCGTTTTGGCGGCAGGTTTTGGAGCCGTATTTTTGTTTGATTTGTCTTCCGTATAATAAGAATTGTCCAAAACAACGCCAATGCTGCGCGGGCGGATTTCTTTGTAGGATTTTTTCTTTTTTACGCCCTTGAGGGAAGAATTGGTAATGATTTTGACCGGTTTTAAAAACGATTTCTTTATCATTTGCCAAGGGATGATAAACAGGCGGCCGATAATGTTTTCCCAGCAGATGAGGCTCAAAGCGGCCCAGCCGGTGAGCCAGAGCGGGATGAACGTCAGGATGATCAGGATAAAGGCCCATTCTTTGGGTTCGTCAATCACCCAGCCGGAAAGCCACAGGTTCCATGCAATATTCCAATGTTCGGGATTGAAAATGTCAAAATACCAGTTTTGGAGCATGATAATCCGAATCCCTTCCAGAAAGAATATGCTCCAGAAGAGACCGACGATTATAACCCTGCTTAAAACAAGTACCGGTTTCAATATTTTCTCCCGTTATTTTTTTGGCTGAGCTTTGCTCAGTTTGTTTTTTACCGCCTCGCGGATTTTGTCGGCATCCTGTTCCGGATTGGGCTTGACCGCGTTGGTGGCGATTTTGATGTCTTCTTCAATTTTGGTGCTTTGTCCCATGTTTTTCAGAACAAAGCGTTTGCCGGCCTGCGAACCGTATTTTTTGATGATATGACGGTTATAAGCCTCAAAAGGCCAGGTAATGATTTTGCTCAGGCGGATGCGGCAGAGCCAGCGCCATCCGATAATCCAGACGAACGGCAGCAGTAAGATTGTGAAAAGGAAGGCATAATCTTTGCCTTCGCGGATTATGCCGCCGTGATTCCAAAAAGCGGCAATCTTTTGCCAGCCGGCCGGAGAAAAGAGGTCAAAACCCCAAAAATACAAAAACAAAATATTGGCATAGTAGAAGAACAAATAGCTCCAGACTATGCCGATTATTCCGATTTTGAATGTTTTTGCAATCATTTGGTCTGCTCTCTCATTCTTTGCATTTGCAGAAATTGTTGTTTGTCCAATCCTATCTGCGGGGCATGAAGTTGTCCGGTCTGGGCTTTTTGCGCCAGAATCGGGTTCTTTGATTTGGCACAGGCCTGACGGAACTGGTCGCGGCGTTTGGTAAGGTCTGCTTTGCGGGCTTCAATCAAGGCTTCGCGTTTTTCCAGAGCGTCTTTGACGCCGGCCAGATTTTCCTGACGGGAGGTGATTTCATCTGCCAGTTCAACCATTCCGGTCTGGGCGGCATAAGGCATGTCTTTGGCGGCGGCAATATCTTTATCCAGTTTTTCCATGTAAGGATTGGGAGCCGGCTGTTTGCCTTTTTCCTGATAATTGCCTTTTTGGATTTCATCCCTGATGTACTGGTTGGCTTTTGCGGAAGTTTCAAAATAACTTTGAGCCGCTTCAGGAATATTGTCGCCATTTTGGGCAGAATGGTTAATCAATCCGGTGAATTCTTTGCGGGCTTCCAGTTTTAACATATCAAAGACTTTTTGCTCGTCTATACCGTCATAAGCCTTGCCGTCTTTGGCTTTTTCGGTCAGCATGCGGGCAGAAGCCATGTTGGTTGAATAAAGGTCGGCCATCTCAGTCGTATATAATATTGAAGCGGAAAGAGTCTTCATATTGTCCGGAGACAGGATTTCATTTAATTTTTGCGGATCGGCTTGTTGAATGATGTTCAAAGTCTCGGGCGACATGAATTTTAAGTTATTATATTCGCCGCGGCGGACGAAGCCGGCAACGCCTTCAATAATCTTTTTGTTGGTGTCATTTAATGCCGATTGCCCCGGCTGCGGGATTTTGTTTTTATGTATGTCTGCAACAGTATTGGCAAAAGCGCCGGTTTTGTCCTGAGAGTCAGGGAGCTTGGCTTTTTCGGCATCCTGCTTTTGTTTTTCTTTTCGCTTTTCAAGGTAGCTTTTGATGTCGTCCCAAATGCTGTCTTTGGCGTGCGATGCCGCGTTCAGGGTGCCGTCAACCATCCAGGCCGTGGTAAAGGTGGCGGCATTGACAACTTTGTTCAATGACCAGTCCAAACCCTCGACAATGATTTCTTTAAACAAAAAGTCGATGATGTCGGTATATTCAATTAATTTGTCGCGTTTCCAGTCTGCTTTGGCGCGGTCACCGTCACCACGGTTGACTTTGCCTGTTTTTTCTTCTTCATCTGTCTCTTTGCCTTTTCCTTTTGCCAGTTTTTCTTTTTCCTCAGGCGTCAGCAGGTTGAGCTCGGACAGCTCAACTTTTTTGCGGTCTTGTTCATTGACCTTGACTTTGTTTTTTTCTGTTCCCGTTACGGTGATTGAATCGTTGTCGCTTTCATTGATGGTGATTTTGTTTTTCATCGCGTTTATTCTTTCCCGTTTGGTGTTGTTTTCCTGATCCTGACTCATTTTATTTTCCTGCCCAAAAACTTATTTTATATTATGCTAGCATAAGTTTTGTATTTTGTCTACATTTTTTCTAAAAATTCTAAAAAAGCTTAAGCCTTTAATTTTTTCAGAAAATTACCGATAATCCGGTTGAATTTTATGCCATCTTCCGGTTTGCTTTTTATCAATCCGAACAGGCGGGGCGGAATTTTACTGACTTCAATCGGCGCATAAGTCGCCGGATTGTTGACAAGAATTTCGTGCGCGCCTTTGGGATCTTTGCGTGCGGTTTTGAAGTAGTTGACGACCAGCCTTTCTGAGTTAATCGGAAATTTTTGTTCTTCAATCAGGGCAATGTATTTTTTGATTTTGGCCTGACGGGCTTCATGTTCTTCAATAATCTTCTTTTCCAGCCATCTTTTTTTGGCTTTGACGCGGCGGCTTTCATAAGCGATTTCGCAGCTTTCAATCTCAATCAGAACCTCAACGTAAGAGATGAGGGCAAGCTGCAAGACTTCGTCTTCTTCCTGCTCGGCAAAGTTTAAGATGTCGTCATCACCGGCGTCGGGCCGCAGGTCTTGCAGGCGGCTGCCGTGCGCTTTGAGGATGATGTCCCAGCCGTCAAGCGTGGCGTTGGTAAAATCGGCGCTGACTTTGGGTTTGTAACGCGGGTAGAGCAGTTCTTCCGTAATCGTGAATTTCGGCGTTTTCAGGTTGAACTGGCCGGCAATGGTTTCGATGGCATTTTTGAAGTTTTGAAAAGCCGAAAACAGGGCGTCTTCTTCTTCGCATAAAATGATTTTGCTTTTTTGCGGCAGGGAGGCGGGTTCCTGTCTGACCGGTTCGGGTTGTTCCTTAACGGTTGTTTGTTTCATAACGGCTTCCGGTTCCTGAGGCTGCGGTGCGGCAGTCCGGTTCAAGGGTTGCGGGGTTTCCTGCCGGCTTCTGTCTTCGGGTTCGCGGACAACATGGCGGATTTTTTCATCCGCGGCGATTTCTTCTTTTTTTTCTTCGATTTCGGTATCAATGTCTTTGAGTTCCGAGGCGATAAAGTCATTCAGCAGACGGTTGAATTCTTCATCGTCATCTGTTCCGGCTCCGGGGAGCTCAACGTTGTTTTGCTCTTCTTCTTCAAAAATCGAAGCCAGTTCCATCGGGGCGCTGTCTTTTTTTGCTTTTGCCATTTTTATCACCTAATTTACACTGATGGTTGAGGTTATTTTGCCGGAGGAGGCGTCCAGAATTATAATCCGGTCAGGAAGCCCGCCGTCTTTGACCAGCAGATACAAAAAGCCGTTTTGCGGCAGGATTTTGGCAATCCGGCTGCCGGACGGCTGGTTTAATCCGAGCTGTTGCGGAAGGGCGGTGTCTGTTGTGCGGGTTTTTTTGATTATGCCGCCAATCAGCAGCAGGGTTCCGAAGACGAGGAGAAACGTCAGAAGAAAGACGATTGTTTTGACTAATTTTAATTTGTCCATGGTTATCCTCTTGCAAAAATCTATTATTAAATGTATTTTATAGCAAAATTTTAATTTATCAAACAAGAATATGAACGACTCAGAAATATTTTTTACCAAACCCGTGGAAGCAGCGGAAAAAGGGCAGCGCATGGATAAATTTCTGGCCGCGAATGTGGCCGGCGTGTCGCGCTCGCAAATTCAGCGCCTGATTGCTTTGGGCTGTTTGAGTTGTGATGACGAGGTGATTGTCGACAATTCTTTTAAGGTTCGCGCCGGAGACGTTTATCAGCTGGAAATTCCCGAACCGGACGAGGCCGTGCCGCAGGCGGAGGACATTCCTTTGGACGTTGTTTATGAAGACGATGACCTGATTGTGGTCAACAAGCCGGCCGGAATGACCGTTCATCCGGCGCCGGGGGCTTATTCCGGAACGTTGGTGAATGCGCTGCTTTTTCACTGCCGCGGCGGCTTGTCCGGTATCGGCGGCGTCAAACGTCCGGGGATTGTGCACCGAATCGATAAAGATACCAGCGGGCTGATTGTGGCCGCCAAAAATGATTTGGCGCACAGAGGGTTGTGCGAGCAGTTTTTTGTTCATTCCATCGAACGGACATATTTTGCCGTGGTTTACGGCCTGCCGAATCCGTTGCAGGGACGAATCGAGGCTAATATCGGACGCAGCCCTTATGACCGTAAAAAAATGGCGGTGGTGCAGACCGGCGGCAAAACGGCGGCGACTAATTATAAAACCGTTCAGAATTTTAACGGTTCGGCGGCTTTGGTGCAATGCAATCTGGAAACCGGACGGACGCACCAGATAAGGGTGCATATGGCGAGTATCGGCTGTAATCTGATAGGCGACAAGCTGTATGAGAAATCTAAAAAGACGTCGCTGAAGTTTTCTTCGGCCGGACAAAAGGCTTATGTTAATGCTTTTCCGCGGCAGGCTCTGCATGCGACAACGCTGGGTTTTGTTCATCCGCGCAGTGGCGAAAGGCTTTGTTTTTCTTCAGAATTTCCGGCTGATTTTGCCGAATTGATTGATGTTTTGAATCGTTAATCCAATCTTTTTGAGTTTAGAGTCAATAGAACTAAAGTATAGGTTGTGGAAAACTTTTATGCTGTTAAACTCGGTTACGGTCAAAATGTTAAGGAGATCGACAATGGATCAATTGAATCTAAACGGAATCGACTTCTCTCCGGAACTAAATTTGGCTCGTTATTTGCAGAGTATCAGAAGATACCCCATTCTTTCTCAGGAAGATGAGTACAATCTGGCAATCGAGTACCAAAGGACTAAAGATATTCAAACTGCCTACAAACTTATTACCTCGCATTTGCGGCTGGTTGTAAAAGTTGTTTCCAAATACCGCGGCTACGGGCTGCCGGTGGCGGAGATGATTTCTGAAGGAAACATCGGCCTCTTGTATGCGGTTGACAAGTTTGAACCTGAAAAAGGTTTTCGTTTTTCTACTTATGCGTTGTGGTGGATTAAGGCTTCGGTGCAGAAATATATTCTCAACTCGTGGTCTTTGGTAAAAATCGGAACGACTGCGGCGCAGAAAAAATTGTTTTTTAATCTTCGTAAAATCAAAAACAGACTTAATGTGATGGATGACCGCGAACTTTCTTCCGAAGTTCTGGGCGGCATTGCCGCATCTTTGGATGTGAGCGTGCAGGATGTGACGGATATGAACATGCGGCTGAAGGCGCATGACGGTTCATTGAATGCGGTTATTGACTCTTCGGCCGAAAGCGGTACCGAGTGGATGGACTTTATTGCCGACGGCAAGCCCAATCAGGAAGAAGTTTATGCGCGCTCGGAGACAATGCGCTATCGCCGCAAGCTTTTTAATCAGGCGCTGACTTGCCTGAACCCGCGGGAGAAAGATATTCTTTTCAAACGGCGGATGTGTGACAAGGCGATTACGCTGGATGATTTGAGCAAGACTTATGCCATTTCTAAAGAACGCGTACGTCAGATTGAGCTGAATTCGATTAAGAAGATCAGAAAAGAAATTCTGAGCAAAATGTAATGAAGCTTTTATAAAGACAGACTTTCCCGCTTTGAGGATAAAAAGCGGGAAAGTTTTTTATATCGCATAAAGGGAATACCTTTACCCTTATCTTAAAAATCCGCTTGCAAAATTACCGTAATACTTTATGATAAACCTCGCAGTCCGGAGACGGATTGTGGTGTCTAACAAACATCTTACTAGATTTAATTCCACTTTGGGTGGAGTGTGGTCAAATAAGCGTGCTTGCACGGCGAATACCCACGACTGTTCTAGTACAGTTTGTTAGCTCCATCCGCCTATTTTTTAGGCGGATTTTGTTTTAACAAAATCAAGGAGCTAAAAAAAATGTTATCAAGAGAATATAGAAAAAAATGGTATAAGAATTTTCGGGCTTATTGTAATCAGGAATTAGACCGGATAATGACGGAACGGGGTTTGACAAGCGCCGAGC
>CABUWG010000029.1 GCA_902495305.1 uncultured Pseudomonadota bacterium | reverse complement strand
GAACATCTTGGCAAGCGAGGAAAGCGTGAGCAACCTCTGCGAGCCTAGATGCCTAAGTTGACCGCCCTTCGCGAGCAACTTCTTAGCTTTTGAGAAAAAGAGGTAAAATTGAAGCACAAAGTCATGGAGCGCAGCGACCTTAACTTTTTTTGAAAGCTTAGAAAGCGAGAGCGGGCTAGCTTTTTTGGGCTACTTTTGTAGCATGACAAAAGTAGCGAAAAGAAATAACCAACTTAATGAAGAAACCAAAACCAGAAAATAAAAAAGAAAAGTGGCGGCAAAAAAAGTAGGGAAAATAAAAAAGGGAGCGAATGACGGAGAGCGGGGCGGTGGAAGATAAAGGAGAAGGAGAGAACAAAGATTTCCTGATGAGAAAATAAAAAAGAGTGCATAAGAGGGAGGGAAATTCCCGTTAATGAGATGCCGAAAGATTTTTAATAATCTCAATCAAATTCTGCTCGTTCAGAATTTCCGGCAGAACCATGCCGTTCGGAACTTTCGGGCTGTAAATAATATAAAACGGCAGCCCTTTGCGTCCGTACGCTTCCATAAATTTTAAAACCTGTTCATTATAGTTTGTCCAGTCAATTTCAATCACCTGTACATCATGCAGACGCAGAGCGTCTTTAAGGGCATAATTGTTAAGCACGGTCAGGTCGTTAAATTTGCAGGTCAGGCACCAATCGGCTTCCACCGCCACCAAAACGGTTTTCCCCTGCTTAAGGTATCGGGTGATTTCCGGCAGCGAAAGCTCAACTTGTTTTTCACTCAGGGTTTGGCGGCGTTGTTGCGAATAGCCTTGCCGTACGTCAATCAGCCCCGCTGTCAGGATAATGATAAAAAGTGCCGCAAAAGCCGTGTTAAAAATTTTGCCGAGCTTCAGCTTAATGTCCAAACCGGCGTCTTGTATGTCAATATTGTTAAAGACGGCTTTCCGGAAAGCCAGCAGCCCCAATGCCAGCAGAATATAAATCCCGACACGGATGATGACGCCGTCAGCGACCTGTGCAGCCAAAACGGATACCAGCCAGATGATTGTTGCCAAGAGCATTATCGTCATGATTTTTGTCAGGTGTTGCATCCATTTCCCCGGATGCGGTACAAACATCGCCAGCTGCGGATTAATAAAAAGCAGCAGATACGGCAGCGCCAGCCCAAAGCCGACCGCCGTCATGATGATGATAATATCGCTGACGCTTCCGGCCAGAGCAAAGCCGATTGCCGTTCCCAAATACGGTGCGGAACAAGGCGTTGACAAAGCAACCAGAAACAGCCCGATAAAGAAATTTTGCAAATCTTCTTCTTTGGCTTTGCTGTCAAGCAGACGGTTAATCCATTCCGGCGTTTTCAGGTTAATCCAGCCGGCAATTTGCGCAATAAACAACAGCAGCACAAAAATCATAATCCACAAAAAGGACGGGCTCTGAAACTGCATTCCCCAGCCGATGGAATAACCAAGCATTTTCAAAAAGACCAGCAGGGTGGTCATAACGGCAAAGGCTGCCAAAATTCCCAGCATAATCATCAGAGAATTGCGCCGGACTTTTTTTCCTGCGCCAAAACCGCTTAACGCCATAATCTTCAATGATAAGACGGGAAAAACACAAGGCATGACGTTCAAAATCGCACCGCCGGCAACGGCCATCAAAACCAGCATCAGAGTCAGCTTTTTGCCCTCAAAATCAAAAAAAGGCGCATGGGCAATCCTGTGCATTTGCCGCACGGCAATCGTTGGCGCCGATTGAGCGGTAATTTCGATATCTTTGCCGGCAATTTCGGGGGACGAAACCTCCGCCCTGACGACAGTCCTTTTGCCGTCAATGCTGATTCGGGGCAGCCCGATGTCAAAACCGTCCGGCGCTTCGACAAAAAACTTAAAGTCATGGACGTTGTTTTCACTGTCAAACACCACCCGCAGCGCAGGCTTGTCCTCAGAAGAAACCGGCGTGTCAAGCCATACGCCGCTAATGCGAAGGGCAGCATTTTCTTCTTTGGGCAACAGCACATACTTCTGATTCACAAAATGCCGCATGGTCGAATTTTGGCGCTTTCCGGCAGACAAGGATAAATCCGGGGCGAAAGTCATTTTTTTGCATTCATGATTTTCTGTGCAGAAATTGCCGGTTACGGTTGCGTGCAAATCAAGGGGAAGAGAAAAATCCTGCGCATAAACCGTGACGGGAAAAGCCGCTTCTCCGGCAAAAACAGCCTGATTTTTTTCGCCGTCGGCCAGCAGCTTTGGCACCGGACGGAAGAGATGATAACCAGCCAGATTGCGCGAACCGTCAAATGAGATTTTGATTTTTGAATCCGAACTGTCTTTCAAATACATTCCCGACGGAATCATAATGTGCAAGACGGTACGAACGTTGCCAAAGTTCCCGAGCGCGGTTGAATCCGCTGCCATGCGGGCAATGCCGGCGTCAAACCTGACCCATTTGCCCACACCCTGATTGCCGGTAAAAGGATCGGGATAAACCGAACCGTAATAAGGAATCTTGCTTAGTTCGATTTTAGAAATTTTGTTGGTAAAATCTTTAAACCGGCGAAACTGGGCGCTGTCTTTGAGCCTGTCGCGCTCAAGCTTTGCTTCCACCGCTTCAAAATTGCGCTTGTCGCCGGCATAGGGAATAACTTTCTTAAAGTCCATAATCACCACCAGCTTGTCCGATTCAATGTATTTTCCCTGATACATTTCGGCATATTCGTTGTCTTCCACAATCAGCGGCGGTTCTTCCGGCACCATGATTCTGGCGGCAATCTTGCTGACCCAGTCGTCCAATCCTCTGTACATCCGCACCACAGTCCGGATATGTTCTTCTTTTTCTTCCAGATCAAAATCGTCGTAATCCGGAAAGAGCTGGCGCAAATCCGGCTGTAAATCGTTGTTGATTTTGCCGTCGGGATACTTGAGGTTAAAATAGGTATAAATCCTGAGATAGCGTAAAAAGGCCTCTCCCACACTGTAATCCTCGTCAGGATTTTTGTCCGGCCGAACAGGTTTTATCGGCGTGCTGATGAGTTCAATTCCGGGGAGATTTTGCATTTTTGAAAAATCAATGTCGCCGTTTTTAATGCTGATGTCCGGCAATGCCGGATCGTCTTGCGCGCTGACCGGCAGCCCCGCAAGCAAAAAAACGCCGAAAAAGATAAAAAAAATAACTTTTTTCATATAATTGAACTTTTCAAAATTGCAATTTCAGATTATAATAATTATGTTAAAATAAAGTATAGAAGTTGTGAATTATATTTAGGCTTATAACGATGGAAAACAACCAAAACTATTTAACCGGCAAATGTCTGGTCGCCATGCCCAATATTGCGGACGACCGTTTTGAAAATTCGCTGATTTATATCTGTTCTCATACCAAAGACGGAGCCATGGGGTTTGTGGTCAACAAAAAGCTTCAGGAATTTTCTTTTGCCGATTTGGCAAGCCAGCTGCCGATAAAAACCGTAAAACCGGTAGAAAACATCGAGCTTCATCAGGGCGGACCGCTGGAACGCGTTCGCGGTTTTGTGCTGCATTCCACCGATTATATCAAGGAAGATACGATTGTGATTGATGACAAAATCGCCATTTCGTCCTCCGTAGACGTCATTACCGATATTGTCTTTGGACTGGGGCCTAAAGAAAATATCATCGCTTTGGGATATGCCAGCTGGGCGCCGCAGCAGTTGGAGCAGGAAATCATTAATAACAGCTGGCTGGTTATTGAACCTGATAACGAACTGGTCTTCCGAACCAAAGATGAAGACAAGTGGCAAAAAGCAATCGATTCCCTCGGGGTTGATCTGGCTCACCTGAGCGCTTTTGCCGGCCATGCCTGATTTTTTCAGCCAATAAATTTTAGCCGCTTAATTGCCCCGCTGCACGTTTGAGCCGCCAAATCCGGCTTTCAATGTTCGGATGTGTTGACAACAAATCGTCTTTGGCGCGGGCTTGCGGTTTTTCGCGCGGGTCAGCCACACAGGCGATGGCCATTCGCGGCTGCTGATCCAAAACTTCCACACGGGCGTCTTGCGAGATTTTTTCCAACGCCGAAACCAGAGCCAGCGGATTGCGGATAATCAGGGCACCGGTCGCGTCGGCGGCATATTCGCGCTTGCGGGAGATTGCCAGCCGGATAAGCGGCGCCACGATAAAATTGAAAATAAACAGCGCAATCATAATCAAAAAGGCCAAAATCATAATCTGAGACTGCTTTTTGTCGCCGGAATGCCCGTGCGTTACATACATTCTGAGATAATCCGCCAAAAAGCCAAAAACGCCCAAACCGGTAATAATCAGCATATTCAGCCGAATGTCCCGATTTCCGATATGCGCCATCTCATGCGCAATCACGGCTTCGAGCTCAACCGGCTCCAGCTTGTCAATAATGCCGGTCGTCAGCACAATCGAAGCGGATTGCGGATTCCTTCCGGTCGCAAAAGCATTAAGCGAGGTATCGTCAATCACAAAAACTTCCGGCATCGGCAGTCCGGCGGCAATCGCCACGTTTTCAACCAGACGGTAAACTTTCGGAAAGTCTTTTTGCTCAATCGGCTTGGCACGGGCAAAGCGCAGCATCATAATGTCGCCGAACAGATAGGATATGCCCATCCATACAAAGGCAATTGCGCAAATCGGCAAAAGGGCGTAAAGCATATAGCCGATACCGCTGAAAACCGGCAGGTTTCCTGCCGTCAGATAAACATGCGCGTTTGGAAAAAACGTCAGAAACACCGTCAACCCGTCACGCGTAAAAGCCGGATCGCCGATGATGTAAACGCCGGCAATGCAGGCCAGCCCGACCAGCAGACATAAAGAAAGCGGAAACAGCAAAAGCAGCAAAAACGTTTTGCGGTTGTTGTCGGCAATGTGATCGTAAAGCGTTATCGGCTCGGCCATAAGTCACCCGCCTTAAAAAGAAACTTTCGGGGCTTTGCGCGCCAGCTCTTTTTCTTCTTCGTCCAACTCAAAAAATGTCTCTTTTTCAAAGTGAAACATCTTGGCGAGAATATTGGTTGGAAAAGATTCGACCTTGGTGTTCATGGCCATGACCGTTGTGTTATAAAAACGGCGTGACGCCTGAATTTTGTTTTCGGTATCGCTCAACTCCTGCTGCAACTCCAAAAAGTTTTGGTTGGCTTTCAGGTCGGGATAATTTTCGCCGAGGGCAAAAATGCTTTTCAGCGTGCCTGTCAGCATGTTTTCTGCCTGCGACTTGTCATCACCCAGCCCTTCGGCGTTCATGGCTTTGCTGCGTGCCGCAACCACCTGTTCGAGCGTGCTTTTTTCGTGTGCGGCATAACCTTTGACCGTTTCAATCAGATTCGGAATAAGGTCATAACGGCGCTTGAGCAGCGTATCAATGTCCGAAGCGCCCTCGCGCACATGCTGGCGAGCCGCCACCAGTCCGTTGTAGGCCATAATGATATAGAGGACGATAACACCGGCAATAATATAAAAAGCAGTCATTCTTATTTTCCCTTTTTCATCAATAAAATATGTAATATTATGAAGTTAAAGCGTAAAAATACGGTTAAACTTCCAAAATCATGCCGTCATAAGCCGGCTCGACATCTTTGGGCAGCTGCGCCTTAAACTCGTCATAATCCACCCGCGTTGACAAATGCGTCAGAATTGTGTGCTTGGGACAAATGTCTTCCAGCCATTTCTTAATCCACGGGTAGTTGCTGTGCCCGTTATGGACGATTTCCATGCCGTTGTTGCATTCAATCAGCAGTAAATCCAAACCTTTCAACTTGCCGCGAACACTTTCCGGCAAATCCTGCAAATCGGTAACATAAGCAAATTTGCCGATTCTGAAACCGTAACTGTGCCACCAATGGTGCGGAACGGAAAAAACGTCTAAGTTCCAGCCCCAAAGAGAGAGCGCCCCCTCGCTGATTTCGTGCCAGACAATATCGTCCAGCCCCGGCTCGTGATTCGGCTTAAACATATAGCCGTAAGATTGCTGCAAATCCGCAAGCGTTTCGGCAGAGGCATAAACGTCAATGCCTTTCTGCAGCAGATTGCAAACCCGCCCGAGTTCCGGCACGCCGCCGATATGGTCATAATGCGGATGCGTCAGAAAAACCGCGTCAATGCCGGTGACGTTATTGTCATTCATCTGTGCCCTGAAATCCGGCCCCATATCTACCAGCAGGCGCCGTCCGTCCTGCTCGAGCAAAAGGGAAGGGCGTGTCCGCCGGTTTTTGGGATTTTCGCAGTTTTTGATTTTTCCCCAGATATTAAAACTCATTGGCGTTCCGTATGCGGAACCGGAGCCAAGAACCGTAATCTTCATTTTTTCCTCCATAATTTAAGAAAAGCCTCGGTTAGAAAACCGAGGCTGCCTTTTAGTCGAAGTTTACAAAAAAGCGTGATTAGCTGGCTTTTTTGCAGCAGCATGAGCAAGAGCCGTTTTTCAAAATGCTTTTACCTGCATAAACGGCCATATCGCCCAATTCCTCTTCAATACGAATGAGTTGGTTGTATTTTGCCATACGGTCTGTACGGGACATAGAACCTGTTTTGATCTGTCCGCAGTTTGTTGCAACCGCAATATCGGCAATCGTTGTGTCTTCTGTTTCGCCGGAACGGTGAGACAGAACGGCAGTGTAACCTGCACGGTGAGCCATATCAACGGCTTTCATCGTTTCGGTCAGAGAACCGATCTGGTTAACTTTAACCAGAATAGAGTTGGCTACGCCTTTTTCAATACCCATAGCCAGACGTTTCGGATTGGTTACAAAGAGGTCGTCGCCAACCAGCTGAACTTTGTCGCCGATGGCATCGGTCAGCATCTTCCAGCCTTCCCAGTCATCTTCGGCCATACCGTCTTCAATGGAGAAAATCGGGAAGCGGGAGCAGAGGTCCTTGTAGAACTCAACCATCTGAGCATTGGTATAAGATTTGCCTTCGCCCTTCATTTCATATTTGCCGTTCTCATAAAATTCGGAAGAAGCGGCGTCAATAGCCAGAACAACGTCTTCACCTGGTTTGTAGCCGGCGTCGGAAATAGATTTGACGATGAAAGACAAAGCTTCTTCGGCAGATTTCAGATTCGGAGCAAAACCGCCTTCGTCGCCGACATTGGTGTTGTGACCGGCAGCTTTGAGGTTTTTCTTCAAAGTATGGAAGATTTCGGCACCCATGCGGACAGCTTCTTTGATAGAAGAAGCGGAAACCGGCATAATCATGAATTCCTGAATGTCAATGGGGTTGTCGGCATGCTGGCCGCCGTTAACGATGTTCATCATCGGAACCGGCAGAGTGCGGGCCATTGTGCCGCCCAGATAACGATACAGGGGCAATTCCGATTCTTCGGCCTGAGCTTTGGCAACAGCCATAGAAACGGCCAGAATGGCGTTAGCGCCCAAACGGCCTTTGTTTTCCGTACCGTCGAGCTCAATCATGGTGTTGTCGATTTCAATCTGTTCGTCAGCTTCCAAACCGGCCAAAGCGTCATAAATTTCTTCATTAACGTTGTTAACAGCTTTTTCTACGCCTTTGCCCATGTAACGGCTTTTGTCGCCGTCACGAAGTTCAACAGCCTCGTGAACGCCGGTAGAAGCGCCGGACGGAACGGCAGCGCGGCCAAAAGCGCCGCTTTGCAGCAAAACGTCGGCTTCAACAGTCGGATTGCCGCGGGAATCTAAAATTTCTCTGGCATGAATATCAACAATAGCACTCATTTTTTTCTCCTAATTTCAATTATAATAAAGTGTTGCACTTAAGTTCATTCATTTTTGCCCAAATGTCAAGCAAAACTCTCTTTTTTACGAAGTTATTTTGCAAAAAATCCAATTTTCGGGAATAAAAACGCCGCGGCAAAGAGAGTCACTTTTTGAGAGAGCCGGCAATCTTATCAGAAAGCCTGTGCAGTTCGGCAATAATATAATTGCATGCCTCGGGACTATAACCTTTTTGAGAAGAAAGGATTTCAAAAACCTGCTCGTCGGATAGGGCATCCTGCTCGCCAAAACCGTCGGCAATCGCTTTTATTATTTCTAAAAATTCTGCGGAATCTTTTTTCTGCGCTCCTGTCATGGGTTCATCCTTCTAAAAAAAATTAAAAGCCGGCAGTTTTTAAATAAAGAAAAACCACCATGGTTAGCGCGCTATGGTGGCCGGAGAGTAAGAAATCAACCCTTATAAATTGATTCTCTAGACCTTTTAAGATCTGACGGCTTCCGAAGAAGCCGCCAGACCTCTGGACATACGCCTAGAGTCTCCGGCCATAAGATAGTCGGAGATATAATTATTGAAAGCCGTTTTCACAGCTGACAATATGTCGGTGTTATATCAACACCGTATAAGGGAGAGCCTTCTTACAAGCTCCGCGCCATAACGGCGCTAAATTTGGAACAAGTCCAAACCTGCAAACAGTATAATAAAATATTTGTAAAATACAACAAAAACTTTGCACATTCTCTCCCACACATTTCGTCATAGCACTTATCTTTTTTCCCACAAATCCTGCCGGAGTAACGCGGTTTCTGGAGCACATTGCTGACAACTAACGGCCGTCGGCCTCCCGACCGCCGCCCGTCGCACGGGTCATTGCCGGACTTGATCCGGCAATCTATAAGGAAACAAGCACAATGTTTTTATCCTTATGGATTCTCGGGTCAAGCCCGAGAATGACAAGTATTTTGAAGCACATCCTCCCGTCCGGCACGATTGGATGCCCTTTGCGAATGGCTTAGGTTTTGGAGCAAAAACTGAAAGTAAAGTACCACTCCCTCTCTTGAAAGAGAGGGCAGGGGAGAGTTGACCGCCCTTCGCGAGCAACTTCTTAGCATTTAAGAAAAAGAGATGAAATTGAAGCACATTCCTCCCGTTCAGCACGATTGAGGTGCCCTTTGCGAATAGCTTAGGTTTTGGAGCAAAACCTGAAAGTGAAGCACGGAGATGGAGAGCGTAGCGAGGTTAATTTTGCTCTGAAACCTTAGCAGATGAGCGTAGGGCTGCCTTTTTGGTTACTTTTTGGCAGTCAAAAAGTAACAATAAAAAATAACAATCTTGATGAAAATGATAAAACCAGAAAATAAAAAAAAGTAGCGGCAAAAAGGAACGAATGACGGAGAGCGGGACGGTGGAAGAGAAAAGAGGATGAAGGAGAGAACAAAGATTTCCTGATGAGTAAATAAAAAAGAGTGCATCAGAGGGAGGGAAAATAAGTATTGTCTGTTACAAAAAAATATATTAAAACTAGAGTTGTATCTCAAAAGGAGGATGAAAATGTTTTCAGACAAATGGCATAAACGCTTTATGGAGGTTGCCCGTTTGGTTGCAACCTGGTCAAAAGACCCTTCGACGAAAACGGGTGCGATTGTTGTCGGGCCGGATCGCGAGATTCGGGCAACCGGCTATAACGGACTGGTTCGCGGCGTTGATGACAACAAGCCCGAACGCATGGAACGCCCGACGAAATATGACTTTTTTGAACATGCTGAAAGAAACGCTATTTACAATGCCTGCCTGACCGGAACGTCATTGAAAGGCTGCATTATGTATGCAACGCATCCGCCCTGCACAGACTGCGCAAGGGCAATCATCCAGTCGGGCATCAGGGTTGTCGTGACCAATGAGATGGAAATAAATTCATCGACCCCTACAAATACCTGGCGCGACAAACTATCTTATTCTAAGCAGATGTTTGATGAAGCCGGAATAGAATATATTGTGCTACCTTTAAATTAGAAATTTAAGATATATATAAATCCTAAAATTGGTATAGACTTGACTGCGTTCTGTGCTGTAAAAGTTATATATATATTGACAAAGAGCTGAAGAAGAACCAGGAGATTAGGATGAAAGTACTTATTGCAGACGACCATGCCTTGTTCAGAGACGGGCTTAGTGTCCATCTTGAGCGGATAGACCCCCAAGCCGTTATCTTTCAGGCCGGAAACTTTTCTCAGGCCCTGAAAATTGCCGATGACGAAAAGAAATTAGACCTGGTGATTATGGATTTGGACATGCCGGACATGAACTGGGAAGAGGCGATAAAAGACATCAGAGAAAAATCGTCAGACGCCCGTTTTGTGATTATGTCGGCCTCCGAAGACAACCGGAACATTCGCAAATCGCTGGAATACGGCGTATGCGGCTACATTCCCAAACGCTCGGAAACCAAAGTGATTACCGGTGCGTTAAAACTGATTATGGACGGCGGAACTTATTTGCCGCCTTCGGTGTTGGAGCAAAATTCCTCTCCGGCAGGGCTGCCCAAAAATACCGCACCGGCCGGAACCGGCAAAAAACTGACCAACCGCCAGTCGCAGGTTTTGGAACTTGTGGCACAGGGAATGTCCAACAAGCAGATTGCTTATGAAATGGGCGTGTCGGAAGCCACGGTCAAACTTCATATCAACGCGCTGCTGCGGGCAGTCGGCGCCACCAACCGGACTCAGGCCGTCATCATCGCTCAAAAGATGGGGCTGATTTAACTGTCTTTTTTTCATGCCTCCCCGCATTGTCAAAAACGGGGAGGTTTTTTGTTTTCCGCCGGCGGAAATCCGCTTGCACAGCTGATAAAAAAGAGTTAAATATAATAAAAAGATGAACAGAATATAAGGAAAAACAATCTTGGGAGATATCAAAAAAGGCCTTGCCGTTTTGGCCAAAAACATCAGGATTGCGCCGGACAAACCGGGCGTCTACCGGATGATTGGCGAGAATGAAAAAGTCCTTTACGTCGGCAAAGCCAAAAATATCAAAAAAAGAATTGTCGCCTACTCGCATATTGACAAACTTCCGATACGCCTGCAGCGGATGGTTTCACAAATCCGCAAAATGGAATTTATTATCGTTGAAAACGAGGCCAAGGCGCTGCTGCTGGAAAACGAGCTGATTAAAAAGCTTGAACCGAAATATAATATTCTGCTCAAAGACGACAAGACTTTTCCTCACCTGATGATTGACGTTGGATCCGAGTATCCGTGCCTGCGCAAATATCGCGGCAAAAGAGATGACCAGAACAAATATTTCGGGCCTTTTGCCAGTGCGCTGGCCGTCAACAATGTGGTAGACATTTTACAAAAAGCTTTTTTGCTGCGCTCTTGCACGGATAATGTTTTCCGCACGCGCCAACGGCCGTGCCTGTTGTACCAGATAAAAAGATGCTCAGGGCCCTGCTGCGGCAAAATCGCGCAGGAAGAATATAAAAAACTGGTTAATTCTGCCATTGATTTTCTGGAAGGGCGCAATACCAAAATTCAGGAAGAACTCTCGCAAAAAATGCACGAAGCCAGTGAACGCGAAGACTATGAAACTGCCCTGATTCTGCGGGACCGGATTCGGGCGCTGACAAATGTCCAAAAGGGCAATCTTGTTGAATACGCCGATATCGGCTCGGCCGATTTTGTGGCCGTGGCACGCAAAAACGGTTTAATCTGCATTCAGGTCTTTTTTATCCGCGGCGGCCAAAACTGCGGCAACGTGCCGTTCTTTCCGCGCCAGACGGAAGACGCGTCGGATTCGGAAATCCTCGAGGCCTTTCTGGGGAGCTTTTATTCCACACATGTTCCGGCAGATGAAATCGTCGTATCACATGAGCTGGAAAACCATGACTTTATGGAAAGCGCGCTCGGTACCCGCATTATGACCTACGCTAAAGGCAATAAGGCCAAAATTATTCAGATGGTGGCAGAAAACGCCATGGCCTCGCTGGAAAGAAAAGTAGCTATGGAAATGTCTGTCATGAACAATCTCAAAGAATTTCAGGAGGTTTTCGGCCTGAAGCGGCTTCCCCGCCGCATAGAGATTTATGACAACTCGCACAATCAGGGAACTTACGCAATCGGCGCCATGGTCGTTGCCACGCCGGACGGCTTTGATAAAAAACAGTACCGCACGTTTAATATCAAAAATGAAGACGTTATGCAGGATGACTTCGGCATGATGAAAGAGGTTTTGTCGCGACGCTTTGCCAAAATGACCGAGGCCAACCGGCCGGACGTGATTTTGCTGGACGGCGGCCTTGGGCAGCTGCATGCCGTGCATGAGATTCTGAAAGACTATGACCTGAGCGAAATTGCAATAATAGCCATTTCCAAAGGGCCGGACCGCAATGCCGGCAAAGAGTTTTATCATATGCTCGGACGCGAGAGTTTCGCGCTGCCGTACCGTTCGCCGCTGGCTTTTTATATGCAGAATCTGCGGGACGAAGCCCACCGTTTTGCCATCGGGACACACCGCAAAAAACGCGCCAAGTCAATGTACAAATCGCGTTTGGACGAGATTGAAGGAGTCGGGCATACCCGCAAGCGCGATTTGCTTAATTATTTCGGTTCGGCGGAAGAAATTTCGCAGGCAGGTGTCAAAGATTTGCAAAAAGTAAGCGGAATAAGTAAAAAAACGGCGGAAAAAATATATAATTACTTTCACAATTGAAAATTCTGCATTACTATACCTTAAACGGTTATTTTTAATAAAATTATAGAGGAAAAAAGACGTGTATAACTTGCCAAATATTTTAACGATATCTCGGATTGTGGTCATTCCGGTTATCTTTCTTTCCATTTATATCCATACTTATGTCTGGTCTTTATTTGCGGCAGTGCTGTTTATTATTGCCTCAATCACGGACTATTTTGACGGATATCTGGCACGTTCCCGCAACGAAACTTCCGCTTTCGGCCGCTTGTTTGACCCGATTGCCGACAAGCTGCTGGTTGTTTCGGCGCTGCTGATTATCGTTGCAAACGGCATGGTTGATAAAATCAGCTATATTCCGGTTGTTATTATCCTCTGCCGCGAAGTCTTGGTGTCCGGCCTGAGAGAATTTCTGGCCGAAGTCAAGGTCGGTCTTCCCGTCACCCGTCTGGCAAAATGGAAAACCGGATTCCAAATGACCGCTCTGTCCATGATTTTGGTCGGCGGCTGGTTCCGTCTTCCCGGAGAGATTCTGCTCTGGATTGCCGGCGTGCTGACTTTCATTACCGGCTATCAGTATTTTGAAAAAGGCATGAACTACGTCCGCAAAGAAGCCAAAGCCAAAAATAAAAACATTGCCGTAAAAAAGGCTGAAGCCGCAAAGCCGGCGCCGGTAAAAAAAGCCGCAGCGCCCAAGGCTGCCGCCAAAAAAGCTCCGGCAAAGAAAAAGCCTGCCAAAAAAGCAGCCGGCAAGGCCAAAGCCTCCAAATAACAAAGGAAGCCGGTCACAAATATGGAGAACGTAAAAGCCCACATATTGGTCGTTGATGATGACAAAAGATTGCGCTCGCTTTTGCAGCGCTTTCTGCGTGACGGCGGCTTTTATGTTTCGACAGCCAAAGATGCCGAAGAAGCCCGCCGCCAGTTAAAGTCGTATAAGTTTGACCTCCTGATCGTAGATATCATGATGCCAAATGAAAGCGGGCTGGAATTTCTGTCCGGACTGCGGCAGGAAAGCAGCGTGCCGGTGATTATGCTGACGGCCATGGGCGAAACCGCCGACAGGATTGCCGGATTGGAACAGGGAGCGGATGACTATCTGCCCAAGCCTTTTGAGCCGCAGGAACTTGTGCTGAGGATAAAAAGCATTTTGCGCCGGACGCCGGTCGAAAACAAAGAAAATGTAGAAAAGCTGAACCTTGGCCTCTGCATCTACGACATGACCAAAAAAGAGCTGGTCGGCAAACAGGGACAGGTTATTCATATCACGCCGCTTGAGCAGTCAATGCTGAGTATTCTCGGACAAAAGTCCGGTCAGATTTTCACCAGAGAAAAATTGGCCGAGATTTTGGGAGCCGGACAAAGCCCGCGCTCAATCGACGTCCAGATTACCCGTCTGCGTAAAAAAATAGAAAAAGATTCAAAAAATCCGCGGTATTTGCAAACCGTCCGCGGCAAAGGTTATATGTTGCTGCCCGAATAGGCGGCGGGACTATTGTAGGAGAAGATAAATGCGTTTGGTGTTTCCGGAAAAAGTAGAAAATGCTTTGCGGTATTTGAAGTTGAAGTTTTTGCCCAAGACATTGTTTTTCAGAACAATGCTTTTGATTTTTATTCCGCTGATTGTGGTTCAGGTCGTTTCTATCTTTGTCTTTTTTGACAGCAACTGGTGGCGTGTCGGACGCCAGCTTTCGTCCAATCTGACCGCGGATATGGCTTATGTTATAAAAATGGTCGAAGACAATCCCGATGAAATTGAGAAGATTAAGGAAACAACCGCCGGATTGTTTAACATTGACCTGAAAGTCTATGACAAAGGGGAAAAATATACCGTTATTGACAACAGTGACGATACCCGCCGGATGGCAACCAAATATTTCCGCAAGGCGCTGGACCGCCAGTTCTCCAAAGAAAACGTCAACCTCTACATGGATCCGAAGTCCAATGATATGGTGATTGTCATCAAAGACAAGGATCGCACTTATGAATTTACGGCCAGCGAGAAAAAGATTTTCAGCTCGTCCATGTTCCTGTTTGTGCTGTGGATGGTCATTACGTCGCTGCTGTTGTTTCTGGTTGCCGTGTTGTTCTTGCGCGTGCAGGTGCGCTCCATTGCCGAACTGGCTCAGGTGGCGGAAGACTTTGGTAAAGGCATTGACAATAAAACGTTCAAACCTTATGGGTCTTCCGAAGTCAGAAAAGCTGCTTTTGCTTTTATCAAAATGAAGGAACGTATCCAACGCCAAATCAGCGAACGGACGCAAATGCTTGCCGGCGTTTCGCATGACTTGCGCACGCCTCTGACCCGCATGAAGTTGCAGGTTGCCCTGCTGCCGGACGGCGAAGACAAAAAAGATTTTCTTTCCGATATTGAAGAAATGGAAAAAATGCTGGACGGCTACCTGTCGTTTGTCAGCGGCGAGGGCGGAGAAAAATCGACTTTTGTTGATATCAATGAGATGATTTTGAGCATCATCAACAAGTTCCGCAACAAAAAAGCGCTGATCCGCTATTCGACCAATGATCAGGTCAGTGCAATTCAGGGACGCGAACAGGCGCTGAAACGGGCTCTGACCAATGTCATCTCCAATGCTTTCCGTTATGGCAAAACCATTGCGGTCAAATTAGAGAGTAATGACCGCAAGCTTGAGGTTTCGATTGATGATGACGGCCCCGGTATTCCGGCTGATAAAAGAGAAGACGTCTTCAAAGCTTTTTACCGTTTGGAAGGGTCCCGCAATAAAGAAACCGGCGGTGTCGGACTTGGCTTATCCATTGCCAAAGACGTGATAGCCTCCCACGGCGGCACGATTGAGCTGGCTGACAGCGAACTCGGCGGCCTGAAAGTTCAGATCAGTATTCCGTTGTAATAAAAGAAAAAGATTGATTCATGGCTGATGCAGAAAACAACATAGCAACAGAAGACCTGCCCGACTTGCCCGACATTTCGGACGAGGCTCTGTCTTTGTCAGATACCGACATGGACAAGCTGGACTTGTCTGATGTTGATAATGACGACATGGCGGGTTTTCCGAGTTTTCTGACCGAAAAAAAAGAAGACGAGATAGATCTTGGCTTTGATGATGTCAACAATCCGGATCTGGGACTGGATGACATTAACATTGCCGAACCGTCCGTACCTGTGCCGGAACCTCAGGACGAAGCCGACATTGAACTGGATGATGCCGCTACGGACATCAATCTTGATGATGTTGCCGCAAACACATCTAACCTGCCGGCCGATGACTGGAATAAAGCATCTGATGACGGCACAAATCCTGATGATTTTCTGGATACGCCGTTGCCGGAAACAGAGGTGGAAGAAGCCGGAGAATGGCCGGATGCCGAAACGCCGCTGCAAGAGGCCGAAACAGAAATTGCCGAAGCTGCAGAAACAGATAGCTTTTCTCCGGCCGTCAATGAAGAAGATATTTTGGCTGAAGAAACGGGTGAAACAGACTTAGTGCCGGTGGCAGAAGAGTATTCGGTCGTGCCGGAACAGGAGAAAATTGCGGCAGAACCGGAAGAAGAAACGATTCTAGAAACTCAGGAAGACATTGAACCGGTTGTTGAAGAAAGTTATGAAGATGAAGAAATCGCCGCCGAACTCGGTGATGATGAACCTCTCGGGTCGGAAGAAACAGCGCCGGAAGCCATGACCGAACCTCTGACAGAGCCGGTACAAATACCTGAAACAGTGTATCCGGAACATCCTGTCGTTTCTGAAAAAGAATTAAACCGTTTTCTCAAATGGTATTCCGGCAGCCTCAGCGATGAATATGTCGAGTTTTCTACGGAATATGAAAGCGGAGAGATTGAAGGAACGGAAGAATGCAAGGCTCTGAATATCAAAGTCGGTCATTCTTACTACGGTTGGAACGTCAAATTTGACAACGGTATAAGCATGAGCCTGAGAGATGTTAAAGACTACCAGTTATATTACGGCAGACTTCCGTCATCCGGCGGCGTCGTCAGTTTTGGAGATTTGACCTTAACTTTCAAGAATATTGAGCGCATAGTCAGCAGTCAAACACCGGAATATTATAGCTACGGTATTGTTGCATATGAATAAGAAAAAACCCCGTCATTACAAATGGCGGGGTTTTTTTGTCCGGTGCAATCTGCCTAAATAAGAATTATCCGCAGAAATACATTGAATATCCGCTATAACTACCGCCGCAGTAAACATTGGTTACAAAACGACAACCGCGGGCAGCAGAAGTACAAGGTTCAGCATAAGTGTTACAAATCGGGTGTGACATGTTGTCACAGCAGAATACATAACCGGTGTAGCAGTAGTAATTTTCGCAGTTTCCGCCCAAATTGCTGCCATTTCCGGTATGCATAACGGGGCAGGTACTGTCACTGCTGCTATCCCCACCGGAGGAGCAGCCAGAACCGCCACATTGAGGATCACAAGATTGAATTGTTCCGTCTGTACAGCAGTTCGTGTGACAAGTAGAGTGAACCGGACACCAGTTCGACGACGAAGATGTACAACAGGATTCACATCTTCTGCAAGTTCCGCCGCAACCGTCAGAGATTGTATAAGAACCGCAGGAACAAGAACTTGTCGTATCAGAACAACTCGGCGTACAGCAAGACTGATATGGATAGTAACAAGTTTTTGTATTACATCCGTTACGGGTTGAACCGCCACATCCTCCGGGATTTGACGTTGAGGTACCGGACGGGCAGTTCATGTTACAGGTGTAATAACAGGTATACTCACAGCCGTCCGTTCCGTTTGTGCCGTAGGACGAAGAGGTCAGAGAAGTATAACTCGGACAACCGGAAGGTTTACAACAAGTCCCATAAGAGGAATCATAAGTACATCGTCCGGAGTTTTTTTTGAGCTTCTGGCCTGACGGACAGGTTTTGGTAAAACCGGTTTCTTTGCAAGCACGGTCATTGTCGGTCTTACAGCCTTTATACAAAGAACCGTAACTCGGACAGGGCTGGTCTACATACTGTGGAATAGAACATTTTGTCGTGTTATATCCGTTTTGCTTACACCAGGTTTGTGCATCGCATTTAAGGTAATGGTCATCACGGTTACAAGTTCCGACAACGGCATAATACTGTGGACATTTACCGGAAGCATAGTAGGTAAAGCCTTTGCTTTCACAAAAGGCTGTATCTTCATTCATATCCATGTTCCCGCCGCCGCCGTTCATAACATCTTCGTCCTGACAGTCTGGCAGGAAGCAAACGCCGGCAAGAGCGGAGGAGGGAAGAAGAACCGAAAAAGCAGCGGCAACAGCAAAGATTGATACCGCAGAGTTTAGTTTCATGTGTAGCATAGTGTGTTTCATTTTCGGTCTCCTCCCATATAAAAATTCTTTTTTAAAAAGCTCCCTTTATTGCAATTTCAGACAGAGCAATGATATCTTTGAAGCAGGTACTACAGTTTGTGGTCGTCGGCACTCGGCCAGTTTTCTGTATACTCACTATGTTATCCCGTCTTTTCAGGGAGCTCCGGCCTCTAAGCCGATGAAAGAAGAGGCCGAAGTAATGAACTCCAAAGAGTATCATTAAAAATTATAATATCATAACTTGAAGGAGTTGTCAATACAGATTGGGAGGGTAGAGATTTATTTCGTCGAAAGCTAGGAATATCAACGTATTTGTAAACAATTAATAGCATGAGAAATCACTAATATAAGCAGAATCTGAGAAAATTCAGCTTATTTTAATATCGACAAAACGGAGAATGATAATATTTTGAGTAGAATTTTTCTTGTAATAAAACTTCTCACTTTTCAAATAATAAGAAAAATACCAGAGAAACACAATATTCTCTGGTATATATTTTGATAAAAACTAGAACCTCGTTCGTTGAGCCTATTTGCCCACTGCACGCTTCAAAGCACATTCTCTATCATAAATCCCGTCATAGCATCGCGGCCTCTAAGGCAATATGCTTCCAATTCGCCGCGCGCCTGCCGTGCAGGTTATTTGGAGGCGCGGATTTCTGCGACTGAACTCCACATTTTTTCAAGATTATAAAAGTCGCGAACTTCCGGTTTGAAAATATGAACAATAACGTCAAAGGCGTCAATCAAAACCCAGTCGGCTTTTTCTTCGCCTTCGGAAGTTGAAGCAAAGCCCGATTCTTTGAGCTTCATCTGAACATGCTCCGCCAGAGCAGCCACATGGCGTTGAGAAGTACCGCTGGCAATAACCATATAGCTGGCAATTGAAGTCTTTCCCTTCAAATCAATTGTTACAACATTGTCAGCTTTGTTGTCTTCCAGTGTATCAACAATAATTTTCAAAACCTGTTCATCAGTGTTTTCTGCTCTTGCAGTAGTCTTTTTCTTCACGCAATTCACTCCTTAATTAATCCAATGGCGACCAAGGGGTACATACTTTTTCTTCCGCCGGAACAATATCTTCCGTTTTGGCCTTGCGGTCGCGGGAAATAAACTTGCTCAAATCTCTCAGACAGTCGTAAACCCCTTGCTTGGCAACAGCTGAAATATTGAAAACTTTTTTGCCGGCAGCATCTTCCAAAGCCAGCGTTTTTTCTTTAATTTCTTTTTCGGTCAAAGCATCACATTTGTTCAAAGCAATAACTTCAGGCTTGTTTTTCATCTTGTCGTTATAAAGGTCAAGTTCCTTACGAATCGCTTTGTACGCCCCGACAACATCATCCTGAGTAGCATCAATCAAGTGCAAAAAGGCCGCACAGCGTTCCACATGCTTCAAAAAGCGGTCTCCCAGTCCCACACCTTCATGCGCTCCTTCAATCAGCCCCGGAATGTCGGCAATGACAACTTCATAATTGTCAACCCATGCCACACCCAAATTCGGATGCAGGGTTGTAAAAGGATAATCGGCAATCTTCGGACGAGCCTGCGTGACGGAAGATAAAAATGTCGACTTTCCGGCATTCGGCAGCCCGATTAAGCCAATGTCGGCAATCAGCTTAAGCCGCAGCCATACCCAGCGTTCTTCCCCCGGCCAGCCCGGTTCGGCATAACGGGGCGCCTGATTGGTAGAAGTCTTAAACTTGGCATTTCCGCGACCGCCGTCTCCTCCTTTGGCAATCAGATAAGTCTGCCCCGGCGTGACCATATCGACAATAACCGTCTCTCCGTCTTCGTCAAGAATCTCGGTGCCGACCGGAACCTTAATGACAATCGTATCGCCTTTGGCGCCCGACTTGTCCGAGCCCATGCCGTTTCCGCCGCGTTTGGCCTTAAAATGCTGATGATAACGAAAATCAATCAACGTGTTGAGATTGTCAACCGCCTCAAAAATCACGTCTCCGCCTTTAGCGCCGTCTCCGCCGTTCGGTCCGCCGAATTCAATATATTTTTCTCTGCGGAACGAAACGCAGCCTGCACCGCCGTCGCCTGATTTTACAAATATTTTCGCCTGATCCAAAAACTTCATATTTTTACTTTTTTAAGTTGTCGTTGTAATTAAAGATAACGCCTGATTTGATAAAAGTAAAGGGGATGTCATCACACCCCCTCCGCCTTTTGATTATTTTTCTAAAGCTTACTCGGCAACTACGGAAACGTAAGTTCTGTTGTTAGCTTTTTTAGAAAATTCTACTTTACCGGAAGTAACGGCAAAAATAGTGTGGTCTTTACCCATTCCGACGTTAGCGCCCGGATGATACTGGGTACCGCGTTGGCGAACGATAATATTACCCGGCATAACACTTTCGCCGCCGAATTTCTTAACGCCCAAACGACGTCCTTCAGAATCGCGTCCGTTATTAGAACTACCGCCAGACTTTTTATGTGCCATGATTAATTCTCCTTAAATACTCTTATTTACCACAGATATCGGTGATTTTAACCAAAGTGATATCTTGTCTGTGGCCGTTCTTGCGACGATAATTTTGTCTTCTTTTCTTTTTGAAAACAATAATTTTTGCATCTCTGGCCTGTTTGATAACGGTAGCTTTAACGCTGGCGCCGACAATCATCGGAGTGCCATAGGTATCGTCCAAAGCTAAAACTTCGTTAAAAACGACTTCAGAGCCTTCGTTACCGGCAATTTTTTCAATTTTCAATACATCGCCGGATGCAACTTTATATTGTTTTCCGCCTGTTTTAATTACTGCGTACATTTTTTTCACCTTATCATTTTAAACATAAAACGTTGATTGCAATATACATAAGTTTTTTCTGCTGTCAACAGAAATCTCAAGAAAATCTCACTTATTTATGATTCTTTTTTTGTTTTTTGAGGATTCTGTAAAATTCCGGCTTCATAAACCGTCCCTGCCAAATGCCCTTTTTGAGCTTTTGTGCCGTTTGCTCGGCTTCGTCAAAGGCATGGGTGTAACGTTTATAAGCCACGGCGTGCCCTTCTTCTACCATTTTCTTGTTGATGTTGATGCCGTTGTCATAGCAAATGCAGACGGCGCGGTGATATTTGTCGGTGGTAATCCGGTGACACTCCAGAGCGGCGGAAACCATTTTTTCCAAAGCCTGCCGCGCCAGCTTGCCGCAAGGGTAGGGGTTGTCTTCGGCATCATAACATTCCTGAAAATATTCCGGCGCGTCAATTCCCTCGAGCCGGATTTCCGTTTTGCCGATAAAAATACTGTCGCCGTCCACAACTTTGATGTTTTTTCCTTTGGCGGCAATGATTTTTTCGGGGCGTTTGGCTTCAGGCTCAAAAAACACCGATGCGCCGGTTTCGGAACGGGCGGCAAAATAAGCCAGAAACATCAAAAAGCAAAAGCCGTATTTTATAAACTCTTTCATAAGCCGCAAAATAGCGCCTAAACTTAAATTTTTGTTTAATAACCTGAAAAAATGTTTTGGTTTTTGCAAATGTTTGACATAAGATATTACCAAAATTTGTTATTTAAAGGTAAGTAAAAACGTGTTGAAGAAATTATCAAAAACCGCCGCTCTGGCTTTAATTCTGCTGACGGTCGGCGGCTGCAACCGCAGCCTGAAAGATGTTTTGTCGGGAGACTTCGGCTTTAATGACCGCGAATATCCCGTTGCCGGCCTGCGGGCGCCGAGCTCCATTGTCGTCTGCCGCAGCAAGCAGTGCGCGCCGGCCAAACTCTCCATGTCGCGGGAATATATTTTTAACAGCCTTTTGCACCTTTTTGAAAACAACAATCATCAGACAGCCCTGATCTGCACGGCCAGTCCGGCCAGCCATACCTGTTTGGAAAACTACGTTCAGGCACCGATACGCGTTGGCATCACACCGGCTTATATGTATATAGATTCGGTCAAAATTACGGACGTGATTATTGCCCGCGGCAATGAAAAAATCAATCTGGTTCTGAATTATAACCTGACCTATAACGGCCAGTCGCCGGATTGTGTTCCGTCACGCTCAATCCTTTTTGCCCGCAACGTTAACCATGTTTTGCTGGAAGACGCCGGTTATAACTGCAAAATGACGGCAATCGGCCAGACGACCGTCAAAAACGTTTTTTCCATTGACTATATTGATTTGGACTATGGCTATATCGGCGGTTACTATTCCATCGGCTTGTCCGGTCCGGCCTATGGCGGCGGCACCGGATATATGATGTTGCGCCTGCCGAATACGTCTTATCCGCTGAATCCGGTTCTGACCGACAAGAAAAATCCGGTCAGTGCGGCAAACAGCTATGTGAACGCTCCGAGCGTTTCCGGCGCCAGCAGAACAGCCGGCTCCTATTCTCAGGGCGGCGTTCAGATTTTCCCGATTGCCAAAAAAGCGCCTGCACCAATGCCGGAGACAGAAACAGAAACCGAACCGGCCACCGCTGCGGCAGATGCGCCGGCGGAAAATGCTCCTGCCGGTCAGTAATAAAAAAATCCCTGCAATCAAAAAAGATTGCGGGGATTTTTGTCAGATGTCCTTTTTGGTGGCGGCCAGAATTTCAGCATAAGAAACCCGTGTTTTGTAAGTTTCAATCACTTCGGTATTCTGTCCGGTGCCGTTGCCGTAACGCACAAGGGTCAGCGGCTTGAGGTCGTTGTTTTCCACCACATAATAAAGAGAACAATGCGGCATGGCATTCAGCCTTATGCCGTAGTAGGTAATGATAACGGCATGCGGGGCACAACCCGAACCAAGAGCCTCAATGTCAAACATCCGCTTGTCCAAAAAGCCGACCTTACTGCGTTTTTTGCCGATACTGACGCCAAGCTCCACAAAATAAGAATTCTGATAAAGCCAGACCGTCGTGAAAAAAATGCTGTTCAGATTTGCATGCAAAAACCGGCTTTCCAAAGAAGATAAGACCATTTCTTCCGGCCGAACCGGATTCTTCAAAAATTTTTCCAAAGCGGCGGCGGCTTCTGCCTGATACAAAACCGGCTTATCGGCATAACCAAGCAAGAGCGGCTCATAATTCATGGCCTTGTCAGCATGATGATGCGGGTCAATCGTCTTTTGACGTTTTTCCCACTCCTGATAAGCGGCAATTTTCTTGGTGTTGTGTTCCAGATGATATGCAATTCTCTGTTCCTGATATGCTTCTTTCAAACTCGTTGCAAAGAAAGACAATTTTTTAATAATATGTTTCATAGAAATTAATAATTAGAATGTCAGAAAAAGATAGCACAAAAACAAAGAAAGTCAATGTCCTTGACAAGTCAGCCGCCGCTTTTTATGATGAGAAAAAAACAAAACGGGCAAAAAAATGAAAGTAACGATAATCGCAATTGGCAAATGCAAAAAAAATTCTCCAGAAGCCGAAATTATTGCCGAATACATCAAGCGTTCAGGCTGGCAGATCAGTATAAAAGAAGCAGACAATTCCACTCAGGCGGAAGAAGCTAAATTTTTGCAGGGTGCGATTCCGGCCGGAGCTAAGGTCATTGTGCTTGATGAACGGGGGGAAAACCTGAAAAGTCTGGAATTGGCGCAAAAAGTTGAAAACTGGCAGATAAACGGCTGTTCGGAAATTTGTTTTTTAATCGGCGGCGCGGACGGTCATCTGCCGGAAACCAGACAACGGGCAGATTTGCTGTTGTCTTTCGGAAAACTGACACTGCCGCATATCCTGATGCGGGCGGTTTTGACTGAACAGATTTATCGGATTCAAACCATTATCAATCATCATCCTTATCATCGCGAATAATAAAGTCTTGCAAAAGTCACAGATTCGTTTATTATAACCCTCGCAGTCCGGAGACGGACTGCGGTGTCTGAAAAACATCTCAAAAGAAATCCGTCTTTAGGCGGAGTGCACGAGATAAGCCGCTTTGCGGGCGAATTAGTGTGACTGATCTTTTGCAGTTTTTCAGCTCCGCCACCCTTATTTAGGGTGGTTTTGTTTTAACAAAATCAAGGAGCTAAAAAAATAATGAAAAATATAAAATATCAATCCAGAGCGACAAATCCGCTGAAAGCGATTCACCGGACGCTGGGCTTTGCCTTTTACTGCGAAAGGCGAAAAGACGAGCTTCCGTTAAAAAAAGTCAGCAAGAAATTAAAAGTCCCGACCGAATATATAGAAGATTTAGAATTGGGACGCGGCAGAATCAGGCCGTGGCTGATAAAAGAACTTCTGGAATATTATAATAGAAAAATCTCAGTCTACCTTGACATACCGGAAGAAGGTAAGAAAAAGAATTAAAACAAAAGCGGGCTTAACCTCCCGCTTTTTTCATTTCAAAGTACATCCTTCCCCACAAATCCCATTATAGCAACGCGCCCCTCAGGGCAGAGCGCTGACAACTGAGCGCCGCCCGTCGCACGGGTCATCCTGAGCGAAGCGAAGGATCCAGT